>LMVO01000024.1 GCA_002287215.1 Methanocorpusculum parvum
AGCAAACCGAAGGTTTGCGAGCGGGCTGCCACGTAGTGGCGGCCTCAGCGGAGGCGGGTTGGATGCGAAGCAGACAACCTCAGCTAAGCAAACCGAAGGTTTGCGATCAAATCTTTGATTTGCGAACAAGCGAGGGCTGGAAGCCCGAAGCGGAGAGCAAACCGTAGGTTTGCGAACGCGGGCCGGAGATGCGATGCGCATGATGATTCGGATATTCACTATGTGTTAAGGGATTAAAGCAATCCCTTTTCGCGGTAGATATTTGCAATCCCCTCATGCTCAATTTTACATGAAATCATCTCAAGGAAATCCGCTTTGGAGATGTGAAGCTGAGCTGCCATCTGTGCCTGAAGGAAATCAGTGAGTTCCTGATCATTATGACTCATGTGAGTTTTTACAGCGGCAATTTCCCCATTATCCTCAAAGTAATATCGCGGATGCTTCTGCCTGCCGGCTTCCATGATGAAACCCTTTCTCTTCATAGCTTTCTTTACTGTCTCTGCCTTCAATACTGCCATGAGATCACATCCACACGGCATCTTTAAAGCGTTCGCCGCGGGCCTTTGCAGCTGGAGAGAGGTTCAGAGCAGGGTTGTTGAATAATTCGAATCCATCAGAAAACTGTAGTTGCGCTTCTTCAATAGCCTCTTTGACGTTTGGAGATGAAACAAGGATCGAGTATTCTGTATTTGTCAGTTGGATATAGCCGTTTTCTGCAATATTCAATGTTAACGGCAAGGGTTTTTTCAGCTTTTTGATCTCTTCGCCAATGAATACTGATTGGAGAAATATAACGCCATACTCTTCTCCTTTGTCTCCAATCTCTACGGTATCCAGGAGAATATTAAGCACATCGTCGTAGGTCTGATGTTCACGTTTACGAGAGAGGATGCGCTGTTTTGTTTTTGGGTAAACGGGCATCTGTGTCCGTTTTTTGTCGCCATCTATCGCCTGCATGATCGTATCTGATAATGGGAAGGGGAAGATAATAGGTTTTGCTGTCATGGAATGGTCGATACGATTGGTTCTCCGTTTAGAGGCGGGGACCTTTAGGTCCCTCAGCTGAGGCGGGCTGCCACGTAGTGGCGGCCTCAGCGGAGCAAGGCTTTGCCTTGCGAGTCGGCCCGCGGTGGAGATGTCCTCTTTTGCCGGGGTCGCTATTTGTTTCCAATATGCCAGAGCAAAAACAATAAAACAATAATACATGTCACCGTAAATGTCACGGTAAATATTGGCCAATCTGCTATCTGGCGGTAAGATCATCTATACGGGTACGGATTGTCTAACGGTTTGTACGCAGCTCAAATATTTGCCATGCGGATTTGGTGAACGGGCATGCCGGCTTTGTCTTACGAGTGGGGCGAAGCCTTCGCGTCAGGGGTGTCTTTGTGATCTGAAGAGAATCGTTTCATCCTCCAGAAATCCTGTGGTGAATTTTGCAAAATCAGGATCATACCAAATATTGATATCATTTTTGGTATGAGGTCATAAAATTCCATACTGCGTATTTTTGCTCTTAGCAGAAGTCCTTCATCATAACCGACTATCTCATTAGCCGTATTCACCAGCATATGCAGCTTGATCGTGCTGTCAAAACCAGACAGATGAGATAATAAGCAATACTGCGAGGATGCGTTTTTTTGGTTATTCAACAGTGATGTTCGCGAAAATGACAGTTATTAGCCCTTAGGCAGCTTACTTCTTATCTCTATTCAGGATCCTGATCAGGAATACATAGAGATCTTCAATATCTGTATTTGCGACGGTCCAAACTACCTCAGGATCTATGCGAAAATACTGATGGAACATAACGTTTCGAAAATCCTTGATCTCCTGCCAGGGTATTTCATCATGTTCCTTTTTGAACTCCTCGGAAATATGCGTGGTTGCCTCTCCGATGATCTCCAGAGAATGGACAACAAGATCCAGTTTGTCTTCATCCAGAAAGAATGCCTCTTTTTTCACCGACTGGTAATTTTTCGTATTTTTTCACAGCGCTGAAGCATGTGGTCCAGATAGATATACTCGGATTTCATGCCTCTGCCTTTTTTGCTTCAAACAGTATCATATCGCGTTCTATGTAGGGGCGAAGTGACGGTGCCAGCCATCGTACGGGAACTAAATCGACCGTTCTTCCAAACAGATTTTCCAGATACTGTTTGAAGGCGAAAAATTCCCGAAGAGGAACACCGCCTGTTTTGAATGCATACAATACATCGACATCTGAGTCGGGCGTGTCTTCTTCCCGACTCACCGAGCCGAATATTCCTATTGTTTCAATCCCGAAACGCTCGCGTATCTCCGGAAGGTTTGCCTCTAATTTCGTGAGTACCTCCTTTTTGATGCTTGCGTATTCGGACATGATACAGGTATATGGTACTTTGTCGGTGGATGGTAATGAGGTTTTGCCTGCCTCAGGCAGGGCATGCTTTTAATGGAAATAATAAACTATGTACAAACGTGTTTGATCAAAGATGAAAGATACTACGATTTTTTTACGTGCAACTCCTGCAGAGTTCAGGCAAAAGATATATGTGAGTTTGAATCTTAATGAATACATATAGATCAGGAGGTGCAGCATATGATACGAAGAGGTAAAGCATCCCGCAGAATATATGAAATCACGGATAAAAATCTCAAAATGACAGTACATGATGCAGTCCCAAAGCGGGGCACCGGTGATACAGGCGGATCTGCAGGTTTGGAGGATACACACGCAGCACGGGTGGTATGTATCACAAAGCCGCAGCTATCCAGAGCGTCTTTGGGAATCTGTGCAGCGATATCTCAGGAGAATATGACCTTCAGCACAGATTATCATACAATAGATGCAGTTTTAATGAAGATGACGCAAAAAACTGCTGATGTGCTTAATTTGAACAATTCATGAACTATTTTTTCATTTTTGCAGGACCGAACGGGTCGGGCAAATCCACTGTGATCGGGAATTTTGCAGCATCTCCATTCAGCTTTTATGATTCGGATGATGCATTATATATCAATGCGGACTATTATGCCAAATTGGATCCTGTCGTTAAAGCTATGCCGGAAGGCAGAGAGAAGGATCTGGCTGCATGGCACGGGACAAATGCATGGCGCACGAAGGCATTGAGGGACGGGCATCACAACATTAAATGGGAGACGGTTTTTTCTCATCCGGGAAGAATGGATGTTATTAGAGAAGCAAAGGAACTGGGGTATTTCGTTATACTGGTGTATGTGACAACGATCGATCCGGCCATAAATGTGGAACGTGTGCAGATGCGTGCTGCACAGGGAGGACACGGTGTTCCCGAAGAGAAGATACGCAGCAGGTATGAACGGTCGGTGAAGCTGCTGCCGGATATGCTTGATCTGGCGGATGAAGCATTGGTCTATGACAATTCTTATCATAAATCTCCTCCTGGATTGATCTTTGGAAAGATCGGGGGCGAATATATGGTTTTGAACAGAGATAAAATGGATGCGGCGCTGTTTTCATGGGTCCGCCGGAATCTTGTCGAGCCTCTGGAAGAAAAGTCGAGATTCTGTTTAGTCTTAAATGAGGAGATCTCCAATCTTTTTATCCGGGACCATTATCCGTAGAGCAGCATTTTTTTCACGGAGACTCTGAACAGATAGAACTGTCGAGGCGGGGCCTTAGATCCCTTAGCTGAGGCAGATCGACGGCGCAGCCGGCGATCTTAGCTGAGGCGGGCCGGTCCATAGGACCGGGCTTAGCGGAGCAAATCTCTGATTTGCGAGCAAGGCTTTGCCTTACGAGTCGGCCCGCGGCGGGAGTATCTGTTCAGGTGATGAATCCATCGCTGCCCCTCAGCATATTTTGAATTCTCTCATATTGAAAGGTCAGAATATGACCTTTGACGCACTGCCAAGTCCATAGAAACTCTCTGATGTAAGTTTCACCTATCTTAAAGCCACATTCAAAAACAGGCTGAATGAACCTGAAATAACAGATCGTGACCTGGCTTCATTTGGTCTCATTTTATCTGACGGGCGGCTGACGTATGCCGGAGCATTGCTTTGCGACCAGTATATTGTCAGCCAGTCACGCATATTCTGCACCCGGTGGAAACATCTCACAAAAGGAACCGTTGGGGAAGATGCTTTGGATGACAAAGAGTATGAGGGAAATCTTCTCTCTCTTCTTGAGAATGCAGAAGTGTTCATTAAGAATAATTCTAGAAAATCATGGGGCGTTAGTAAAATGCAGCGTGATGAGCATGAAGATTATCCTCATTCTTCAGTTCGCGAAGCTCTGATCAACGCCATTATACATCGGGACTATCAGATCATCGGTTCAGAAATACATATTGATATGTATCCGGACCGGGTTGAGATTACTTCTCCGGGAGGAATGCCGGATGGTTCCAAAATTCAGGCACTTGATGTTTCCACGATCCCGTCGATGAGGAGAAATATGATCATCTCTGATGTGTTTGGCCGACTGCGTATAATGGAGAGGCGCGGCAGCGGTCTTAGCAGAATAATTGATGGATACAACGATGTTGAGGTTAAACCGGCATTCTATTCTGAATCTTCCTATTTCCGTGTTACGCTGCCAAATAAGAATTATTCTGTGCAGGATACTGCCGTATCTTCCTTTATCCACCCCCGTGTTATGTTATCTCCTTCGGAAGAGAAAGTGTTGGAACTTATTGCGTTTAATCCTGCCATTACGGGAGAAAGGATAGCCGAAAATCTTGATGTGTCTTTACGTCATGCAAAGAGGTTATTGGCGGAGTTGAAGGAAAAGGGCGCTATTCAGCGTATTGGTTCTGCTAAATCCGGTCATTGGGAGATTCTCATCAATATGCCGGGGCAAAAAAACCAATACATGTCACGGTAAATGTCACGGTAAATGTCACCGTAAATAGCAGCCAGTCTGCTATCTGGCGGTAAGATCATCTATACAGTTACGGGTTGTCTAACGGTTTTTACGCAGCTCAAATATGTGCCGTGCTGATTGGGTGAACGAGTATACCGGCTTTGTCTTGTGAACAAGCGAGGGCTTGAAGCCCGAAGCGGAGAGCAAATCTTTGATTTGCGCCCCCCCTTCTCCCTCTCCCACCCCAGATGATGAACCTGATTTTGTCACCAATACTATATACTTTTAGTGACATAATGATACATACTATAATATGTATAATGATACCTATCATGAAAAAATCCGGGAGAGAATAACCACATCAAAGAGAGGCACAATATTCGTCATCTCTGATTTTGCCGACATCTCCCCGACCCCCACGATAAAAAAAGTATTATCACGGCTAGTTCAAGACAAAACGATTCGCCGGATCATGCGGGGAATATACGAATATCCCATCTACAATGCATTCCTTGATGAATACATCGCTCCCTCACCTCATGAGATAGCAAAAGCGCTTGCACGCAATTTTGGCTGGACCATTGTCCCCTATGAAGATGCTGCCCTGAATATGCTCGGGATCTCCACCCAAGTCCCTGCTTCATGGACGTATGCTTCTGACGGCCCCTACAAAAAATACGCATACGGAAATGTTACGATACAATTCAAGCATACCTCAAATAAAGACATCACGAATCTTTCAGCAAAATCCGCACTGATCATTCAGGCATTGAAAGCGATCGGCAGGGATAACATGAATGATACATTCATCAAACAATTCTCCGATATGCTCACGCTGAATGAAAAAGAATCCTTATTGGAGGATACAAAACGCTCATCTGCCTGGATCTCCGGAACGATCAGAAAGATATGTGCCTAAAGAACCATGAAAAATATTGCAAAACGTCCGGCAGAAGATCGTGAAGCATTATTCAGGAACACTGCTGACAAGATGGGGATCAATGAGGCGATTATTGAGAAAGACTTCTGGGTCTGCTGGATGCTGGATTATCTTTTTCACGACTGCCCCTGGAAAAATACTCTGACATTCAAAGGAGGCACGAGCTTATCAAAAGCATACGGGCTGATCGATCGTTTTTCTGAAGATATCGATCTGATCCTTGACTGGTGTATTCTGGATTATGATAAAGACGAACCCTGGAAGGATCGGACAAAGAATCAGCAGGATCACTTTAACAAAGAGGCAAATCACCGTGCCGAAGAGTTTCTCAAGGATATATTTCTCCCGCAGATCACAAATGATCTATCGGAGGAACTTGGCATTTCTGTCGATATG
Organism: Methanocorpusculum parvum; assembly: GCA_002287215.1. Classification (GTDB taxonomy): domain Archaea; phylum Halobacteriota; class Methanomicrobia; order Methanomicrobiales; family Methanocorpusculaceae; genus Methanocorpusculum; species Methanocorpusculum parvum. The sequence continues at coordinate 6,165 of LMVO01000024.1, forward strand.
GGGGTCCTGGCTGACGATAAACAGACAATAACCTTCAGGTATCCACATGGTTTTTCCGATGCATCTATCCTTCAGGAGATCCGTCTGGAGATAGGGCCTCTTGCTGCATGCACTCCATCCGGCTGGGAGACGATCCAGCCGTATTCTGCCGAAAAATATCCGAATCTCTTTGGGCAAAAGTCAACCGATGTTCTAACCGTGCATCCGGAACGGACGTTCTGGGAAAAGATCCTTATCCTTCATAGCGTGGCAAATCTTCCAAAAGGAAAGCCGGTTCCCTTACGATATTCACGTCATTATTATGATGTCGTGAAAATGGGAGATTCGAAGGTAAAAGCCAAGGCATTTGCCGATCTGGATCTATTAGAGATGGTAACTAAATTCAAAATGAAATTTTATCCTCTTTCATGGGCAAACTATGAGCAGGTTTTCGCTGGTGAGATCCGGCTGCTGCCTTCGGATGTTCATATGGCGGCTCTAAAGTCTGATTATTCCCGTATGCAGAGTATGATGTACGGGGATGTTTTGGATTTTGAGGAAATTCTTGAAAAGTTAGGGGCACTTCAGGAAGAGATTCAACAATTGATGAAGACCAGATCTTAAATATGACAAGCGAAGGCGGGGTGAGCCGTTAGGCTCGCCCTCAGCGAAGCAAACCGTAGGTTTGCGATTAAGGCGGGCTGCCCCGCAGGGGCGGCCTCGGCCGAGGCGGATTGACGGTGCAGCCGGCAATCTTAGCGGAGCAAGTTTTCGAAGGAAACTTGCGACCAAGGCTTTGCCTTGCGAGCAAATCTTTGATTTGCGAACAAGCGAGGGCTTGAAGCCCGAAGCGGAGAGCAAGTCGATAGACTTGTGAACAAGCGAGGGTCGAAGACCCGAGTCGGAGAGCAAACCGAAGGTTTGCGAGCGGGCTGACCCGAAGGGGCGGCCTCAGCGGAGGCGGATCGACGGCGCAGCCGGCGATCTTAGCTGAGCAAACAGAATGTTTGCGATCAAGTCGACAGACTTGAGAACAAGCGAGGGTCGAAGACCCGAGTCGGAGAGCAAATCTTTGATTTGCGAACCCCCCTTCCCGGTGAACAGGATCGAATTTGTTTAAGCGGGATTTTTTGGATGTACTTCGGTTTCATGTACGGCATACGTGCGGACGCATGAGAATTCCACCGCGAATCATTATGCTTCGCTTTGCTCTCCGACTCGGGCATTTTGTCCGCGGGTATCATATTGTTGACGTCAACAAACTGATGTGATACTCTCCATTTTACTGATTCAAACGAAATTTTCGCGGTATTCCCGCCCGGCCAAAAATCCCACCTCCATGCCAAATATCTGACTTCGAACTATCCGGTTAAACCGGACAGTTGGGATTTCATTTAAAAGATTATCTATTTTCATTACACTCACTATCTTTGCTGGAATCAGATTTAGGGATATATACTAGCTTTTTTAGCACATCTTCCAACTCATCTTCATCCTGCGCAGTTTCCCGCTCCAGCTCCCGTGCCTCGAACACCTCGAACTCCCGGGATGCCTTACTCTTCGCCCGCTCCATCGAAACCTTCCCGGCACTCGTAAGAATACTCATATCATTCAGCCGAAGAATCGCCTCCAGCTTCACCTCCCAGTCATGCATCGTCATAACCTTCCTGGAACGTGCCTGCTGCTCCGCATACTCCAGAAACTGATTCACCAGTGAATTCATCGTCGTGATCTCCTCGCTCGAAAGATAATTCTTCGCCGTCAAAACATCAGCCAGACGAATCTTCCCGTTTGGACTCTCCTTCCATGTCGAAAGCCCCATATGCGGCAGATCGGCATTCGCCCGCAAAACCATGATCTCCGCCGCCGTATGACCGTGAACCGCAAAATGGATCTTATTCTGCACCGCTGCAAAAAACTTCTTCGCAGCAGGATGATTCTTATCATAATCCACACTCAGCGCGTAAATATCCCGAACCTTCAGATACAACCGCTTCTCTGACGCACGAATCGCACGAATCCGCTCAAGCAGCTCATCGAAATAATCCTGGCCAAACCCTGCGGGCTCCTTTAAACGCTCATCATCAAGAACAAACCCTTTCACCACATACTCCTGCAAAAGCTTCGTTGCCCACTTCCTAAACTGCGTCCCGCGGGCAGACCTCGCACGATATCCTACCGCCAAAATCATCTCCAGATTATAGCAGACGATCGAACGGACGACCGACCGCCCGCCCTCATCCTGCTCCACATCAAAAACCCGGGTGACTCTCTCCGGCTCAAGCTCACCCTCCTCGAAAATATTCGCAATATGTTCACTCACCGTCTTTGGCGACCTATCATACAAATCAGCAATCAAACGCTGAGATAGCCACACCGACCCCTCATACAGTCGAACCTGAACACGCGTATTCCCCCCGTCCGTATTATACAACAGAAACTCAGATAGCTCCTCGGCAGGGGCGAGACCCTTTCCGCTCATACATCCGCCCCAAGCTCCGAAAGAAAACCTGTCAGCCTCTTCTCTGTTTTTGCGAGATCTCCCTCAAGAACCCTGACCAACGCTTTCAGATAGGTCACTTCATCGAGCAGGCCCCAGGAGCGCAGGAGCCTCTCTTCTATTATCTCACCTTCCTTCATCAGCTCAAGCTGGTTTTTCCGATTTTCTTTCCCATTTGTATAGAGCCTGCCTGAATATACATTTTTTTTGAAAAAGAGCGGCTTTGGTTGTTCCAGAAGTGTTTTGGGAATATCATTCATCATATCTGACCTCCTGTCCGGGTATCTCCGAACATATAATCAATCTATGATTTAACGCAATATAAACCCCTGACCGCGCGGTGGCGGGGTGAGCCGATAGGCTCGCCCTTAGCCAAGCAAATCTCTGATTTGCGACTGCGGGCTGACCCGAAGGGGCGGCCTCAGCGGAGGCGGATCGACGGCGCAGCCGG
>LMVO01000025.1 GCA_002287215.1 Methanocorpusculum parvum
AGCAAGGCTGAAGGCCTTGCGACAGTGAGAGGTGCGAAGCACCGAGATCATGAGCAAGGCTGAAGGCCTTGCGACAGTGAGAGGTGCGAAGCACCGAGATCATGAGCAAGGCTGAAGGCCTTGCGACAGTGAGAGGTGCGAAGCACCGAGATCATAAGCAAGGCTGAAGGCCTTGCGACAGTGAGAGGTGCGAAGCACCGAGATCATAAGCAAGGCTGAAGGCCTTGCGACAGTGAGAGGTGCGAAGCACCGAGATCATGGAGGATAACATACACTCCTGAATATCGGTCTGATCTCATGTTCTCTGAACAAGCTCCCCCTCATCAAACTTTTCCCCGGACAGATCCTCTTCGTGCTTAAGGCGATAATTATTCAGACCCGGGGTATAATACATATATACTCTATGCGTATTCTGGTACTTGATCCCCGTTTTGGCGCTGCAGGCGATATGATCCTTGGAGCGCTTCTCAGTCTTGGTGCAGACAAAGATTTTGTCCTCCGCTCGGTGTCTACCGTCTCAAAACCCGATATAACCGAGGTGACCCGCGCCGGTATTCCGGCGACCTATATCAGGACCAATACTGGAAAATCCGCCCGGAACCTCCAGGAGGTCCTTGCAGTCATCTCAGCGGCCGATGCTCCTGAAAAAGCAAAAGAGATCGCCAAACAGGTGTTTTACCGGATCCAGAAAGCAGAAGCGCACGTCCATCAGACAGAACATGTTCATTTTCACGAGGTCGGGGCCGACGACGCAATATCAGATATCCTCGGGTCGGTCACCGCACTTTTATCCCTGCAGGTGGACGGCGTACATATTCTCCCGGTGTCCGTCGGATCCGGAACGCTGAAATGTTCGCACGGGATCATGCCGGTTCCGGCGCCCGCTACGGCAGAGATCCTGAAAGCGTCCGCGCTTTCGGTATCGCTCGGCTCGTTTGAAGGCGAACTCTGCACTCCTACAGGAGCTGCGCTTCTTGCAGCCTTCCAGGAGATCTTTGGAACGCATATCCATACCGGCCGGCTGATCGCCTCCGGTTCCGGTGCGGGGACCCGCGATCCTGCGGATCACCCCAATGTTCTTCTGGCCTATGTCCTCGATACCGAAGAGAAAGGGTCGGAAGTTGATGTGCTGGAAACAAATGTCGATGATGTCTCCGGCGAACTACTCGCATCCGTTCTTTCCACCATGATGCATGAAGGGGCGCGTGACGCTTCGGTCGTCCCGATCGTCATGAAAAAAGGGAGACCCGGTCACCTGATCCGCGTCATCTCTCTGCCCGCCGATTCAGGCCGTCTTGCCAAGATCCTTGCACGCGAGACCGGCAGTCTTGGGATCCGGTGTATCCCGATGGTCCACCGGTTCATTGCCGACCGGACGATCGCAGAGGAGCATATCGTGATCAATGACAAGGTATTTGCCGTGAATGTCAAGACGGCATCTATGGACGGGGCGATATATTCCCGGAAAGCCGAGTTTGATGATCTGCAGCGGATCGCCGATGCATCCGGCATTTCGGTCCGGACGGTGAAGCGGATCGTTGAGGAGGATGCATGGAAGACGCAGTAAAAAAACTCCCGACCGGCGCTTTCGGCCTTGACTCACTTCTCGGCGGCGGCATCGAGCCGCGTATGATCACCCAGTTCTTTGGCGAGGCGGGTTCGGGAAAGAGCACGCTTTGTCTGATGGCGGCTGTTGAACTTCTTCGAAGCGGCAGGGGGGTCGTATACATCGATTCGGAGGGTTTCTCCATCGAACGATTCTCACAGATCGCCGGAGATTCTACGAATGAGTTTGCTCAGCGTCTGTTTGTGTTTGAGCCGTCGACCTTTGCCGAACAGGGTCTGATGATCTCCGAGTCGGAGCGGCTGATCAAATCAGGGGCGGCCGGGATGATCGTTGTGGATTCGGCGACTGCTCTGTACCGTGTGGAGCAGACGAACACGAAGGATGCCCTGTCCATGCTTTCACGCCAGATGATGGTCCTTCTCGGCATTGCGAAGAGGTATGATATTCCGGCGGTCATTACCAATCAGGTGTTTATGGATATCGATCATCACCGGCTGAGCGGGCTTGGAGGCACGGCGCTTTCGCATATCTCAAAGGCGATCGTCCGGGTGGAAAAACATGAGGGTTTCAGGCGTGCGGTTCTTTTCAAGCACCGGTCACAGGCCGAAGGGACCTCGTGGGATTTTGTCCTGACCGGTACCGGAGCAAAAGACCGGCAACCCCGCCTGAATACAGAAAAAACAGCGTGATTATTTTACAGTCTGGATTCCGCATCGAGGACTGCACAGACTTTATCGGTGGTTTCACGGATGAGCTGAACGGATTTGGCAAACATCTGTTCCTCTTCATCTGAAAACTTTACCGCGATCGGGAACACTCCTCCGCGGGTGATCCGTGCGGGGACACTTACGCAGATCCCTTCATGTCCGCAGACCTCGCGGCGGATCTGGGTCGAGACGGTGAGCATACGGTTTTCGTCCTCGACGATCGTCCTGGTCAGGGTCGCGATCGCATCGCCCGGTCCGTAGACGGTTGCGCCTTTGGCCTGGATGATGTAGGATCCGCTGGATTTGACCCGCTGGATCATCTCTTCGCGCGGAAGTCTTGCTACGCCGAGAAGATTGTCGATCTGGATACCGCCGACCGTTGTCGCGGACCACATAGGGACCATGGTGTCTCCGTGTTCGCCGATTATTCGTGTATGGACTTCGCTGACATGCACGTTGAAAAACTCCGCAAGGCATGCCTTGAGCCGCATCGAGTCAAGGTGTGTTCCAAGGCCGAACACGCGGTGCGGCATCATTCCCGAGTATTTCAGGGCGACCGTTGTCATGATGTCCACCGGGTTTGTCACGACAAGGAGGATCGCTTCCGGCGCCATGCGTCCGATCTGTTCGGCATATCCTTTTACAATCCGTGCATTCTCAAGAGCCAGATCCAGACGGGTCTGAGTAGCTTTTCTTGGAATGCCGGACGTAAGAACGATTATATCTGAACCCCGGAGATCTTTTGGCGTGGTCCCAAACGTTACGCGGGTATTTGTTCCCCGTGCGGCAAACGAGTCCATCATATCATGCGCAAGGCCATCCAGATAGGTTTCATTCCCGGGTCTTCCGTACAGGCACATCTCCTGGACATGGGGAAACTGGGATACTGCATGTGCTACATATGAACCAACCTGACCGGTTGCGCCGACGATCGTCACTTTTGCCATAAGAACCCTTAAAAGATATTTGGGACACGTTCTTGGTAGGAAGCGCATATCCGACTTCTGTTACATATCCCTTCTCCGCCCCGCAACCCTGCGGGCGCCATGCGTTTACGGTGAGGTCTGCTCCCTTCCGGGCCTGAACCGGTGCCCACAACAATGAGATAATACATCCCTCCGGATGTATCCATCACATCCGCTGACCTCGCAGGACAAGGTATCAACGTTGGAATACGTACCATTGGAAGGACTGACACAGCCGTCCTCAAACTTCGTCCCCTGCGTATTGGCAGTTTCAGGTTACAGGTGACGCCAAGCCACCCGGACTAGTCCCAATATATATGGGATGCCCGGAGAATAAAATGATGTAGGGTATGAAACGGGGTTTTGTCTTTTCCTTGCTTGCGCGGGTATAGGGGCTGTACATCGACGTTGTTTTTCCATTTCCTGTTTTTCACCAGCGGGCATCACGCAAAATCCGTGAAAAAAATTTTGCGAAAAGATGAGAAAAACACCTTCGGACGTGATCTGGAAAACAGCAATAATGAAAACGTGTCTGCCCTATTCTGAGTTTAGGGGAAAAGAAAAGAACAGATACTCTTCTCCCGGACCTTTGGGATGATCAAAACAGTTTTACCGTCTTTGCGGACTCTTTGTCCCCAAGCTGCCGTCAACCTGCAGAAAATAATGGCCGGGGAGTTTGAAACCCTCGAGAGCATCCCAGAAAAAACCTCTGTTTTTCAGCCGAACCGACCTTCCCATTTCGAAATCTCACAATTATTTCGCCTAGTTCTGCATAAAAAATATTTGCTGTTTCCTCCGCGGCACGAAAATGTGCGGTCAGGGCATTCTCAGGATCTCCCAGCCGGTCGGAAGAACGTTCTGCCGGACAGACGGGGGCTGTTTGCTCACGAAAAATTCATCAAGCCCTCCCCAGAACTGAGTCATCGTATATCCCGGGTCCTCCATCCTCTTCTGTGCAAGCGAGGTGTCGATCATCCCGATCACCTCAAAGGAACGGTACACATGCGGGTAGCCTTCTGCACCAAGGAACGACGCCTTGTCGGTCACTACCTGGAAATGCAGATGCGGAAGATCTGAATTGCCGCTGTTTCCCATCAGGCCGATCACCTGTCCTTCTGTAACCGTCTCTCCTTTCGCGACCGTGATCGAGCCCGGGATCAGGTGGGCATAGCAGGCATACTTGTCATTCCCCATATCGATGATCACATAATTGCCGGCTGCAGTTTCGAAGGTTATCTTCCGCTGGGCATAGATCTCTTCATAATCGGGCAGCCCGTCCAGAACATCCGCTACCGTCCCGCTGGAAACCGAGAAGATCTCTTTTCCATATCCCAGATAATTCTTTGCGAGGGATGCATCTCCGGTTACGGCGGATCCGGTGTCGGGATCGATATAGATCCAGTCCTGCGCATACTTCTGCGGAACGCGGGTCACCGAGTCCAGGGTGATCTGGCCAAGGAAGTGGTGCGTCACAGGCTCGCTCGTTTCGATCGCGATCCATCCGGGTCCGCGGACAGGGGAGCCAATGATCACCGGTCTAAGATCCTTGCGGACCTTTACCGTTCCTCCTGTTATCTCCGCGGTCTCCTGCCCGCTCCCGGTCCTGAACGTGACCCGATGCGTCAGCGAATCGGGAACGCTGTCCTCCCCGACGGCGAACCAGATCGAGATGCGCGGGTGAGACAATTTGCTCGTGCCGTTTTTCAGTTCCTCTGCGGTCGGCAGGGGGTCACTGACCTGGTGACAGAGTTCTGAGAGAAGATCTCCCTCGGCAGACCAGAGGATCTTTTCTTTGGCAGGGTCGATCACCTCGATTTTTACCGGCGTGAAGGTCTGGTTTTCGGGCAGTCCGAACGCAATCTCATATGCCAGATTTATGCCGTTACTGCCGGCGACTGGGATCGGGGGGACCGGAATGGTCATGCTGATCTCCGGCGTTCCTGCCTGATGGAGCGGATCCGCCGGCTGAAGACAGCCTGCAGTGATCAGAAGGGTGATCAGCATCAGGCATAAGAGAAGGGGTATATGATACGTTTTTGACATGATTACCGTATTTTCAAATTGCCGTGTTGAATGATAAAGTACATGCATTATCAGATCTGTTCATGTGCGGAGAAAAATCATCACTGTCGGATCTGCGCGTTCTTTTTCTCAGCGGCAGTGAAACGAAAAATAGGGTATTGTTTATCTTCCAACGGCGGCTCCAGTCACATTTTGTTTGGAAAATGTAAAAAGAATGGGCCCGGAGGGGTTCGAACCCACGACCACCCGGTTATGAGCCGGGCGCTCCACCACTAAGCTACAGGCCCGCAGAGAGAAGTACGTAAAACGGGTTTGTGGTTTGACCCACGCGCCCTCAAAATTTGTTCCCTTGCAGAAGAACATATCATATTTGGTATGCTGATAGATAAAGGTGTTTGTTGATGTTCTGGAAAAAGCGGGAATTTGGATTCCGGGAAAAATCACAGAAAAAACAAAAAGAAACGCCGCCAACAGGACTCGAACCTGTGACATGCTGGTTAACAGCCAGCCACTCTACCAACTGAGTTATGGCGGCACAGTTGTGTTGCCTAATTACATGTGCCGGTCTTTGTATTAAAGATTATGATTTATGTGTCTTTTTTTCCTGATGCAGTGAAGCGAGATGTTTAACGAGCATCTCCAGATCCTGGTCAAAGTTTGCCAGCATCTCATGGGCCTTCGGCGTGGCGACAGCGCCGGACGGAGTCGCCTTGATATACTGCATCTGCTCTAAAACCCGCAGAGAATACCGTATTCTGTGCTGAGGCTGGCTGAGTTCCTCGGTAAGTTTCATAATCCCGATCGGACCCTGGCGTGCAACAACACGCATGACGGACAGGTGACGTTCGAGCAGCTCTACTTCGCCATTGATTTTACTAAGCATTATTTCTCCACATTTTTCGAGGCCGATTCTTCTTCGCGCATCTCTTCTTCAAGTTCTGCACGGATACGCGCACGGTATTCTTCCTGTTCCTTCTGCATCTGGGCAAGACGTTCTTCTTTTGTTGTTCCGTGGACATCAAGCCAGGCTTTGGTAGCGCGGTATTTTGGAATAAATACGGCAATACTGATTATAAAAATGGCTATACAGAGGATCACGATCGGTATTTTGAGCCAGATCGAGTCAGGAACCAGGAAGAATACAATGATTGCCGCAGCTGCTGCAAATATCAGGATGTTTAAGATAACTACGAGAACCGTAAATTTTCCCTTAAACTGCGTCCGCTCGGTTTCATCCATTGTAAGTACATCAGTGTCCCAAAGATAAAAACTACATCTCTTTAGAGCGCCAATAATGAGGAAGTATGAAGCGGCTTTTGGAAGAACTGGAAAAACATGCATGTGATGCCTATGTTGCATACGACTCGTCAGACGATGCGGATATGCGGTATCTTTCGGGCTTTCTGGCATCGGACCCCTATATCTACGTATTTTCAAAAGACGGCGCATCGACTCTGATCGTCTCTTCCATGGAAGAAACGCGTGCGCGCTATGAGTCAGCGTGTAGCATAGTGACACGCATCTCTGCAGGCCTTCCGGAACTCCTGAAAAAATACCCTGATCCTGAGCTGGCCGCGGCTCATATGATCCGGAATTTTGCCGGTCCGCGGCTCCTCATCCCCCCCTCGATGCCGGTAGGCTTTGCTCGGAAATTGACCGAGGTCGCCGAAGTGATCATCGATTCAGGCACGATCGGGGGGATCCGGAGCATCAAGACCGAGGACGAGATAGAAAAGATCCGCTACGTCCAGAAAAAAAATGAGATAGCCACCCGCGCAGCCGTTGATGCGATACGAAAATCCGAGCCTGATGACAGAGGCATTCTGATGCTGGAAGATGCTCCTCTTACATCAGAAAGGGTCCGTGACATCATTCACTTTGCGCTTCGGCCCTTCAACTGCGAAGACATCGACACGATCGTCTCCTGCGGGGAAGCGTCCTCCATGCCGCATGCGCGCGGCACCGGCCCGCTGTATGCAAACCAGCCGATCGTGATGGATGTGTTTCCGAGAAGTGAACTGACAGGATATTTTGCTGACATGACCCGGACCGTATCCAAAGGAGTCCCCTCTGATGAGATCGTCAGGATGTACGATGCTGTACAAAAAGCAAAAGAACTCGCCGTATCGATGATCCGGCCGGGAGTGACCGGTGCTTCGGTTTATTCTGCCGTTGTGGAATTTTTCCGGGAGAACGGCTATGAAACGGCCGGATCCTCGGGATTCACGCATAGTCTTGGTCACGGCGTCGGTCTGGAGATCCACGAAGCTCCATCCCTTTCTCCGTCCGGCGGCGAACTGAAAGTTGGGCATGTTATCACGCTTGAGCCGGGTCTCTATTATCAGGGGGTCGGCGGGGTCAGGCTGGAAGATATGGGTGTTGTGACAAGTGATGGATTTGACAGCTTTACGTGCTTTGAAGAAAAATTAGTATTATAGAATTATGATCGATAACGAACTGGATACCTACATAGAAGCGGGCCGGGTGGCAAAAACCGTTCTGCACAAATGCGCTGCTGAAATAAAACCGGGTGTTGGTCTTGCGGAAATTTTTGATATGGTCATGGATGAGATCTCAGCGGCCGGCGTTTCCCACTCATTTCCGCCGAATATCTCATTAAATAACTGTGCGGCTCACGACACTGCCTCTCCGGACGAGGAACGGATATTTGCTGAAGGGGATCTGATAAAACTGGATATCGGAACACATATTGATGGATACATCGCGGACACTGCCGTTACGGTAGATCTTGGTGATCATGCTTCATTATGCGAGGCATCACGCGCAGCTCTTGATGCTGCGATCAATGTTGTCGCGCCGGAAGTAGTGGTCAGCGAGATCGGCGCGGTCGTCGAAGAAACCATCACATCATTTGGCTACAAGCCGATCATCAACCTGACGGGTCACGCGCTGGCACGTTATAGTCTGCACCACGGTCTCTCCATTCCCAACACGGGACGATTCGGCAGCGCAGTTCTGCGGGAAGATATGGTTATCGCGATCGAACCCTTCGCATCTACCGGTTCCGGTCTGGTCCACGAGGCGCCGCGGGCAGAGATCTATCAGGTGGTCGGGGACGCCCCGGTCAGATCCCCAGCTGGTCGGAAAATCATGAAGCAGGCTGAACAGATGCACGGTCTGCCGTTCGCCCGCCGCTGGCTGAATGTTCCAAAAGCAGAACTCGCACTCCCAACTCTGCTTCGTCAGGGGAACCTCTTTGTTTATCACAGCTTATCGGATGTTCCTGAATCATTTGTCTCTCAGTTCGAGCATACCGTGATCGTGACCGCAGACGGCGCTCTTGTGACGACCAGATAAAAATAGGACTTACGCGGGGTTGGTATGGATCCAATTTAGGTGGAGGGTGACCGAGTGTGGACGCATGAGAAATCCCACCGCGAATCTCCGCGAATTAACGCGAATCGCATTTTCCTTACGTTTGGGTGCTCTGCTCCGGCTGATCGCCTACGCAGGAATCGCACCCTCTCTTGAAAAATGCTGAGGAAAAACCCGCGTGCGGGTTTTTCTGTTGATTCATTCTTTTTCGATTACATCAAATGAGATGTTTACGGAGAGAAAAACCGGCACGCCGGTTTTTCCAATAGCATTTTTCCAGACGGCGTGCGATTCCTGCGTAGGCGATCAGCCGGAGCAGAG
>LMVO01000026.1 GCA_002287215.1 Methanocorpusculum parvum
TGATTCGGTGGGTTTATAAGTGATTGGAGGTAACTATGTTACCTCGCAAGGCTCTCGAACTGCCTTTTGGGTTCTCCGGCTTCTGATGCCTGAGTTTTCCGGAATGCGGTTCGAAGACTATATAAGCATCTGATGCTGATATAGTAGAGCTGTTTAAGTGGAGGACAAAACGCGAATCATCCGGGTTTCCCGGAGTGATTGTTGGTCCTGACGTTGGTATTGTGGCGATGCGGACATTCATTGAAATGACCGCTGATTCCTTTCATACGGTTGTGTTTTTGTGATTATGTCGTAGAAAAACAACTGTGTGCCTATAAGAAAGAAAAGAAAATAGTAATTCTGGTTGATCCTGCCAGAGGCCATTGCTATCAGGGTTTGACTAAGCCATGCGAGTCGAGAGGTGTAAGACCTCGGCATACTGCTCAGTAACACGTGGTTAACCTGCCCTAAGGTGGAGAATACTCCCGGGAAACTGGGGCTAATGCTCCATAGTGGATATGTCCTGGAATGGTATATCCTCGAAAGATCCGTCGCCTTAGGATGGGACTGCGTCCGATTAGGTTGTTGGCGGGGTAACGGCCCACCAAGCCATTGATCGGTACGGGTTGTGGGAGCAAGATCCCGGAGATGGATTCTGAGACATGAATCCAGGCCCTACGGGGCGCAGCAGGCGCGCAAACTTTACAATGCGAGCAATCGTGATAAGGAAACCCTGAGTGCCTGTCGATGCAGGCTGTTCATATATCTAAATCATATGTGAAGAAAGGGCAGGGCAAGACCGGTGCCAGCCGCCGCGGTAATACCGGCTGCTCGAGTGATGGCCACTATTACTGGGTTTAAAGCGTCCGTAGCTTGACTGTTAGGTCTCTTGGGAAATCTTCACGCTCAACGTGAAGGCGTCTAAGAGATACCGGCAGTCTTGGAACTGGGAGAGGTAAACCGTACTTCGGGGGTAGGAGTGAAATCTTGTAATCCTCGAGGGACGACCTATGGCGAAGGCAGTTTACCAGAACAGCTTCGACAGTGAGGGACGAAAGCTGGGGGAGCAAACGGGATTAGATACCCCGGTAGTCCCAGCCGTAAACAATGTGCGTTAGGTGTGTCGGTAACCACGTGTTACTGATGCGCCGAAGAGAAATCGTGAAACGCACCACCTGGGAAGTACGGTCGCAAGGCTGAAACTTAAAGGAATTGGCGGGGGAGCACCACAACAGGTGGAGCCTGCGGTTTAATTGGATTCAACGCCGGACATCTCACCGGATAAGACAGCTGAATGATTGTCAATCTGAAGGTTTTACATGACTAGCTGAGAGGAGGTGCATGGCCGTCGTCAGTTCGTACTGTGAAGCATCCTGTTAAGTCAGGCAACGAGCGAGACCCACGCCGACAATTGCCAGCAGCATCTCCGGATGGCTGGGGACATTGTCGGGACCGCCTCTGCTAAAGGGGAGGAAGGAATGGGCAACGGTAGGTCAGCATGCCCCGAATTATCCGGGCTACACGCGGGCTACAATGGACGGGACAATGGGTAACAACACCGAAAGGTGCAGTCAATCTCCGAACCCCGCCCTTAGTTAGGATTGCGGGTTGCAACTCACCCGCATGAATCTGGAATCTGTAGTAATCGCGTTTCACTATAGCGCGGTGAATACGTCCCTGCTCCTTGCACACACCGCCCGTCAAACCATCCTAGTGGGGTTTGGATGAGTCCCTGGTCTTTGCCGGGGTCGAATCTAGGTTCCGTGAGGAGGGTTAAGTCGTAACAAGGTAGCCGTAGGGGAATCTGCGGCTGGATCACCTCCTAAAGAATGATCCAAACACAACCTGTATGACCGAATTAGCATGGTCATTTCAATGAACCGTACAATCGCCACAATACCAACACATCAATATCATACTCACGCTGTATGGTTTGTTAAACAGTAACAACCTCGAATAATGTGTGAGGGGCGCGTAGCTCAGTTGGAAGAGCGCGGCGTTTGCAACGCCGAGGCCTGGGGTTCAAATCCCCACGCGTCCACTCCGTAACCGGCTGTGACAAAGTTTTTTTTTCTTTGTCACCGGTTGCGGTTACCAGTGCACCCGGAAACGCGAGTTACCGGGGAAGGGCCGAGAGTCATTGACTCTTTGAGGCCGTGTATAGGTTTTGCATTTGGACGTTAAATGGGTATCAGCGGAACCTTTCTTTACTGAAAGTATTTTTGTCGGTAGCTCGACAGACTTTAAGAGAGACAAAGGGTCCCTGGCAACAGCACATCAACATGATGCTGAATATTCCATTTACCACAAATAATACATTGTTGTAACCAACAATCATCTAAAACAATCATCGACATACCCTTGGATGTTCCGAGCTTTGGAACATCCGGGATTAAAGAACCTGGTTCTTATGCCGGTTAGTGAATGGTTCGGTTTGAGAGCCGATGAAGGGCGTGCCAAGCAGCGAAATGCCCCGGGAAGACGCAAGGAGTCTTTGATCCGGGGATCCCCTAATAGGACCTCCCCACGATTTATCGTGAATCCGTAAGGATGGGGAACCCCCCGAAGTGAAACATCTCAGTAGGGGGAGGAAGAGAAATCAATTGAGATTACGTTAGTAGAGGCGATCGAACCCGTAAGAGTCTAAACTGAATCCCGCAAGGGAGATGTAGTGTATGGCCTTCATTATAGTATGTGTTTATCTAATGAAAGTAGCTTGGAATGGCTTACCTTAGAGGGTGACAGTCCCGTACGTGGTGATAAACACAGCTTAGAAGTGTCCTGAGTAGCGCGGGTTGGAATTCCCACGTGAATATGGGGGTCACCTAACCTCCAAGACTAAATACTCCTCAAAACCGATAGTGAAATAGTAGCGTGAGCGAAAACTGAAAAGTATCCCTAAAAAGGAAATGAAAAGTGCCTGAAACTAACCGGTGATCGTGTGTTACGGCGTGCAAGGATCTTCTCTTCGAAAGAACCCGTCGCGAGGCGGTAGTATGAGTAGAGTTGCCGACGTCGTAACTTACGTTTTGAAGAACGGGCCAAAGAGTGTATTCCGCTGGCGAGGTTAACCGCAAGGGCAGCCGCAGCGAAAGCGACAAGCGCGTAGTTTACCTGGCGCGGCGTACTAATAGTGCGCGGAGTCAACGGGATACGACCTGAAACCTGGTGATCTATGCCTGAGCAGGTTGAAGCGTGCCGAAAGGTGCGTGGAGGACCGCATGCGGTATTGATATGCAAATCATTCGCGTGACTTGGGTATAGGAGTGAAAGATTCATCGAACCGGGTGTCAGCTGGTTCCTCTCGAAACATGTCTAAGCATGACCTCGACCGAGAATGATAGTGAGGTAGAGCACCTATTAGAAATCCCGGGGAAGAAATTCCTCGCTTTCTTGTAAAACTCCAAACTCCCTATCTTTGTAGACGTCGGGCAGTCCGGGCTACGGGGTAAGCTTGTAGTCCGTAAGGGAGACAACCCAGACCATGGTTAATGCCCCCCAATGTAGGCTAAGTGTCAACACTGAATGAAGTCCTAGGTCAAAGACAACTGGAAGGTGAGCTCAGAAGCAGCTATCCTTTAAAAAGTGCGTAACAGCTTACCAGTCAAGATTTAGGGCGCAGAAAATGGACGGGGCTCAAGCCTACTGCAGATACCATGGCGCACGTTTTTGAACGTGATCGAGTAGAGAGGCGTCCTGTATGGGCTGAAGCAGGGGTGTAAGTTCCTGTGGACCGTATAGGAATGAGAATTTTGGCAGTAGTAGAAGCAAAGAATGGTGAGAATCCATTCCGCCGAAGGGGCTAGGTTTCCTCGGCAATGTTCGTCAGCCGAGGGTTAGTCGGTCCTAAGCTGCACCATAACTTGAGTGCAGCAAAAGGGAAACAGGTTAATATTCCTGTACCGTGCGTTAATAATACTGACGCATCGGGTTATACATAGCGGGACCGTCGTCCCGTCCAATCGTATAAACTCTTGGAGTACCGTAATGGTGAGAATTGAGTGAAAGCGTGATGGCGTAAGTGTGTAAACACCTGGTGCCCGTGAAAAGGTAACGCAATGTCCGTACCGAGAACCGACACAGGTGCCCCTAGTTGAAAAGACTCAGGCGTGTCGGAATTATTTGTGGTAAGGGAACTCGGCAAAATGGCTCCGTACCTTCGGAACAAGGAGTGCCTGCCTAGTGATTAGGCAGGTCGCAGTGACCAGGGAGCTCTAACTGTCTAACAACAACATAGCAGACTGCAACTCCGTAAGGACTAGTATAGTCTGTGAATCCTGCCCAGTGCGGGTATCTGAACACTGATTACAATCGGACGAAGGACCCGTAAACGGCGGGGGTAACTATGACCCTCTTAAGGTAGCGTAGTACCTTGTCGCTTAATTGGCGACTTGCATGAATGGATTAATAAGGGCTCTACTGTCCCTACCACAAATCCGTTGAACCTTTTATCCTTGTGCAGAGGCAAGGGACTCCCATCGGGAAGTGAAGACCCCATGGAGCTTTACTGCAGCCTGTCGTTGACTTACGGTATTACATGCGCAGCGTAGATAGTAGGTGTTAATGCTCATATTCCGGTATGAGTGGAGCCACAGTTGAGACACTATCCTTGTTCTGCTGTAATTCTCACTCATCTTTCATGGTGAGGACATCGGTAGGTAGGCAGTTTGGGTGGGGCGCCACACCCTCGAAAAAATATCAAGGGTGCCCTATGGTCAACTCATGTGAGTCAGCAACTCACAGGAGAGTGTCAAGAGCATAAGTTGGCTTGACGTGATTTCGCACAGCAAGAAATCACGAGTGGAAACACGGGTCTAACGAACCAATACGCCTTTTTGGTGAGGGCTATTGACTACAGAAAAGCTACCCTGGGGATAACAGAGTCGTCGCCGGCAAGAGCACATATCGACCCGGCGGCTTGCTACCTCGATGTCGGTTCTTTCCATCCTGGCTGTGCAGCAGCAGCCAAGGGTGAGGTTGTTCGCCTATTAAAGGGGATCGTGAGCTGGGTTCAGACCGTCGTGAGACAGGTCGGTTACTATCTGATGGGAGTGTTCGAAATCTGAGAGCAAGAATGAAATAGTACGAGAGGAACTTTCATTCGTCACCTCTGGTGTATCGGTTGTCTGATAAGGCAGTGCCGAGCAGCTACGTGGCACGAGATAAAAACTGAAAGCATCTAAGTTTGAAACTTCGCTTGAAAAGAGATTTCGTTACAGAGCACCGGTAAAAGACCGGGTTAATAGGCTTGGGATGTACGCACGAAGGCAACGACGTGTTCAGTCCGCAAGTACTAACGCTCAAATCCAGATTCTTTATGAACTGGTATGCCTCGACATTGTGCAGGATGAATTGGTAACGTCAATGGAAATGTGTGGTAGATGGACTTCGGCATCATATGATTGTGCCTTTGTTCTTTTGAGAACCTGTCTACTTCTGCTTACAAACGACGTATCCGCTGTGCCCAGACGTTATCCGAATGCAAAACCTATTGAAGGTATATCCTTTATAAACAGTAACGGCATATATGTTATGCCAGATTACTGTGCTAAGTTGGCGGAGCGGCCACGCGGTTGCCTGCAGAGCAACTCTACTCCCGTTCAAATCGGGAACTTAGCTTGGGGGATCATGCGGCCATAGCAGAGAGGTTCCACCCGGACCCATTCCGAACCCGGCAGTTAAGCTCTCTTGCGTCGGTCATTGTACTGAGATATGCGAATTCTCGGGAACTGGTCAACGCTGCACCCCCCTTATTCTTTTG
>LMVO01000027.1 GCA_002287215.1 Methanocorpusculum parvum
CTCCACAATCATAATTTCACACTCCTTGCCTGATCATGACTGAACAAACCAAAAACACCCAACGAAGTGTCATCTGCATGGCACTCATCTATTTTTTGCCGCTATGCATTATATCGGCATATTTATCCTGGATCATACCACTGTTAACATCCCTGTCAAATTCTCTCACAGACGGCATGTTTGCAGGGCTGATGGTTCTTTTGCCGCTCGCCGCTCTGATCGGAGTGATTACGTATAAGAAAACAGTCGGCAGGGAAACCACAAAATGGGTCACGGTCCTTATACTTGCGTTAGTTCTTTTGCTCGTCATCAACATCGGCATGGGGATCACAAACATCATCGACGGAGCCTTTACTTCTCCGGCAATGCTGACGAATTTCCTGCGAACACCGATTTGGGTCACACCTTTCTATTTCGTCCTGATCCTTGCCCCTCTCTTCTCCCTTGTTGTTCCAAAGCTTTGCAAAGGACAAAAACCGCAGAAGATCCTGTCGGGCGTCTCGAAAGGGTTTGCCGTATTCAGCTTTTTCTATCTGATCTATGCTATGTATAGCGGGATAGCAGGAGATGCATACGATGTTGTTGTCCCCGGCATGCCTCCCGCTTATCCCTGGTATATATCCCCGGTATTTATGTTGAGCCTCGCCATTATCTGGGCCCTCTTTGGTCTCGCGGTCGGAGCCTGTATGATTTGGCTGTGTCGAAAATCTGAAAATGAGGTGTACATGCGTACCAAATGTGATGAAAAATGAACACAATGCAGAATCCAAACAGACCTGATATTTGAATACTACAATCTGCGGATGTGATCCCCCCCTCTATTTTCTCACTATTTGTCTCACGATTCCGACGGATACATTCTGCATTGGAGTCTATGCTCAATGTATTGATAATAGATGAGGGAGAAAGGGTAGTTTTAGTGTTGTTGAAGTTACAACAACGGTAAAAATTTTATGAAGAGGAGAACACAGTAAAATGATAAAAATTCTATCAAAACTGCTATCAGTATTCGTCTGCTTATGCATGCTGACGGTAATTGTGCCTGGTGTTTGTGCAAGTGAAGCATTTTCATACTCAGGAGAAGATTCTTTAAGAATTGCTAGTTCCGATAAACAGATTGAAGAAATATCTCAACCAGAATTATCGAAAGCTATTTTTTCCATCGATGGTGCAACAACTGATGTAAAAACAGGCATCACATTAGATAGCAAAGACACAGATGAATTAGAAAAACAATACGGCGTCTTGAACATTCCATCAACTGTTCTTACCTATGATGCAGTATCTTTCAAGACCGTGAAGTTAAACAAAGAGGGGGAAAATTCCATAAAAGTTTATTTATACGGCAAAGAGTACGATTTAATCCTTGAAAGATCTAATTTTGAGAATATTGATGACGGTATTGATTCCTATAACGGATATATCAAAGGTTTGGATAATTCAGTTGCATTATTCACCTTTGATGAAAGTATGGGGAAATCTCTTGTTCATGGATTCATTGAGTTCGAAAATGAGCAGGTGTATGTAGTTCCTGTTCAAACACGGGAAAATGGATTGAAAACGGACAATCCTTTGCACATTATATATTCATCAAAGGGTGTTGCAAATCCAACTGAAGAACAGATAGCAGAAATTGAAAAAATATATTCAGAAAATACAAACCGGCTGGGAGTTACGTTGCCGGATGCAGGTAAATTTCCGATCACATCTGATTTACCGTCAAGTTATTCTCCATCCAGCTGGGCAACGGTTTATGTCCTTGTAGCAACTGATTATGAATTCCATGAACTAGAGACGAATTGGGTTTCTTCAGCACAATCCTATATGAATCATGCTGCATATCAGTATCAGAGACCTGATATTGGCGTATTTTTGAATGTAGCTGAATATGATGATTCAAAAAAAGCCATATTGTCAAATGATCCACGTAAAACTTCAGATCCATTTGAATTATTTAGAGAAAAATTTCCAGCATCGTATCTGGATAGTAAAAATGCAGATATTGCTGTTTATATGGGTGGAAATGATATAACTACTGGGGAATTTGCGACTGATCAAGGTATGGCTTTTGGGTATGGACGGTATCCTGACGATGAGTGTCGCTATACTTGGAGTCAGATGGTCGCTGATAATGTTCCATTTTATGGTTTCGTATATGATGGATCGCTCAATGCAAGAAGATATTGTGTCATTCATGAGTTAGGACATATATTCGATGCAAATCATCAAGATTCTCAGGGTACTAATAAAGCATATTTGTGGCTTGAAAATACTGTTCAGAAACGTAGCGTCATGTGGAGTCGTTATTTAGGTACAACGAATATCTGTGAATATTCATCTCCAAGTTATCATGGGGATAGTACACACGATAACGCAGGCGCCATCAGAGCAGTAAAACATAACATTGCAGCACTCGTGTGATTTAATCAGATAAGGTACAAATAATGGACGAAAAATCTACAAAATCTAAAAAAATTATTTTTGACATTCTTATTCTGATCATTGGATTGAGCATCGGCTATGCCATTATATTTTTTGCGCTGGGTCTTGGAGAAGGGAGCTATGTATACCTATTCTATTCATCAGAACCTGATGATGATCACTCTGAGTGGAAGATATTTGTTCCAACAGAAGAGGTTTTCCAAAAGTATCCTGAGTTAAAAGAGCTGCTGCTCACGAGAAACACAAGCATTAATCTGTCAAATCCAGATGAAGTAGAGACCTGGTCTCATAAAGTTCCTGTAAAAACTAGACAGAGATGCAATGAACTTCGTGAATTCTTATATCACAAAATTTTCTACTGGGAGGGGGAGTATTACACTGCGGCGATACCTATGGAGTAGGGATGCATACACCCATTTTTGCTTGAAAGCCGCTCTGAACTGAAACCTCTGTATGTCCGGACTAATTCTCACGATCCCGACGGATACATGCTGTATTGGATTCCAGGCTCAATGTATTGATAAGAGATAAGGGAGAGAGTAATTCTCATGTCGTTGAAGGTATATTACACAATCTCTCAAATTCAGGTACCCAGGATAGTTATTGTAAGAATAGGTACAATTGATACTCCGATTGTGCTGTAGATTAATTTTGACAGGCAATTCACTATGACCAATAACCGCATCTCGTGTTTAATACTACTCGTATTACTCTCAATTAGTCCAGGGTTTTTGCTCAGAACGTATGATATGCATAATGGGGTCAGTATGTCGGTGGTTCTCCCGATGTATTTTGCGGGCCTCATTATTGGAGGTATTGTTGCTGTTGTAACAGTATGGATAGATAAAAA
>LMVO01000028.1 GCA_002287215.1 Methanocorpusculum parvum
AACACTCTCGTCCGATATTTTCTCTATATTCCTCTTGTCTAAAAGAGAAGCATCCAGTAAAATAAGGATTGAAACTACTCCACCTGTGACTCTTTAGCGTCATCGGTGCGTCTAAAAGAGAAGCATCCAGTAAAATAAGGATTGAAACTTTTCTGTGCCTCACTTGTCGGGGTGAGAAGTGCGGACTAAAAGAGAAGCATCCAGTAAAATAAGGATTGAAACAATCTGCGGTGGTCATGCAACCCCGAAAACACCTCGGCTAAAAGAGAAGCATCCAGTAAAATAAGGATTGAAACCGAGGTTGGACATATGGCAGGATACACGCGGGAGGGCTAAAAGAGAAGCATCCAGTAAAATAAGGATTGAAACCGAAAAACTCTGTAATACCAAACCGGATGAAACAGAGCTAAAAGAGAAGCATCCAGTAAAATAAGGATTGAAACTAAAAAGGCGGAAAGGATACAAAAGATAATGTTTGCTAAAAGAGAAGCATCCAGTAAAATAAGGATTGAAACGAAGATTATCCTCTTAGTAGGACATAAGACGACGGAACTAAAAGAGAAGCATCCAGTAAAATAAGGATTGAAACGTTGATGAGCTCACAAGCTATGCTGCTCCTATGAACTAAAAGAGAAGCATCCAGTAAAATAAGGATTGAAACTTCCTCCAGCGGTCTGTAACCGATTTTTTCTTCCTGCTGCTAAAAGAGAAGCATCCAGTAAAATAAGGATTGAAACTTTGTTTGCTCCATGTCACCTTTACCAAAAGATAACATACTAAAAGAGAAGCATCCAGTAAAATAAGGATTGAAACAATCGAAACAGACGGAGAAATGAATCATGGCAACTCAGACTAAAAGAGAAGCATCCAGTAAAATAAGGATTGAAACAGGTCTTGGATGAGTCGGGCGTAGCTCGTCCCATCCGCCTAAAAGAGAAGCATCCAGTAAAATAAGGATTGAAACTCAATTCAGTGAAACTCGTCACCAAAGACGCGGTCACCTAAAAGAGAAGCATCCAGTAAAATAAGGATTGAAACTCGATATCACGACGAGAAAGATTAATTTAAGGAGATCTAAAAGAGAAGCATCCAGTAAAATAAGGATTGAAACGACACATATCCCAAAGTCTTAGTGAGATATGCCCCCAGACTAAAAGAGAAGCATCCAGTAAAATAAGGATTGAAACTCTGCTCGTCTCGTCTATAGTATGGTTGTAACATGCTTGTCTAAAAGAGAAGCATCCAGTAAAATAAGGATTGAAACACCATATAGCAGGATACACGCGGGGAGGGGCTATGCCCTAAAAGAGAAGCATCCAGTAAAATAAGGATTGAAACAAAAACTGAACAGACGACAATAGCCCAACGTCTTAGTTTCTATGCCCTAAAAGAGAAGCATCCAGTAAAATAAGGATTGAAACAATCCCTGTCCATACGCCCTTCGGCCCCAGTCCAGTGCTAAAAGAGAAGCATCCAGTAAAATAAGGATTGAAACATCACCTGATCCCCTTTAACAAATTCACCCGCCGGCCGGGCTAAAAGAGAAGCATCCAGTAAAATAAGGATTGAAACTGGCTTTCATATCTTGGTTGCCTGCGTCTATACTGGCGCTAAAAGAGAAGCATCCAGTAAAATAAGGATTGAAACTTGGCTTCGGCGTCGTGATCGTCAAAAAGTTCATCGGCTAAAAGAGAAGCATCCAGTAAAATAAGGATTGAAACTACCTGACCTGGGTCGTATCATACGCAATGTATCCACTAAAAGAGAAGCATCCAGTAAAATAAGGATTGAAACATTGATTGAGATAATGCC
>LMVO01000029.1 GCA_002287215.1 Methanocorpusculum parvum
GGCATGAATTCGCGGATTGCTCCTTTGGCGAAGCATTCACGCGGGTGAGCGAAGTCGAACTTCAGGGCCGGGTCTGCGAAACAGATCTTGATCAGCGGGGAGAGGGTCCATGCATCGCCGCGGCCGAAGTGGGCGGATGCTGCGATGGCTGCGTATTCTCCCTGGTGACCGACGTTCATTGCATAGTTCGGGTAGTTTGGTCCGCGGAACTCGCCGATACAGCCTTCATCAGGTCTGATGGAGAGTGAGTTTGCGGAACCGCACTGGTCCTGCAGATCGTAGCCGAAGAAACCAAGTCTGGACCAGCCGTCTTTGTGCAGAAGCATGGACAGATACCAGCCGTTGAGACCGGCGTTGGAGTTTCCGGTTGCAATCGACGTGGAGATACCGGAGGCTGCTGCAAGAACGGCTGCACGCTGGGAACCGCCGAAGTGGTCTTCCATCATGGTCGGGAACTGTTCATACTGCTCCATACCGTAAAGGTTGACTTCGGTTGCGATGTCGTTGACAACTTCCTGGGTTGCTTTGACTTTGTCTTTTGCGTTCGGATTCTTGGTGTCGACCTTGTACTTGTCGTGGAGGTAGTCCATTCCGTAGTAGGTGAAGTCATCAAGGATGTTATCCGTGTAGGCTGCTGTTGCATACTGGGTGAAACCGACACCGCCGGACATATAGGATCCGAGCCAGATCTGGTCGAAGAGCATGGCGCCTGCTGCGACATTTTCCAGGGAAGCTTTTGCTGGGTCGTTCGGGTTGACACGGTCGGCCTGGATCATATCGGAGAAGTTACCAAAGAGCATTCCTCCGGGCTCATTCGGGCCGCGGGCACGGCGGGCCGGCAGGTGGTGGGCCATGTTGATGACACCAGCGTGCTTTGCTGCAAAGGACAGGTCAGCAACTGCTGCTTCACCGGCGCACATACGGTATGCTGCAATGAAGGACATACCGATCTGCATGGCGGACCAGCGGGAGGTCGTTCCGCCATCACAGGTACGGCCGACAAGGGTCGGCATGTGGACGCACTGCCAGAGGGATTTGCCGACTGCTGCCTGGAGGGCTTCAGCCTGTTTCTTCGGGAAGAGCTTTTCTACATCGATGACGAACTGGGGCTCGAGGTTGTCGGCGAGTTCCTGGTCACCGGTAAATACACGGACGTAACAGTCGTCGGTAAGTCCCGGGTGGGTCTCGACCATGTGTTCCTGAACGACGGCGCCGCCGGGCATTGCGTGGTTCACGACGTGGAGATACTCGTTGATGGTTTCAGGAGTAACTTCCTTGCCGAGACGCTTCTGCAGGGTCTGGTGGGCCATGTCCATGGACACGATTACAGTTCTGCGGATATCATCCCACATCTGCTGCATGGCAGCATTGTTGACGAAGTGCAGATCATCACCCTCAACGAAGGTTCCGGTACCGGAGATCTCGTAGGTCATCAGCTGGCGCTGACCCATCGGGATACCGCCAAGGTGACAGTGTTCCGGATCATACATGGAGATTCCACGTGCTGCTTCGATCTTCTTGTTGGCTGCCATGAACTCCTTTTTACGGGCAGACTGCTGGACGCCGTTAAACTTGTAGAACTCTGCAGTGGTGGATTCAACGTCCTGTTTTGGGAACTTCTGCTTGAGTGCATCAAGGAAAAGTTTCTGGGTCTTTTCTACTTTTGCCATATTACTCAGGCCTCCTTGGGCATGAATCCGTATTT
>LMVO01000030.1 GCA_002287215.1 Methanocorpusculum parvum
AGCATTTGTCCAAGAGCCAAAGGCTCTTGAGACGTCTCACGAGCTTTCAGCTCGTGGACTTTTCCAGACGGCGTGCGATTCTGCGCAGGCGAAGCCAAAATGGGCAAAGCCCATTTGAGGCGGCACGCAAATCTTCGATTTGCACGCATCAGCCGGAGCAGAGCGCGCTGGCGCAAGAAAAATGCGATTCGCGTTAATTCGCGTTAATTCGCGGTTGTTTTATCTCATGTTTCTGCAATACTGCCGTACACGAAATCGAAGTACGTCTCATAAGTACATCAGTTATTTTTTACAGGTGAGATCGCACCGCGTAAGTTCTATTTCAAAAAAAAGTTAGGAGTTTTTTGCCGTCTAGTTGATCAGCCAGATCGTCGCGGTCAAAGCGGTTGCAAAAGTCACCCAGAGGATATACGGGATGAGCAGATATGCTGCGACCGGTTTGATTTTGTAAAAGAGATACATCGTTACACAGATCATTACCCAAAGGACGATGATCTCGATCGTGGATCCAAGAAGCAGGTGCCAGCCGAAGAACATATACGACCACAGGACATTGAGTCCGAGCTGGATCAGAAATACGACCGTTGCGATCTTAACCTCTTTTTTCTCCCAGCCCTGCGCGAAGATGTAGCCGGCGGCAAGACCCATCAGGATATAGAGTGTGGTCCAGACCGGACCGAACAGGAAGTTCGGCGGCTGCCAGGCGGGTTTGATCAGTTCAACGGCAAACCAGGAGTCAGGGCCGGTGATCGTAACGATCGTGCCGAGAAGTCCTGCAAGAAGAGACAGGATGACGAATCCGATCATCAGATACACAGTTTTGGGCTGTATTTTTGTGTCCATAGATGATACTTCGCATCACAAAGTATTTAATCCTGATTTTAGATGCAATTTTTCTTTTGCGGGGACCTTTAGGTCCCTCAGCCGAGCAAACCGAAACTGAATTGAATGGGACTTACGCGGTGTGATCTCAATCCAATTCTGGAGGGGTATTCCTGGGGGTGGACACAAGAGATT
>LMVO01000031.1 GCA_002287215.1 Methanocorpusculum parvum
CAGGACAGAATATTTTCCCGCTATCAGTTTGAGCACACCGACGTAAATCTCGACTGGACAAGCCTTGTCCTTCACGGGAGTGCCTCACCTTTGGGAAAATACGGCTACAGTCGTGACCATCGACCGGATAAACAGCAGATTACTCTTGGGATCACCGAACTTGCCCACCCGATCAATGTACCGATCGGCGTAACGGTGAAAGCCGGAAATGTAAATGACGTTACTCATTTTCGGTCAACGTTTCTCCAATCCCAGAAAAAACTCACCGAAGGTTCCCTGATCATCTTCGATAAAGGAGCCGGATCAAAACAAAATCTGGAACTCATTGGCGCCTGCAGGCATGACTATTTGACCGCAAAGAAACTGAACACCAGTGACGATAAGATCATCAAAACGTTTTGGCAGAGGGATCCGATCAAGATCAATCCGGAGGAGGCAGAACCAAACCACGGCATATACGGGATAAAGATCGTGAAACCCGGCAGTGTAACCTATTTCTATTTTTCAGAGGGGCTCAAGGCGCAGAATCTGGATGCTTTGTCACGGAAAGTTTACCGGCAGTTCATGGAAGCGGAGGTGATTCAGGAGTGTATTTCCCGAAACAAAAAGCTGCCAAAGAAGATCGGGATCGCAAATCCGCTGGTGAAGATT
>LMVO01000032.1 GCA_002287215.1 Methanocorpusculum parvum
TTTTTGGTTTGTTCAGTCATGATCAGGCAAGGAGTGTGAAATTATGATTGTGGAGATGGTTTCTATGATCTATAATTACACCTTTTCCCTCATCTATTATCAATACATTGAGCCTGGAATCCAATGCTGGCTGTATTCCCTGCCGGCACCAGTTCATCCCGTTATTTTTTACGTATGGTTGAAAGATATCCGTAGACCGCGGTACTTTTCATGAAAGCAAGCAGTATCAGGAGACCGAAACATAGACCGCAGATATAGGCAACTGCCGTAAATCCGCTCTTTGCAGAAGGCACATAAACGACGATCAGCCATGTAAAGAGAAGTATTATTCCTGTAAGGATCCCGGTGAGCACCCATTTTACTCTCCCGGCATTTTTATCCGAAACCGGCTGTACAACAACGCGGGCCTGTTTTGAAGGAGGATACTTTTTATCTATCCATACTGTTACAACAGCAACAATACCTCCAATAATGAGGCCCG
>LMVO01000033.1 GCA_002287215.1 Methanocorpusculum parvum
AGGGACCTAAAGGTCCCCGCCTCTCATTTTACGACACTTCCACTCGAAAACCACCTTTTCCACTCCAAAAAACCACCCCGTCAAACCCCAAAACCATCCGGGTTCCACTCGAAAACCACCATTTCGATTCGAAAATCACCCTCCGTCGATCCAAAATACTCCTCTCCCGACCCCAAAATACCACACCTCAAACAGAAAATACGCCGAATCCTGCCGATTTCTCCGGCAAAACATTAAGACTATATATACTAACACACAGGCGCCTGAAAAAAACGATGACCCCCGACAGACTACCTACCTAGGTAGTGACCTAGAGCGGAAGAAAAAACTCTCATCAATCACTTTTTTTTTAGGCGCCTGGTCTCTTATTATTATTATTTTATGTACAGTACAGAAGAGAGAGAGAGAGAGAGAGAGAGAGAGAAGGAAAGAAAAAAACCAAAATGAAAATTACTACTCT
>LMVO01000034.1 GCA_002287215.1 Methanocorpusculum parvum
GTATGGCGTCTCGAAGGTTGAGCTCCCAAACCGTCCTGTAAAGGTCTGCATGGTGAGAAAAGTTATCGCAGTCCCCAATAATGCGGAAGTGAGTGACTGCGCTCTCAGGATGAAACGGGGTCGTGTGGATCAGCTGCCGATCATCGATAATGATCAGCGTCTTTCGGGGATGCTGTTTGACCGGGATCTGATCCGGGCGCTTATCGAGTAACGTTTTTCCTCTTTTCTTTTTTTCCTGAATGGGAAGGTATATTAGTGTTCTTCTCCCAGTTGTAATTATGACAAAACCGGTATTATACGACTTCTTCGCCACCTGGTGCGGACCCTGCAGAATCCAGAGCCCGATCGTTCACGATCTTGCCAAGAAACTTGGTGATAAGGTGGATGTCCAGATGGTCGATGTGGATGAGCACGGGGACCTTGCAAATAAGTATTCGATCAGTGTTGTTCCAACGCTCATTATTGAGAAGGACGGGAAGGTCATCCAGCGGCTGGAGGGCGTGACCGATGCAGCAACGCTTGAGAGTCTGCTTTTGGCTCTTATCTGAGTGAGCGGCTTAACGGTTCACTATTCTTTTTTTACAGTCAGCGCTAATACATTAGCATGACTCCGATTTCTGTAGAAGTGATTGGCTATACGTACCGGCCGTGCGGCCCGTTTCCCTGTGATAAGGACCGGTCCTGCGGGCTTGTTGACTGTTTTGAGAAGGAGACGCTGGGGTTTGCGTTTCCGGCACTGGAAAAAGCGCTGAAAGAGAAGTACGGGGACCGGGTGTCGGTGACCCTTACGCCGCTGGATGAAGGGATCCCTGAACGGGTGGTTGAACTTGTCCGGATCGATCATCCGCCGCTGCCGATCATTTTGGTGAACGGGAAGGTCGTGCCGGTGGGCGCAGTTTCGGTACCGAGGATCTCAGAGTATATCGATTTGGCACTCTGAGCCCCATACTCGTTCTTTTTTTTATAGGAGTGACGCGGTGTTGTGATCTTGACCAAGAAATACTGACATATTTATAAGTTGTACTTCGATTTCGTGTATGGGATTCATGTGGAGACTTGAGAAATCCACCGCGAATAATCGCGAATAATCGCGAATCGCATTTTTCCTGTTCCGCCCTCTTGACCTTCGGTCGCGTCCCTACGCTACGCCTGATCGGCTCCGCGTGGCCGGGACGGCGGAACGAAAAATGCTGGAAAACCCGCGTCGCGGGTTTTCTTTAAAGATTCTCAAATCTTTGTAATAATTATGCAGATTGGTTTTTAATCAGGAGAAAACCCGCGACGCGGGTTTTCCAGCATTTGTCCAAGAGCCAAAGGCTCTTGAGACGTCTCACGAGCTTTCAGCTCGTGGACTTTCCACGCTGGCGTTCCGTCCACGCGGAGCCGATGAGGCGAAGCGTAGGAACGCGGCCGAGGAGTGAAACGACGAGGACAAGAAGACAGCGTAAGGAAAATGCGATTCGCGAAGATTCGCGAAGATTCGCGGAGATTCGCGGTTAAATAATCTCAGGTATCTAAACAAATACGGTACACGAAATCGAAGTACATCCCATAACTAAGTTAGCCATTTAGTTGAGAGAACAGCGCGTAAGTTCTAATGGAAATAGAAAAATAAGAAATTATCTGTAGGTTTTTGTCAGATGCAGGACTTTGCAGCAGTGTTCCGCGAGCGAGGTGTAGAGATATGCCTGGTCGAGGTCTTTGCCGCCCGCAAAGGTCCCGTGTCCTTTGGCGATGACGATGTTTGCCGATGCGAGTTCGTCTGCGACGACGTCGGCAAGCTGCTGTGATCCGCAGGGCCCGTCGACGACCTTAATGGTCGGGGCGAGGAGCTGTCCTTCGCTGTCAATGGTCGTGATCTCGGCATCGCCAAGAAGGGAGAGGGCCACCGCATACGGCGGGTGGGCGTGGACGATCGCCTGATGTTGTGAGGCATTGTAGACCGCGGTATGCACCCGCCATTCGCTGGAGGCGCTCGGCGTGACCCGGCCGTTTAAGGGCATCAGAACGATCTGTTCGGGATCTGCATCGAGGTAGGATCCGGTTTTTGTGATAAAGTATCCTTCATTGGCCCTGACACTCATATTCCCGAAGTTGCCGCCGACCAGATGTTCCAGAAACAGCCTTTTCCCGATACGGGTGAAATCTGCCCGCATTTCAGTGTCCCAGGCTCATCAGCCGGACGAGAATGGCTTTCTGGGCATGCAGGCGGTTCTCCGCCTGATCCCAGACCCCGCTCTGCATGGAGTCGATGACTTCATCGGTGATCTCTTCGCCCCGGTGTGCCGGCAGGCAGTGGAGAACGAGAGCGTCCGAGGCTGCCTTGTTCAGCAGCGCGGTGTCGAGCTGATAGCCGACGAAGTCTTTGAGTTTGGACTCTTTGATGTCCTCTTCGCCCATCGATATCCAGGTGTCGGTATAAATTGCATGGGCATCGGTCACGGCCCGCACAGGGTCGTCGTAGACGGTGACTTTGCCGCCGTTTTCTTTGGCGAATTTCACCGCTGCCGGATCGGGTTCGTAGCCTTTCGGCGTTCCGACCGCGATCTCCATACCGGTTTGGACGGAGGCCATGATGAGCGAATTGCAGACATTGTTTCCATCGCCTATCCACGCGATCTTCAGCCCGTCTAAGTCGCCGAACTTTTCCTTGAGGGTGAGTGAATCGGCCATGATCTGACAGGGGTGTTCCTTGTCGGAGAGAGCGTTTATGACGGGGATGGATGCGTATTTCGCGAACTCGGTGATGGTTTCGTGTTTGTAGGTCCGCATGATCGCCCCGTGAACATACCGGGACATAACGCGTGCCGTATCGGCGACGGTTTCTCCCCGGCCGAGCTGGGTCTCTTTGGCGTTGAGGTAGAGCGCATAGCCTCCCAGGTCGTACATGCCGACGTCAAACGACATCCGGGTCCGGGTGGACGCCTTTTCAAAGATCATTGCCAGGGTTTTTCCGGCGAGGAGGGGGTGGGGAACGCCGGCATACCGCTGGCGTTTGAGCCGGGCGGCCAGGGTGAGTATGTCTTCATACTCTTCGGCGGAGAGGTCGGTGATCGAAAGAAAGTCTTTTTTCATGAGCGAAGTTCCTTCATGTGGGCGATGCGTTTTGCAAACAGGGTCTCGGTTCCGATGTCGCTTCGGTATCTGACGTTTCCGGTGACGTTTCTGCAGGCCGCTTCCGCATATTTTTCCGCTTCGGCAAGACCGGCGCCGACGCCGACATAGGCCATGGTCCGGGAGGTGAGTGTTTTCAGAACGCCGTTTTCCAATTCAACGTTTGCGTAGTAGAGGATGGTATTTTCCGCCTGACCCGGGGTGATAACGTCGCCTGCATGGGGTTTGTCAGGGTAGCCGGTCGGCACGAGATATTTGCAGACCGTGGCTTTCTTTTCAAAGGAGACGTCCTGTGCTGAAAGCGTGCCGCTGATGATGTGTTCTGCGATGGTGAAGAGGTCGGAGTTGAGGATGGTCAGGACGTTCATTGCTTCGGGGTCGCCGAACCGGGCGTTGAACTCGATGACTTTGGGGCCGGTTTTTGTGTTCATGAACTGACCGTAGAGGATGCCTTTGTAGGGGCTGCCTTCTTTTGCGAGGGCGTTGACGGTTGCCTGCATGATCGAAAGGGCACGGGCGTAGTCGGTCTCGGTGACGAAGGGGAACGTGTGGTCTTCGAGCGAGTAGGAGCCCATTCCGCCGGTGTTTGGACCGACGTCTCCTTCGAATGCCCGTTTGTGATCCTGAACGAGCGGCATGGGAACGAGGGTTTTGCCGTCGGTGAATGCCATTAAGGTGAACTCTTCGCCGAGAAGACGTTCTTCGAGGATGATGACCTGATCTTTCAGGGTCATGGCATATTCGACGGCGCCTTCACGGTCGACCTGTTCGCCCATGACTTTGACACCTTTTCCGCCGGTAAGGCCGGTGGGTTTGACGGCGAGGTCGCCGGGATATTGCCGGATAAATGCGGCGGCTTCCTCCGGGGTTTTGCAGAGTTTGTAGGCCGGGCAGCCGTCGATTCCGTGCTTATTCATGAGTTCGCGGCAGAAGCCTTTGTCGGTTTCGATCCTGGCGGCTGCTTTGACCGGACCAACGCAGCCGATGCCTTCTTTGGTGAGGGCGTCGGCAAGACCTGCTTCCAGCGGAGCTTCGGGGCCGATGAAGGCGTATTGGATATTGTGTTCTTTGGCGAAGGCTCGTACTGCCGGAACATCCGTTTCTGCGTGGATGAGGGTTTCCCTGGCTATTTTGGCGATGCCGGGGTTCTTTTTACCCATGACGGAGTAGAGTTCGACGTTCGCATTTTTGGTGAGTGCTAAGCAGATGGCGTGTTCCCTTCCGCCACCTCCGGCCACTAGTATTTTCATATCCTTATCTATGGCGCGTCAACAGTCAAATAATGTTTCCACGAACAAGGGATTTCCTGCGTGTCTGCAGACCTGATTCTGCTCTCCGGCAAGGAAATCTGTTCGCCCTGCCGCCATTTTCCGGCCGGGATGGCCGGATATCGATCCAGGTGTCATGTCTGCAGGTTCATTCGTCTTCGAAGGAGAACAGCTCCTCGACCGGGATCTTGAGGATCTTTGCCAGTGTGAAGCCGAGTTTGAGCGAGGGATTGTATTTGCCTTTTTCCAGATGGACGATCGTTTCTCTGCGGACGCCTGCGCGTTCTGCGAGTTCTCCCTGGGTCATTGCGAGTTTCTGCCGGCATTCGCGGATCTTTGTCTGCATCACTCCTCCCGGGATCTGATGTTTTCCACCATTTCATAGATGATCAGACGGAGAATAAATACCATGACCGAAAAGACGAACACCAGAGTGAACAGGGTCGGGATCAGGGCAGGATCGCCGAGCAGGACGACTGCACAAAGGGCTGCGCAGAACAAGACGACCGAGGTAAAAAATGCGGTCGTTGCGGCTTTTTTTACATAGGTGTCAAAGAGTTCGTCGTATTTTTTCAGGGCATAAGTGAAGAACACAAAGAATCCAAAGAATCCGAAGTATCCAAAATTCCCGGTATAGAATCCGAGAAAGCCGAGGAACCCGATAAGTCCCATCAGTGCGATCATATTCATCTGTGATGTATTTGTCACAATATGTTATAAATATGTCACTTGAAAAAAGTTATGCGAGGAGTTCGCTTGCTTTGACGAGGGAATGGAGCGTGACTCCGTCTGCTGCGAGCAGTTTTTCTGCCCCGCCTTCCCGGTCGACTACGGTGATGACCGTATCGATCAGAGCGCCGGCTTTTCTGAGTTCATCAACGCCGTACTTTGAGGAACCGCCTGAGGTCGTGACGTCTTCGATCAAAAGGACGCGTTTTCCTTTGACGTTTCCGATGATCATTTCATTTTTCCCATGGTCTTTTGCTGCCGCCCGGATAACGGCGCAGGGTTTGTCTGCTGCCAGAGATACTGCTACGGCGAGCGGGACCCCTCCGACGGCCACTCCGGCGATGCACTCGAACTCGAAGGAAGCAGCGACCTCCGCGGCGATCTCTTGAAGCAGTTTCGGCTGCATGATCGCTGTTTTCACATCGATGTAATACCTGCTTTGGGCACCGGACGCGAGGGTGAAATCCCCAAACTCCACTGCCTTATACTGAACCAGAAGATCTAATATTCTGTTTACCATGGTACGTCCTTTAATCCGAGTAAGTATCCGATAATATTTGTTCCTCTATGTAATAGAGGTGACAGTATGAGGATCGCAATTAAGGTCGCGATGAAGAATCCGGCCGAGTCGAAGTTCTCGGCAAACCAGCCGATGTTTCCGGTCACGAGCAGAGCGAGCGTCATCAGAACAAGGGATCCGACGACCATGTCATACATGTCGGCGATCGGCCATTTGGCTCCCCGGTCCTTTCCCATCCTGCGCTTGAAGTAGCTCTTGATCATGTCACCGAGAAGAGCGCCGGCAGCCAGGGAGAAGATGGTTACAAGGGTGTGTTTCGGCAGGAAATCCAGCTGGAAGCAGTCAACCAGAAATATCTGGACAAGACCGAAGATGATACCGACAATAATACCGCCGATCAGTCCGCGCCATGTTTTTCCGTCGCCGAGGATCCGGCGTCCGTCTTTTGCACATCTGCCGAAGTCTACCGGCGTTCCTCCGCCGAGTAAAGCGGCGGCAGGATTTGGAATGTAGGCCGGGATCATGATCCAGACTGCCCAGAGGCATGCCATTGCGGCTGTCATCAGAAGTTCCATACTCAAACTCTCACTCTCATTCTTTTATAGTTACACGCGAATTAGTATAATACTTCTATTTCAAGGGAGTTAACCATGACGCTCGTAAAGAAAACCAAAAGCCTGTGCCCCGTCTGTGGTAAATTGCTTGACGCGGAGATTACTGAAAAGGACGGCGCAATATGGATATGCCGGACCTGTCCTGAACACGGGTATGCAGAGACCCTCTACTGGTCGGATGCTGCGATGTACCGGAGGTTTGACACGTATGACCGCGTCGGCAGAGGTGTCGAAAACCCGAATGTGACGCTTTCCGGCGAGTGTACGACCCGCTGCGGGCTGTGTGCGAATCATAAATCCGGCACGCTTCTTGCAAATATCGACGTGACGAACCGATGCAATCTGAAGTGCGAGTTCTGTTTTGCCAATGCAAAAGCATGCGGGTATGTGTATGAACCGACCTTCGATGAGATCGCCTCGATGCTGGCGCTTCTCAGGAACGAAAAACCGGTCCCGTGTCCGGCAGTTCAGTTTTCCGGCGGAGAGCCGACGATGCGAGATGACCTGGCGGAGCTCATCAAAAAAGCCAGGGAACTTGGATTCAGTCAGGTGCAGATGGCTTCAAACGGGGTCAAGCTTGCCCAGAATCCCGAGCTGGCAAAGACGCTTCGTCAGGCAGGACTTTCGACGGTGTATCTCCACTTTGACGGTATTTCCAAAGAGACGAACCCTCTTCTGGAAAAGACCAGTCTTCCGGCGATCGAGAACTGCCGGAAAGCCGGTCTGGGCGTTGTGCTTGTCCCGACGATCATTCACGGGCAGAACGATCATGAGATCGGGGGCATCATCCAGTTTGCCGCGAAGAATGTCGATATCGTCCGCGGGATCAACTTCCAGCCCGTCGCTTTCACCGGCGCGGCAAAAGCGGATGATGTGCAGCGTGAACGGGTCACGATCCCTGATATCACCCGGTGTGTCGAGGAACAGATGGGCGGGCAGCTGAAGTCTTCCGATTTCTATCCGATCCCGTCGGTAATGACGATCTGTGATCTGATCGAGGCATATACCGGA
Organism: Methanocorpusculum parvum; assembly: GCA_002287215.1. Taxonomy (GTDB): domain Archaea; phylum Halobacteriota; class Methanomicrobia; order Methanomicrobiales; family Methanocorpusculaceae; genus Methanocorpusculum; species Methanocorpusculum parvum. The sequence continues at coordinate 7,257 of LMVO01000034.1, forward strand.
AAGCCCCAGATCATGTTCTGCGCCCATCCCCACTGCGGGGCGGCCACCTACGGATTTATCAACGATGACGGGGATATCGTCCCGATCACGCGGTTTGTCGATGTGGATAAGTTCTTTGCCGAGGCAAATCTGATGGCGGAGAAGTTCAAGACCGCCGGCAAGACCGGGAAGTATCTGGCGATGGCGTCGGGTCTTGGCAGGATCAACAAGGCTCTTACCAAAGAAGAGGTCGAGGGGATCAGGATCGATCTGAAGAAACTGATCTACGATGCTCTCGTCAAACATGATTACGAGTCGCTTGGCAAGTTCCATGAAAAAGCGCTCTTTATCGGGACGATGCATTTCATGGACGCCTTCAACTATGACACCGACCGTGTTTCCCGGTGCTGTATCCATTATGCGACGCCGGACGGCAGACTGATCCCGTTCTGTACATATAACAGCGGGCCGACGTATCGGGAAGAGGTCTGGAAGAAGGGCGCAAAGCCGTTGAACGAGTAAGGTGGGCTGATGGGGTTTTGGAACCGTGAGGGTGTCTCCCCCTCGGGAACACTTTTTTCCTGGGATGAGCTTTCCCGTATTTCACGAAAAGGCGCACTGCTTTCTGCTCTGAAAGAAAAAGGTCAGCTGTATTCTCCGGAAGATCTGGAGCTGATGCTTAACCGTTATGCAAAAAAGCTTGAGAATGTGCCCAAAGACTACGGCGATTCTCTGCTGTATTATGCCCGGATCCAGATCGTCGACGGGTATCACCGGATGATGACCGATGAGCTGAGCGAGATCCGGGGGGCCGTTCCCCTTGCTTCTTCATGGAAGAAGTTCACGGCGGATGCAAAGGCGGCGGCATCGAAAGGAACGCCCGGTGACCGGCTTCGCTCTCTCAAATATCTGATCGCCGCCTACACGGTTTACATCAGGGAAGAGCCGGTTCACCCTGTCGGTATGCCGTTTCCCGGCGGGTTTTCCGTTGAACTGTATGACGGGGAGTATTACTGCCCGGTCCGCGCTGTCTGGAATGATATCGATGATGCATTCTGTAAATTCTGTCCCGCGATCCAAAGCAGGGAACGCGATCTTCTTTTGTCGAAATCCGAGCGTGATATTGTGACAAAAAAAGAGAAACTCAATAATTATTTTTATAATTTTAAAGGATAACTTTCCTTGACCGGCTTCTGCCCGGTCAACCATATATATTTTAACCAGACGGCACCAACTAACTACTGCAATGAACAGTGGCATCTGCCCGAAATGTGGTTTACCAAAGGAACTCTGTATTTGTGAAGAAGTCGCAAAAGAACAGCAGCGTATAAGTGTTAAAGTCAGCAAGAGACGGTACGGCAAAGAAGTGACGGTTGTCGACGGTCTCGATCCGTACGAGATCGATTTAGAGGATCTGTCCAAGTTTCTCAAAGGCCGGCTTGCATGCGGAGGCACCGTGAAGGAAAACTCTATTGAGCTTCAGGGAAATCATCGTGACAGAGTAAAAGCTCTTCTGACGTCACGCGGATACAGTCTCGAAAATATCAATTAACCATATCCAATATTTTTCATCCGCTCTTTTTTCTGTAGAGAAACGGCCTTAAAAAAAATAGTTAGCTTTCGATGAATTCCTTGATCTTCTGATACAGGAACTCATTTACTTTTTCGATCTCTTCTTTGCTGCCCCGGAATGCCAGGAGTTCACGTTCGTCGTTGACCATGTTGGCATAGTTCAGCGGGCGGGTGACTCTGACAAGTTCGACGTTGAATTTCAGCGCCGCGTCGCGAATGACCGTTCTTGGAGTGCCCGGGGGGATAACTAAATCAAATTCTTCGTCTGCCATATTACTTACCTATCTTTTGGCGTTTTGCCATTATACAATGTCCGCCCCGGACCCCGCCGATCGGGCATTTTGGATTGCCGATACTGTTCATACACCGTCCCATCAGCGCTGCTCCGCGGGCGAGTCCGTCGTCGACGAAGACGAGGTGATCGACAGCATCGTCATAGATGCCGCGCTCTATCACGCCTTCAAGGATGTACTGGGGTTTGTTTCCGGAGATGATCGCACGGCCGGTGAATCCGATCGAGCTGTTTTTCGGGAGGAAATTTCGTTTGATACAGAGGTCGATGATCTTGAGCGCGACGTTTGCACAGACCCGGTCGATCACTTCCCGGACGACCTCCTTATTTTCGTTTTTGGCAATGTCGGCTCCGATGGATTCCAGGTCGGCTGTCCGATCACCGTTCACGCCGATATCGACGCCTATCAAAACGATGCCCGAATCTTCGGCGACATCGGCGCAGACGGGAACTTTTCCGAAATGCGTGCGGTCACGCGGAACTTCGGTGACGTCGATGATCTCCATGCAGCGTTCGACGTAGGGCAGTGCTTTTTTCGTAGCACGGGTCGAGGAGGGTTTGCATTTTTCGCCGAACAGGTCGAGCGCGGTTCCTTTCTTTTTATCGACGAGACCTGTTCCTCTGATGATCGCATCTGGTATGGCGCCGGCGAGGCCGCAGAAGTTTCCGATGGTTTTTGCAAACGGATTTTCCGCTTTGGAATCGACATCGCTGGTGATACGGCCGTCAAGCGTTGTTCCAAAGTCCATGGAGATGCAGGGGTTTCTGAAGTCGACGCCTGTCCATTTGGCGCCCTCTTTTATTCCTGCCATTGCGAGTTCCCCCTCCATCTCGTTTGCGACCATCTCGACACCGGTGGATCCGATCGGGGGCATTACGCCGGCGATTGCTCCGGTGAAAACGAGCCGGTCGGCATAGGAAAAGTCTCTGAGTTTTTTCGGCAGGCTGTTGATCCCCATCGGGGGGGTCATCTTTTTTGGCGGGACGCCGGCGAGCAGGCATCCGTTTGCGAGTGCCTTGACGAACTCGCCGACCTGATCGGGCGAGTCCATTGCGGCCACTACGCCTGTACTTCTGACAACGAAGTCGAGTTCATCCTTGATGCTCAGATCTGCATCTTTGTGGCATTTGATCAGCGTGTCTTTGACAAGTTCGGTGACGGATTCCCGTGTGAGTTCCGTTCCGTCAAGGGTGGCTCCAAAGATCTCCTCTCCGTTTTTTGGTTTTCGAACGTCCCTGCTCATGGAAACGGTCTTGTGGATGATGTAGGATTTACCGGTATCAAGGTTCGTACCTGTCAGGATACATTTGGTGGTGGTATTTCCCATCTCTACGGATGCAACGATGAAATAAGGATTGGACTTGTATTCTGGTACCTGCATTCCTGCCCCGTGACCGGTCGAGGGCGGCGGAACACTCTCGACGATCCAGGGTTTCTTTGCAGAGAACCGGTCAAAAAAACCTGCCGACATAATACACTGAATCTGTATGCAATGGAGAAATAGGTTTCGTTATTGATTGGCTGGGTAAAAAAGAGGGTTATTCAAGTTCGTCGAAGACCAGTTCATAGATCCAGTCTTCAAGCATTTTGCAGTGTTCGACGGTACACTCCTCATCACAGGCTACACACGGAACGATGCAGTCTCCTGCCATCAGAAGGCTGGGGTCGACAGCCTGGGAGGTGTGGACAACGGTAATGAGATACGTTCGTGTCCCGTCCTTTTTGGTTTCTTCCCGGGCTATAAGGCCTGCATCCTCAAGTTTTTTGAGGATGCGCGAACATGTGCGGCTGTCCACCTCGATAGCTTTCCAGAGGTCACTCTGCAGAACACCTTTGGGATGCTCTTTGAGATAGGCAAATGTTTTTTCGTCCGCTTCGTTTAGTTCAGTTTCTCTGGACATATTCAGTTCAGCGGAGAGATGGTGAGGATGTTGTTTCCGCGGATGACGACGGTGCCGATGTTTCTTCGGCCGTTTGCGGTGATCTCGACGGTCTCTTCGAGGTGAAGGTTGAGATACTCGTCCATTGCGACGAGCCGGCCCTCGAATTTACATCCTTCATCTTTTATCTCCACGGAAATTTTTGAGTCAACGAGCGAGTTGACTTTTTTTATCGGAAGGACAATGCTGGATACCATATCTCTAAGTGTTAGTTATATGACGTAATTAATCTGTTCTTTTGTGACAAGGCATGCCTAAAGGATCAGGGATCTTACGGTCGGAAGGCTGCGGAGTTTCTGTATTGCCTCCGCAGGGATCACGCCGTCGATTATGATGACAAGCCGCGGTGTTTCGACCACGTAGGGGTCGGTGACGAAGATCTGCCGGAGCGTGAGGTCGTAGGAGGCAAGGACGTCAACTGCCGAGGAGACGATGTTTTTGTCGCCGGCATTGTTCGGGAGGATGGTGATCACCGAGAGCCCGAGGTTTTTGGCAACGTCCGTCAGGTCGGGAGTGACGCGCAGACGGGAAAAGAGGGACTGCAGTTCATCGATTTCGATGATCCGGCGAAGGGTGGCGTCCACGACCCGCCTGTCGACTTTTATGACTCGGGAAAGGGCGGATGCAGATATTTCTATGCCGTTTACTATGGTTTTTCCTTCGGGAGAGACGCCGAACCCGTTTTCAAGAAGAAAACGGACGACTCTCTGCTGCGAGGGGGAGTCCTGGAACTGATCAAGTATTTTCCGCCACATTGTATCTTTGTGTCTATCACGGAATACATATATACGCTTCCCTGGATTTTTGTACAGAGGTGACCCGGATCTCTGTGTAAATCCAGCAGATTTATTTACTTGACTGACCCACATGTATAGGTCGCACAGTGCGAGGGTAGCCAAGCCAGGTCAACGGCGCTAGCTTGAGGGGCTAGTCTAGTAGTAGTTCTTGGGTTCGAATCCCATCCCTCGCATATGGATGTGATGTTTTTGCATTCAGATTTCTTTTGATTCGTTTTGTACATTTTTGTTCGGAGGTTTACCTCCGTCAGATTTCCATCTTCGACTATTTCTTCCAGCTCTTTTTCTTTGACATTTTCATAAAAGAAACTGCGATTGGTTGTCAGGTTTCTGCATATCCTTTAATACTTCGCCGGATACCTTATTATCAGGAACAAAAGAGCCATGGCAGAAAATCCGAAGGAGGTTTCCGACAGACCCGTTATCGGCCTTGAGAAGGAGCTCCAGGAAATCAATGAGGCCGTTGAACGGTTTGGGGACGGGGTGCCGGCGCACATCGCGATCGTTTCCGAACCGCTTGGCGGCAGGACAACGATCGCCAATGAGATCCGGCGCCTTTACGGCGAAAGGGTCACCTATCTCCCGCTGAAGTTCGTGATGTCACCCTCCTCCCTCCCGGATTTTTCTGCCAGTCCGGGGGATATTATCCTGATAGACAACTGCCGTCTGCTTGCAACGCGGAGGATCGGCGGTTTCGATGTGCTTGATGCATTTTTGCTTGCCCTGATCTCTTCAAAGAAACTCTTTATCACGACATGGAATATGTACAGCTGGCAGTATCTTTCGGCAGTGATGAACATCGAGGCATATTTCTCGACCGTTATCGTTCTTGCGAGGATGGACACGCCCGATCTCAAACAGGTGATCATGTCCAGGTATAAGCCCGGGGAGATCCGGTTTATCAACGACGGGGTTGCTGAGCGCTCGATGTTTTTCTCTCTGGTCCATAAACAGGTCCGTTTGCCGCTGAAGGGTGCTGAAGTATCAATTCCCTGGATAAAACTGAACTTTACTCTCATGCTTCGCCGGCTTCCCAGAAAAAAACGCATCCAGATATCCATTGAGGACTTGATATTTGAAAAGATCAACAGGATCTCCCGGGGAAATCCGGGTGTGGCCGTCCATCTGTGGGAGGCGAGCCTGGAAGATAATGTTATTTCGCTGAATGCTATCACCGAGACCGTCTATTCCATCAATCTCGATACCAGTGAATCATTCATCCTCACGATCATTTTGTCGATGAAATCCCTGCAGGAGGATGATCTGATCGCGATCGTCGGGTCGGAGATGGATATCCGGCGTGTGCTCTACCGTCTTGTCTGTGAGGGGCTTGTGAGGAATGATGACGGGTATTACAGTATTCCGGCGTTTGCACTTGAGCCGGTTGCCGAGTACCTGAAAAAGACCAGGAGACTGTGGTGATCATGGCTGATACGCTGCTTACAAATGTTACAACGGGTGTCGTCACCGAACTCCCGTTTAAGACCTTCGACCTGAATCTTGTTCTCTATATTGTATTCATCATCGTCTTCGCCTACGTCCTGAACCGGCTGCTCGGTTTTGTTCTGACCCATATCTCGGAACGGATGGGCTGGCACCGGACCACGGTGACCATGGTGATCCCGCTTCTGAAGCTTATCGTTTCGGTGACCGCCCTTTATTACATCATAATTGCCGTTATCGAGCCTTCGCTGACCCAATTGATCGCCTTTTCGGGTCTCTTCGGCGCTGCTGTCGGTTTTGGTTTGAAGGATGTTTTTGCCGATATCATCGGGGGGATCGTCATCATCTTTGAAAAACCCTACCAGATCGGCGACAAGGTATCCATCGGAGGTACGTATGGAGAGGTGAAAAACATCGGGATACGTTCTACCCGTTTGCAGACCCCTGATGATGAACAGGTCTCGATCCCGAATGTTACGGTATTCAGTCAGCCGGTGACCAGCGGGAATGCGGGGGATCTTGCTATGATGATAGTCATCGATCTCTATATCCATCCGGAATCCGATGCAGAGATGGCTATGAAGATCCTTAAAGAAGCGTTGGTCACATCAAAATATGTGATCATCTCGAAAAAATATACTTATACCGTGCTTCTTGAGGATTTCCCGTTCTACATGCGTGTCCGGGCAAAGGGGTATGTCAATGATCTCCGGCTCGAGTTCGAGTTTAAATCGGAAGTTACCCGGCGGGCGTGGTCGGAGTTCAGAAAAGCAGGGATCCGGCCGCCGTCGTTTGTTCCCGCTGCGGGGGATCAGGGTCGTCTGCCGGGTGAAGTTGCGGCATAATTTGATTTTCAGGCAGTCGTCATAACCATTTCACAAAACTCGGCATCCAGTCCCCCATCTGATAACGACCGTACTCAAAAATACTGCTGTCCATCAGCTGTCAGAAAAAAGGAGACGGGTTATTTCATTTTCCTGTGACGTTATCCTTCTCCAGATACGAACGGATCCGATCACCCACATTCTTTCTGAGGTTCCCGTAAAAGACCGCATAGTCGTACATGTGGTAGACACCTTCCGGGAAGGTGACACTGGTCGCCGGTAATTCTTCCGGATTGGAAATATTCGTTATTACCAACGCGTTGTGTATGATTTGAGCTGCTGCAAAGTTCGGGTATCTGTCCGGATTTTTTGGATGCTCATGTTTAAAGAACACTGCTTCTATATTTTCCGAAGCAGGTACAAACGTGGTATCGGTTGTCCAACTCGGAGGATTTACCACAAACGTTCCGGGAATGATCGTTGGCCCCTCCTTTTCCTTGTCATCTGCATCGGATATCGTATTATATGTGATAAAACATTCCGTTTCCGTTGCAGATTCACAGATTTTCATCAGGGGATTTTGTTCGAGATCCGACGGTGTGATCGAATACCCGATAACATACGCCGCTACAAGTCTCTTCAGGGATCCTGCATCGCCGGTCAGGAGCTCTCCTGCTTTTGAGAGTTCAACGACCCTGACCGATCCCTGACTGTGGGCCGCGAGAATAATGGGGCGTTCGCCTTTGTTGAAATGTTTCAGAAAATAGTCAAATGCACGGATGAGGTCCTGCTGTCCCAGATCAAAGATAGGTTTTGCCTCGGTCAGCATCAAAGGATTTATTTTTACATTGTTCTGCCGGTAAAACGGTGCGTAAATATTTGCCTGCCCGTCGAATATGCTGGCCTGTTCCACGAGTGTCCAGTGCGCTTTCTCCCGTAATGCCGCATTGCTGATATCCATCAGATAGGTCACATTGTCGGAGAGAATGGTAGGATACACCCAGAACACATCGACCGGCTGTTTTTCCCTGCTGAAGTGTGCGGGCATTACAAGCCAGCTGTCGGGATTTGTATAATTCGGAGAGGCGGGGACATCCGTATCCGGATCAAAGGCAGGCAGTGTTCTCGGAATTCCTAACTCCCGGCCTCGCAAATCATCCAGTGTGAGTTTTCCTCCTTGGTTTACGGTCATAATCTGTTTATATGTCCAAGAAATGCATATTATTTTTGATTTGGGGTAGCTATTACCTCGCATTCTTTTGTTTTCAGAGTCTTGATCTATGATTTATCATCTTCGTCTTAGCGTATCTGCTGATTTTTATGAAAAATACGTAAAAAAAGGTGAGAGTGTTATTTTTATTTCCGGTCTGTATTCGGTCCGGCAAAGTAGAACACGCCTCTTTTTCCCCTCTGGATATGGACCGTTCCCTCTTCAAGAAGGCCGGAGAGGTACTTTGCCACCTCATGATGATGTAAGCCGGTCATGGATGCCAGATCTTCAACCGTCGAAGGCCGGATGCGGAGAGTTTTCAGGATATGTTCATGCGTGCTTTCTCCGGCTCTGCAGACATCGGGCTGCTCACAGCAGACTCCGGCCACATCTACAGGGATCTTGAGTTCGGCAAAGTATTTCCTGAAATTTTCCAGCTCGTCCGGATCCGGGGCCGTGACCCAGTCCTCTGCCGCCGGCCGGTCGAGCGTGTTCAGCTGGATGCGTGCAGGTTGGATTTTATCTATAACGTCTCGAAGTGATGCCAGTTCTTCTAAGCTGGTGTTCAGATCCGGTATGAGGAAGATCTCCAGCCAGATCTCACCATGGAATTCCTTTCGAAACTCCAGTATGTCACTGATGATCGTTTTTATTAAGAGGCAGGTATCTGGGCGATGGATTTTTTCAAACGTTTCCTGCGATGTGCTGGTCAGGGTAGGGATAACCAGATCCGCCTGGGATAAATCCGCAGCGACCTCCTTATTCCCCAGCAGGCTCCCGTTCGTGAGAACGGCGACTTTATATTCAGGATAGGCAGTTTTCAGGTGTCTGATGATCCGTCCGATCGAGAGGGAGAGGGTCGGTTCACCGGATCCGGCAAATGTTATGTAATCCAAAGTAGGTCTTTCTCTGAGGACTGTATCCAGCTGGGAGATCACCTCTTCGGTTGGAAAAAACTCGGCCCTTTTTGTCGTGATATGGGTGGTCGCTCCGCATTCACAGTAGACACAGTCATATGAACAGGTCTTGAAGGGCAGAAGATCGATCCCAAGTGACCTTCCGAGTCTGCGGGACATGACCGGCCCGAAGATATGGTTTTCTGTCATTTCAATCCCCCGTATCTGTGCCAAGGGGCGTTTTTCGTCATTGGTATCTCATTTAGTGCTAAAAGATAATAATAGAATTTTTTGAGGGTCGTGCTGATAGTTTGTCTCATCGTTTTGTCTATCACCTGCAGCGTTCATTTATCTGAATCGTTCATCAGCCCTGGCCGACCCTGCGTTACCGGCGGTCTGATCGAGCCATCCTGCTTTTGCATCGGAAAACGCATCGAATGCCGGCACATAGGGTTTTATATCCAGCAGAGGTGTTCCGTCAAGAAGATCGACATTCTCTATTATCAGGACGTTTTCCTCGACCGAGATCAGTCTGACGATCGAGATTCCGATCGCATTCGGGCGTTTCGGCGCGCGTGTCGCAAAAACACCGTGCCGGGCAGTGTCCAGAAACGGCGTGACTTCGAGGGAGTATCCTTTCGATCTGTGAAATGCATAGATGAGGATTATGTGGGAGAATCCTTTCAGATCGGCAAGGCCGGCCGTCAGATCAGGACGCAGAGCGATGGTCCCGCGCACGCCTTTTGCTCCGGCCGGCTGGATCGGCATCCCTGCTGTATCGGTAAAGGGTGACCGAACGATCCCTATCGGTGTGTATATGAATGAATCCGCCTGGCATACGGTAGAACCCATCTCCTCCTCATCTTTGTTCGCGGTTTTATCCATAGTGTCTGCTTTCATTTTATTTTTTAGATTATATGCGTTTTTCGGGGTTTGTAAAGGCCAGCAGTTTCACTCCGGTGATCTGTTTGAATGACGCTCCCTGTCCGACAGCGGCGAGAACACTTTTCCCGTCGATGACACGGGATCCTGCGATAATATCCGCCCCATGCTCAAACATGACTGGAGAAAGCGGCGTCGTCGGACCCAGAACAATGACCAGAGCATTCGGATCACAAAGGTCCAGGAGGCCGTCCATCGTATGATTTACCAGAGAACTCCCGGTGATCCCTACGACATCTGCACGAGGAATGATCTCAGCAGCTGCCTCTTTAGGATACTCATCTTCCCCGGGGTGTATCTCAAGGACCTGAAGGTTTCCGACGCGTTCCCGGAGTTTTTGAATAAACGGAAAATGCCCGACAAGCGCTACCGTTTTTCCTGCGCCTTTTTCCATCAGCAGATCCGCCGCGTTTATCTCCGCCGCATTTTGTTCATTCACTTCCAGAAGCGAGTTGATGGCGGCAACGCCGATTCCTGCTTCCAGGGGATTTTTCGAGAGAGCGTATCCGGCCAGCTCCTGAGCACTTTTCTCATGAAGATGTCCCGCATCGCGGACAACGATTGTGTGGTCGTGGACCTCCTCGCCGATAATCGTTGCAGCAAGGCCGCAGTGTGTACTGCAGACGGCTGTCCAGTGCGCTCCGATACAGACGGATCGGACGGGTACTGGTTTTTCCGGCAGATCTGCAAGCAGATCTTCAATAATACTGTTTTTGCTCATGTGATCCGTTCCTTTGCATGCTGAGTTTTTCTCTCTGCAGAGGGCAGTATGATTACGATACGATAGTTTAAATTACTTGTGCGCATATGTGTAAAATAATATTGAGGTTATATCTATCATGAAAGTATGTATTACAGCACAGGGTGCACTACTCGAGTCCAAAGTCGAAAACAGGTTTGGCCGGGCTCCGTATTTCATTATCGCAGACACTGAAACAGGATCGTTTGAAGCAGTTGTAAATCCGTTTGCCGACGGATCCGGCGGTGTGGGTCCAAAAGCCGCCAACTTGATCATAGAACATCAGGCCGGAGCTCTCATCAGTGGTCTTTTAGGGGGAAATGCAAAGGCCGTTTTAGATATGGCTGGTGTAGAACAGTTTGTCTATCAAGCTGGCGGAACGGTAAGCGATGCTCTGGACGCGTTCAAAAAGAACACGCTTGATCGGGTGAAATAACGCCCGCAGACCGATGAGATTGATTATCAATTCATTACATAATAATGAGTAAGAGTATGAAATTAGCAATAGCCAGTGGAAAAGGGGGGACCGGGAAGAGTATGACGGCCGCTAATCTTGCCTTCACCCTTGCATCGGATCGTTTGGTCAGTCTCGTTGATTGTGATGTGGAGGAACCTAATCTTCATCTTTTCTTTCCTTCCAAAACCACACCGCGTGACGTAACGCTGCCGATACCGGTGATCGATGAATCCGTCTGTACCTACTGTGGAAAGTGCGGAGAGTTCTGCCGGTACGGCGCTATCTCCGTACTGCCGAAAAAAATTCTTTTTTTTGCTGATCTCTGCCATTCCTGCGGCGGATGCACTCTTCTGTGTCCGGAGCATGCGATCCATGAAGTACCAAAACGGATCGGAACGCTCTCTGTCTCCACGCCGCTTCCCGGCCTGAAGCTGGTGACTGGCACGCTGGATTCGGGCAGCCCACTCGCCGTGCCCATTATCCACGCGGTAAAACTTGAGGCTGAATCGGATCCTCTCGTTATTCTGGACACGGCTCCTGGAACATCCTGTCCGGTTGTCGAGGCTCTTGAAGGATGCGATGCCTGTATCCTTGTTACCGAGTCAACGCCGTTTGGCCTGCATGATCTCGAACTTGCGGTTGATGTGACAAAACGTCTCGGGATCCCGGCGGCAGTTATCATCAACCGGAGTGACGGAAAGGATGAGGAGACACTCAGGTTCTGTGAACAGCAGGATCTTCCTGTTCTGCTGACGATCCCGTTCAGCCGTGAGATCGCTGCCGTTCAAAGCAGGGGCGATCTGCTCTGCCGGGCATATCCCGAGTGGCAGAAGGCGTTTCGTTTGGTCTTTTCCAAGGCTGAATCGCTTATGGAGGCAAAGTCATGATCAGGATAGCTGTTGTCAGCGGAAAGGGAGGCACAGGAAAGACGATGATAACCGCGGCCCTTTCCTGTCTTCTGAAAGGATCTCTCGTGCTTGCGGATTGTGATGTGGATGCTGCCAATCTTTCGCTTGTTCTCTCCCCCCGGCTGATCAGAACGGATCCGTTCATGGGAATGAAGGCGGCGGTGATCGACCCAGATCTCTGTACAGAGTGCGGGGCGTGTCGTGAGCACTGTCGTTTTGATGCTGTTGAGATAGATGACGGAGCCTACCAGATCAATCCTTCGCGGTGTGAGGGGTGTGCGGTCTGTACGCTCGTCTGTCCTGCTGATGCCGTGACAATGCAGCCCAGACAGACGGGCGTGATCATGTATTCGGAGGTCGATCGGGGCCATCTGGTCCATGCACGTCTCGTACCGGGTGCAGGGAACTCCGGCCTTCTCGTCCATGCAGTGAAAAAAACCGCCTTACAGGAGGACGGGGATGCCGAGAAGTTCCTCGTTGACGGACCGCCCGGGACCGGATGTCCTTTGATCTCGTCGGTGAGCGGTATGAACGCCGTGATCGTGGTCACCGAACCGAGCGTGTCGGGTCTTCATGATATGAAACGGGTCATCACCGTCTGCCGGCAGTTCCGGGTGAAGATCTTTGTCGTTATCAACCGGTATGATCTTGATGTAACGAAGACGGAGGAGACCGAGGCTTACTGTCTTGAGGAGTCAATCCCACTTATTGGGAAGATTCCCTTTGATCCGGCAGTGATATCAGCCGTTCGTGCCGGTGTTCCGGTAACGGATCAAGGTCAAGGTCCTGCGTCTCTCTCGATCTGCGGGATAGCGGATACCCTTGAAAAGGAGTTGGTAAATCTTGCCGCCCGGTAATGAAAATGATGAGTGCCGGGGAAGAAGAGGCCGCCCGCGGAGAAATCGGGGGATGTATGATTCGATACATGGCCGGTGTTATGCTCCCCAGTGTAATATCCATGAAAACACTGAAGTGGTGTATCTCTTCCCTGAGGAGATTGCCGCGCTTGACCTGATCGATATCCAGCAGCTTGATCAGGAGGAGGCAGCGCTTCGTATCGGTGTCTCCAGAAAAACCATCTGGCGTGATGTACATGAAGGGCGGCGTAAAATGGCCGATGCCATAATTCATGGAAAAGTGATCGTGATGAAGGAGTGTTCGGATCGGGGGAACGGTGCATGCCCAAAGCTGAATCTGACCATGTGTCCGAAGACGGACGGGGGGGTTTGCCCCCGTCCCTCCGGCGTGTCCGATCAGACGGATGATTCCCGACCTGATGCCTGAACCATATTTGCCGCAATAAATATCTTTATTTATTTTTACGCATATGAGTACATATGGTGCTGTAAACAGCATCAGGGAAGAAATTTTATGCCAGGATTAGATGGAACAGGACCCCGAGCAATGGGGTCAATGACTGGACGGGGCTTTGGGAAATGCCGGGGAACCGGACAGACAGAAGGTGTCATGTCAATGGAACAGGCACTTTGCGGTGCAGTGAAGCCGGGAGAATATCAGACTCAGTCTGCAGCGAAGGCACCTTTCTATGGTGCCGGTCGTGGCGGTATTCCGTGCGGCTGTGGGAACGGACGAAGATTCGGCGGCGGCAGAGGCTGCCGCAGGGATTAATCCCTTTTTTTAATACCATTTATCCTACCTGTCAAAGACGTATTTGTCTGTGCGGTAAGGATTTTTTAATCGAACAGCGCCGAACTCTATTGAAACTTTTGTAAAAAAAGGGTTTGCTTAGTTCTTTACAGGGTTTTGTCCTGCAAGATAATCATCGAACCATTCGGCCTTTGGGTTTGTTGGAAACGTCATGAACTTCCCGATATCATCATCATCTGCTGCCTGATGATACCTCATGAAGACATTCTCATCATCCTTCCCAACCACCTCGACTTTTCCGGTCGAATGGGACATGATGAGCCGTGCCCGTTTTGCAAGGCCGGAGCAGTTTTTCCAGGACTCCTGCAGGATATCATATGAGGTCTCGACCGGAAGCTGGAACAGACCGTTGCCGGTTGCAGGTCTGCACTGGAAGACATAGTAGGGTGAGATCCCTGCAAAGGAGAGTTTTCGAAACAGTGTCGTCAGCGTTTCCGGATCACTGTTGATCCCGTTCAGGATGGGCGTCTGGTTGACAACAATAACGCCGGATTTCTGCAGAGCTTCTGCGGCCTCGATCGACACCTCCGTGATCTCGTTTGGGTGGTTGAAGTGCGCCATCAGATAGATGCGCTTCTCCGGCGTGCTGTACCGGGAGAGAACGAACAGGAGTTCCGGATCATTGAGGATACGGTATGGATCGTATGCCAGCATTTTACTCCCGATCCGGATGATGTTCACGTGCGGGATCTCGCGGAGTTCACGGAGAACGGATTCGAGATGCCGGGTGTCCAGCGTCAGGGGATCCCCGCCGGTCAGAAGGACATTGGTGATCTCCTTGTGTTCCCGGATATACTCAAGATTTTCGGATACGTCTCTCACGGTCTCGCGTTCGCAGGACATAAAAAGGCGTTTTCGAAAACAAAAACGGCAGATGCCGCCGCAGACATCGGTCAAAAGCAGAAGACCGGTCTGATCGTATTTATGCTGCAGGCCGGGTTTTTTGGTATAATCTTTTTCACAGGAAGGGTCATCTGATCCGCCGGATTCAAGTTCACGGGAATCGGGAACGATGATAGCTTTGATCGGGTCCCTCCGGTCTTTCCAGTCGATCAGGGACAGGTAATAGTCGTTTGCCCGAAACGGGAACACGTCGGTCACTCTCTCCATCATCTCCCGTTCTTTAGGAGCAAGCCCGACAAGATTGTCAAGCGCAGAAATCGATGTAATGTACTTTGGTTTCATTGTATCCCTCGTTTGCTGGGGTAATCTGCCCAAAGGGGGCAAACTTAATCTGTGCAAAAAGACCGGTCACATTGCCGTTAAACAGAAGATCTTAGTGACCTGATGCACAATTCTTTAAACACTTTTCTCTTGGTCATTATCATATAAACCCTTTCCGTATTTTTATCTTTATATGGGGAAACCTGCTGAAATTTGGTTGAATGTTTTCAGATATGTGGTTATATCTGCAAAAAATTGGGAGAATTTCGGAGATATGGTCTAAAGTTTTTTGTACCAGGTGTTCATGCTCTCTATCGATCCGCTGATGTTGGTGTTGTTTGGCAGCATCCCGCCGAAACGGTATCCTGCACCAGCAAAAACAGCGTTCATAGGGAGTGAGGCCGATCTGGCAATAGTATATGCGGTGATGATTCCTTCTCTTCTCATTGTCTTTTCCATCTCTTCAAGAAGGATCCCTGCAAAACTGCGCCCTCTGTAATGAGGGTCAACTGCAAAATCCGTCATCTCCGCCGTCAGACTCTCTTTATCGACCTCACAGGATGATGCAGCTGCAATTTTGTCTCCCTCTTTTATCAAAAAATAGCGTACGTTATCCTGCATGTTGGTTCTGATGTACTCCGGATCGGAGATGGGAAAGGGATAGGTGGGGAAGACTTTACGGAACAGATCTGCGAGTTTCTCGGTATCTTCTGTTCGTGCCGGCCGAAGGGTGAACCCATTAGGCAGAGATCCCCTTTCCTTTCGTCCGGTATGTTCCAGCGCTGCTGCACGTATCTCGGTAAGTTCCGTTGCATTTGCTGTTTTTCTTCGCTCGGGATCAAAGTACTTGGCCATAAATACCGCCTCTTCTTTACCCTGAAAAAAGGAGGGGATGGATGCTTCGACGACGTAACCGGCACTGGCAAACATATCCGCCGATGATGCGGGCACTTTCCCGAATATTTTGGTGTAATTTTCACGCTTGGCCAGATCGTCAGCAAATCCGATGATTCCCGGGAGATCATTTTCTGCAAGTGTCATGATATATATGCGGTTATTGAATCGACCGTGTTGGAGTATGCTGTTTCCATACTTCATAACTGAGTCAGAGGCTTTCATCATCTCTCCTTTCAATCCGTTCATTATTCTCCGGAATCAGGGTCGTCGTCTCGTCATAATCGGCGAGAAGTCTCGCGACCCCGACGACCTTGGATTCATCGGCATGTTCGATGTCCAGCTGGAGTTTGCAGGCATCACAGTTTTCATCGCAAAGGATCCGATCATAGTGTGCAGGTTCCTGATAGGTGCAGATTATCCCTTCATAATTTCGGAGCACGACTTTGTTCACCGACCAGGTCAGTAGGTAATTTGGGGAAACCGGGATCTTCCCTCCGCCTCCAGGCGCATCGTCCACATAGCGCGGAACGGCAAATCCGCTGGTATGTCCGGTCAGACTCTCCATGATCTCGATCCCTTTGGATATGGGGGTCCTGAAATGACTGATTCCTTCAGAAAGATCACACTGATAAAGATAATACGGGCGTATCCGGTTCTTCACCAGCTGATGGACGAGTTCTTTCATGATGATTGGGCAGTCGTTGATCCGTGCGAGAAGAACCGACTGGTTTCCAAGCGGTATGCCGGCATCGGCAAGTTTGGCAATGGCTGATTGTGCCGAGTTCGTCATCTCTTTTGGATGATTGAACTGCGTGTTGATCCAGATCGGTTTGTGCCTTTTAAGGATGCCGACAAGTTCGTCGGTGATCCTAAACGGCAGGACCACCGGGACTCTCGTCCCGATACGTATCACCTCAACATGCGGGATAGCGCTAAGTTCGGTCAGTATCCAGTCCAAAACCTCATCACTCAGCATTAACGGATCACCTCCGGAGAGAAGCACGTCACGGATATGGGAATTCTCCCGTATGTAGGCTATACCCTCCTGAATTTTTTCACGGTCAGGAATCGAGTCTAAGTCGCCGACTTTTCGTTTCCTTGTGCAGTGTCTGCAGTACATGGCACAGGTATTACTGATAAGAAAAAGGACCCGGTCAGGATATCTGTGGGTAATACACTCGCATGGACTGTCTTTGTCCTCGGAGAGAGGGTCGCTGAGTTCATAATTTTCCACGATGAGTTCTGCAGGGGAGGGAAATGCCTGTCGGAAGATCGGATCGTTTCGATAATCCTCAGTGTCAATAAGAGAGAGGTAGTACGGTGTAATACAGAGAGGAAACTTATCGACGGTTTTTTGGAGTTGACTGCGTTCTTCCGGGTCAAATGTGATCCCCAGGACCTGCTGGACCGTGTCGATGCTTCTGATCGCATGGCGGACCTGCCATTTCCAGTTTTTCCAGTATTCTCGTGTATCTATGCCGGCATATCCTCCCTCGGGAAAGGATCCTGCCTCATTTATCGCCGCACTCCCGCATGCGGTTTTGTCCGCGGACTCTGGCGGCAGTGTCATTTACCTGCCTCCCCCGTCCAAATCGGTCCGGAGTCACTTAATTCATAATGATGATCCATCACCCACTCGGCGACAGGATCTATTCTCAGTTCGTTTCCATGCAGATCAGGCTCTGGCTCATTACTAAGCCTGACAAATGATGTAATGTACAATGAATGCATTTTTTCCTCCTCAAAGCGGTGTTCATATCCACTAAAACGTGGTAAAAATCGGTCTGTGAAAACCAGAACCGTATTGAAATACCAAAAATCACCGGCATACGGCTTCACAGTCCGGTGAACACTTTAACTTTGGGCTCACGCTATAAACCTTTTGCCCTAATTCGATTATAATTAAGTGGAATGTAAAAATAGCTTGAAATTGAGTTCTGAATAAAAACAAAGCTGTATTCTGGCAGCTCTTTCGTCACAGATATCCGAAGGCTGAATCGGATATTTGCTGGCAAAAAATTAGACTAAGGGTTCCGGCTGTTTTCCCATATCCTCGACCGGTAGCTTGGTGTTTTTCACCAGGATCTGCTGATCTGTTTCGATCAGTCTTTCCATGATCAGGCGTTTTCCTGCCTGGCTCACTGCATACACCGGTACCCCCACCCCTCCTTGTACCAATGCTTTGGACACGGCGGCACGGACATATTTTGATGCACAGGCAAAGACCAGATCGGATGCGGCAACCAGTCTCTCTGCATTCTCTGCGCTTTTGACGCCGGAGGTGTGAACGGCGATGATCAGTGCATCCGGATATTTTGTGCGGATCTCCTCTGCGAGTTCATGCTGAAATCCTGCAATCGTAACTGCCGTTTTAGTCCAGCCTTCAGTTTTTGCCCGTGCAAGTCCGGCGAGTACGTCAAGTTTCGCGGTCTCTTTATCGATCACGATACCGCCTGCTTCCTCGATTTTTTTGATAACTTCCGGATACGGAGTCGTCGAGACGAGTCCCGACATCCTTCCGCCGAGACCCTGGACAAGGTCCGGTGTGCGCACGATCACCGTACCGGCTCCGTCTGCGCAGATGACTGCCGCATCCAGCGTCTTCGTCCTCAGACCCGTGCTCATCAGCTCAGATGCGCCGAAGAGAACGAAGGTTTCCTTGTCAAGAACCTGACGATCGTTTGTACACATCCCGAAGTTTTTGATCCGCGACTCGATGTTTTTCTGCACAGATTCCTTCGTGATCGGGTCAACTGGTGTTGCAAACCGTTTTGCAAGCGGACAGAACCGAACCTCCGGCTCTCCTACTTCCACGACCTCTCCGTTCCTTATGACGACCCGCGTCATCCCGACTGCCTCGATAATATGTTCGTCTTTCATTTCCGATGGATAGATATGACATCCGCATCAACATAAATCCAATGAGAGGGTCACGCTACTTTGAACTGGATGCCGCACGCGGAGTTGCCCTCATCCTAATGATCCTGTATCATATCCTCTTCTGTCTGTACTTCTTTAAGACCGGGCTTGCCCCCTGGTTCGATCCGTATACCATGTCGGGTGCGCCGATCGCATTTCTCTTTGTAGTGATCGCTGGCGTCTCCCTTGTTCTCTCTACTGGTCGCGAGACCGACCCTGTCCGTTCGGCGAAGAAACTCTTTTTCCGTGGTCTCTATCTCCTCTGTTTTGCTACCGTCATTACGATAGTGACCTGGCTCGTCTATCCTGCGGAAACGGTCGTTTTCGGCATTTTGCATCTGCTTGGCGTTTCCACTATCCTTACCATACCGTTTGTCGTGATGAAAGTCAAACCATATATCCCGCTTGTATTCGGCATAATCTGTATCGCCCTTTCGCCGATCGTCTCGCTGCTTCGGGGGCCTGCCTTTTTGATCCCGTTTGGTATCACCTACAATGGATTTGCAACTCTGGATTATGAGCCGCTCATCCCCTGGTTCGGGGTCGTTCTTCTCGGCGTGGCACTCGGATCGGTAGTATATAAAGACGGCATTCGGCATGGGATCCTCACCCGGCTTGGCGAGATGCCGCGGGGATTTGCCCCGCTCTGTTTCATTGGCCGCCACACGCTGATCATCTATCTCGTCCATGTCCCGGTCATCATAGGGGTCCTCTTCCTCTTCGGTCTCGTTAGTCTGTAACGATATTTTCTTTTGTCCAGGAGTAGACGTACATAGCATCATGTCACAGCGAGCCGCAGATGCAGTATTTCAGGCTTTGTTCTCCCTAACGGATATCAGAGCCATTCTCCGGACTACTGCCCCGGATCATTCCCTTGACGAGGACCAGAAGGCAAAAACCGCAAAGGCCCTCGCATCGGTGGAGAAACAGATATCCATACTTAGAGAGGAACTCTTATGAAATGCTGTGATAATATCGATGCACGCATGGTCGATGAGACATCCATCAATCTGGATCCGATCCAGGTTGGAGGCCGTCTTACTCCTGAAGCGATGAAGGCGATGATTGCCTGGGGAGATGGTTACTCGGTCTGTGACAACTGCAGAAAACCGTTCCGCCTGGATTATATCCAGAACCCGCCGTTGAAGGATTTTCATGTGGATGTTGCCGAGTGGCTTGGGATGGCCCAGGCACGCACGATCCCCGGAGCACGCCGCGGATTCCAGCAGGTTGCCGGTACGTATGTGGAAAAAGGCGATCCTGTTCTGATCGGTGCGCTTGCTCACTATACTTCGTATCTGTCCGTCGAACTTCAGAAAGGAATCGTCCGCGAGATCCCCAAAACTGCCGACAATCATATCACTGCTGAGGACACCGCGAACCGGATCGAGGATGTTGTTCGTGAGTTTGGCATCGCCCCAAAGCTGCTCTTCATCGACCATGTGGATTATCAGTTCGGCAACATGCATGACGTGAAAGGCATCGTCAAGGTCGCCCACCAGTATGATGTCCCAGTTCTCTACAACGGAGTCTATACCGTGGGCATCATGCCGGTGAACGGCAAAGATCTCGGTGTCGACTTCATCGTTGGGTCGGGTCACAAAAGCATGGCTGCTCCGGCTCCTTCGGGAATTCTTGCCACAACCGAGGAGCGTGCCGATGAGGTCTTCCGCACGACACAGATGGAAGGCGACATCACCGGACGGAAATTCGGCATCAAAGAGGTTGGCATTCTCGGCTGCTCCCTGATGGGCGCTCCGATCGTCGGACTTCTTGCCTCGTTCCCGGCAGTAAAAGCCCGTGTCGAACACTTTGACGAGGAGCTTGCCAACAGTAAGATCGTAGTCGAGGCTCTCAGATCGATAGACGGAACGAAGATCCTTTCCGAGTATCCGAGAAAACACACCCTGACACGCGTGGACACCACCGGTTCCTTTGATCAGGTCGCGCAGACCCACAAGAAGCGGGGTTTCTTCCTCTCCAGCGCTCTTTCCAAAAAAGGGATCACCGGCATCATTCCCGGAGCAACGAAAGTATGGAAGATCAATACCTACGGCATGACCAGAAAACAGGCCGAATATGTGGCAGATGCATATCTTGAGATCGCCGAAACGAATGGTCTGACCATTAACTAAGTATGTTCTTCCATCTGATCGTGACCGATGACTGCAATCTCTGCTGTTCGTACTGCAGGGGAAAGATGTTTGAAGAGGAAGACCCAGCGGGTCACTCTCCGGGAACGATCGATGAAACGATATGTGAAAATCTGGCTTTTCCATTGACGGAACTCTATGCATTTCTTGCGAAGGATCCGGAGGCCGTCCTCACGTTCATCGGCGGCGAACCGCTCATCCGCTCCGATCTGGTTATGGAGATCATGGACCATGCGCCGGTGAAACGGTTCATGCTCCAGACGAACGGGACCCTTCTTGGCAAACTCCCCCCTGAATACACAAACCGGTTTGAGACGATCCTTATCTCCATCGACGGGGACCGGGATCTGACCGACAGACACCGGGGGGAAGGAATGTATGATCTTGTGCTTGGCACCGCAGATCTCATCCGTGCGAACGGTTATCCCGGCGAGCTGATTGCCAGAATGACGGTTGCCGAAGACACGGATATTTTTTCTTCCGTGACCCATCTTGCAGAACATTTCAGCTCGATCCACTGGCAGATGGATGCGGATTTCACCGGGGATTTTTCCCACAGGAAGTTTGCCGCTTGGAGCGAAGGGTACAATACCGGTATCCGCCGGCTCGCTGACGAATGGGTTTCCCGGATCGGTTCGACGGGTGTTGTTCCCAAATGGTATCCGTTTCTTTCGACGACCGAGGACCTTCTGCTCGACCGATCTTCAAAACTCAGGTGCGGCTCTGGGTATGCAAACTACAGCATAATGACCAACGGACGGATAGCCCCCTGTCCGATCATGGTCGGAATGGCGGATTATTATGCAGGCGATATCAGGGATGCCGATCCGCTCAACCTTCCTGAGATCCCTATTCAGGAACCATGTCTTTCCTGCGACATCTACGGATTCTGCGGAGGACGGTGTCTTTACTCAAACATCGTCAGACCGTGGTGTGATGAGTACCGGCTCGTCTGCGGCACTATCAGGAATCTGCATGACGCTTTGGTCGAAAATCTGCCCGGTATCCAGAGAATGCTGGATGAAGGCAGACTGACGATGGATGCATTTGCCCACACGCGGTATAACGGCTGCGAGATAATACCCTGACATCATGGACCCAATCTTCATCTGTATTTTGATCGGGACCGGCCTTCTTGCCGGGTTCATGTCCGGTCTTTTGGGAGTCGGCGGGGGTTTTTTGTATGCGCCGGTGATGTTTTTCGTCCTTCTTGGTTCGGGAGTACCGGGGGATATCGCGATTCTCGTGGCGTTTGGCACCAGTCTTGCAGCGGCATTCCCAACTGTATTGACCGGGGCTGCCGGTCATACACGAAAGGGGAACGTTGTATGGCGCGATGCGCTGATTATGGGGGTGTGCGGTATTCTGACCGGATTTATCGGCGGCACGGCTGCCACCTATCTCCCGGTTCAGATCCTGACGATCCTTTTTGGCGTGATGCTGATCATAGGCGCGATCCGGCTGGTGACCTGTCTCCCATCAGGAACGGGTGAGAGAATGACCGCTCCCCTGGCGGGAGGTATCGGAGGTGCCGCTGGATTCCTGTCCGGCCTTCTGGGTATTGGAGGGGGAACCGTCCTCGTGCCGCTGATGGTGCTTCTGGGGAAGTTCAGCATGAAAAAAGCTGCGGCCACCTCCTCAGCAGCGATCGTTTTTATCACGCTTGGCGGTATCCTCTCTTATCTGATCAATGGTTTTTCTGCGGGAGCTGATCTGTCCTCATATGGATTTTATCTCTTCGGCTATATCGACGTCATGATGTGGGCAATCCTCGTCATCACGGCGATACCGATGGTAATATTTGCCGTCAGGATCTCAGGGCATGTACCGGATGTCTGGCTTCGCCGGATATTTTTCATCCTTATGCTGGTGATCGCTTTCCAGATGCTGATTTCCGGATAAATATTGAGATGATTGATTATGCGGATAAGCTGCCGACGAATTCTTCGATCAGCTGATCCTCGTTATGTTTGCTTTTCATGATGTCCAAAACCGACATATACCCGTCCCGCTCTTTTAAATTCATGCCGCCCGATGAGACGATCAGATGCACTTTTTCTTTTGGAACTTCGTCCAGCAGTTTTCTGATCGCCGGCGTGATTTTTCCGCACCACATCGGGCTCACGACGACATACTCGTCTGCTTCCCCGATTTGACCGTGAATCTGAATCGCAACAGCACCATTTTTCATGGCGTGTTTTGCAGCACGCATATAACCCAGCGCCCCATCCCAGTCCATGTTGTCGGTCACCTCGATCGGTTCAACTGAGAGTTTTTTTGCGATTTTTTCCGCAATTTTTCTGCTTGTTCCGCTTCGTGTAAAGTAAATCACAGCGTATTTCATGATAATTTCACCCTCTGGTTACTAACTACATCACCGTATTTATACATAAAGGTAATTGCGGATACGGATCAAATTCCGCATTATTTAGTTTTTCCGTGCCTTTGCCCATCTCATACGGATTATATTCAGTATTACCAGACAGATGATCAGACCTAGTTTTGCCCAGAGGTGGATCGGCGCAATAATCGCAATAAAAAGCAGAATGCATCCAAGAAGGGCGTGCGCCAGCAGATTTTTCCAGTCGGTCAGATATGCCGCAAGACCTTTGCCGGCTTTTTTTGCGAAGATGGTTTGTTTGTTCATTCTCTCTCCCGGTTACATGCGGTCTTGGCATTTTGTGCAAGTCGTGCAAGCATATCATTCATCAACTCGATCTCCTTTGGTGTGAATCCATCCAGCACTTCGGCGTTCCATTCTGTCATGATAGTCATCAGCACTGCTTTGAATGCCGACCCCGCTTCTGTCAAACTAAACACAAACGATCTGCTGTCCTTTGGGTTTACTGCCCGGATAACATACTCTTTGGCTTCAAGAGACTGCATTGTCCGGGTCATAACGCTTTTGTCGTAATGCAGTTCTTGTACCAGTTGATCCTGGGTTGTTTCCTGTTCACTGGTCAGGATTCTGTCGATATTCTCCCCCTCGTTTTCCCTCCCCTTTTCCCGGACTGAGAGAAGAACCATTCCTTCGGCGATATTGAGATCATAATCATTAAGGCAATTTTTCAGATACACTCTGAAATATTTGTCAAATGCCATAATGTTGTGGCCGATACCTCTCTCTAACGGATTTTGCTGCATTATCATGTTATGGTTGCATTTGCAACTATTCATCTATGTTTGAAAAAAAAGAATTATTCCTCTTCTGCCTGTTCTTCTTTGATAAAGAAACAGAGGATCAGGATCCCTGCCGCCAGGATCACCGAGACGACAAACGCCATGTCAAAACCGAGTGCGAGGATCGATGCGCTGATCTGTGCCGGCGGTATCTCCGTGATACCTGAATTTCTTATGAGCGTGACGATCCCGACGATCAAAATCAGGTTGTAGACTGCCACGCCGATCGTCATGGGGGCGTAACGCTCCAGTCCTGTCAGACCTGATATCATTCCCTGTTTCGATGCAGGCACGGCTCCCATGATCAGTGTTGTAAGTGGTGTCGTCGTAAGGCCAAGGCCGAGACCTATCAGCGAAAGTGCGGTGATGATGACGCCTAATCCGGTGACTGGGCTCAGATGCGTGAGCAGATAATATCCGGAGCCGATCAGAACGACTCCGGCCATGACCATATACTTGATCTTTCCAACAAGTCTGCAGTAGATCTGCCCGGAAACAACTCCGGTGACCATCATCCCGACCGACATCGTCGTCAGGATCAGTCCTGCGTTCGAGGTCGAAAATCCGTGCACGTACTCAAGATAGAACGGGAGCATATAGTTCGCTCCGGCAAACGTGAAAAAGAGCAGCGCCAGGATCATGTTCACGATAACAAACGATCTGCTTTTGAACATGCCCAGGTCGATCAGCGGGTTTTCGTAGTGCCGCTCCCGGAAAATGAAACCTCCGATACAGAATACGGCAAGGAGCAGTGAAATGATGATCGGAGCTGAGGTCCAGCCAAGGGAGAATCCTTCCGAGAAGGCGAAGAGCAGCGCCGCAAGGCCGACGAAAATAAGAACTGCCCCGGCCGTGTCGAATTTTTTGAGCGAACATGATTTTGCCTCAGTCTTTGGAATCACGAACAGTCCAAGGACGACTGCGATGATCCCGATCGGGACATTGATGTAGAAGATCCAGTTCCAGGAAAGATATTCGGTGAGATATCCTCCCAGGGTCGGGCCAAGCGCCATGCCGACGGCGGCAAAGAGCATCACAAGCGAGAGGCCTTTTGCCCGCCGTTCTCCAGGCATGAATCGGGAAAGCATCGCCGGGGCCACTACCATCATCATCACGCCGCCGATCGCCTGAACGATCCTTGAGATCAGAAGGATGTGAAAAGAGTTTAAAAGTTCCGGAAAAAATCCGCAGGAAAAAGATCCGATCACAAAGATGGAAAATCCTGCCAGAAATATTTTTTTAAGCCCGATAGTGTCGGTAAGTTTGCCGACGATCAGCAAAAGTCCGGCAATGACAAGAAGATAGATGGTGCTTACCCAGGCAACCGATGATGTGGTGAGGCTGAATGCTTCAGCGATACTTGGGAGAGCGATATTGACGATCGTTCCGTCAAGGGATGACATGAATGCGGCAAGAGATGCCGAGATGAGTATGAGTATCAGCGTTTTTCCGGATGGAAGAGCATCTTTCATAGACAGTAATGGTTTTTTCCCCTAATAAAGAGTTCAGAGAAGTGCGTATCCAAAGTCATTATTAGGATGTCAGGCATATTTGTGTGCATAATGGATCTTGTAGCGCAAGCAAAAAAAAATGCCGGGCATCGTGCGGCTGATATGGTTAAGGACGGGATAATCGTGGGGCTAGGAACCGGCTCGACGGTATTTTTCGCGATGGAACGTCTGGGTGAACGGATAAAAACCGAGGGTCTCTCGATCCTCGGGGTCCCGACGTCTCATCAGACCGCGATGCGTGCCGAGGAATACGGGATTCCTCTGACGACCCTCTCTCTTCATCCGGTACTGGATATCGCCATCGATGGAGCGGATCAGGTAACTCCCTCAAAGCAGATGATCAAAGGACGCGGTGCGGCGCATCTCAGAGAAAAGATCGTGGCTGATGCGGCAAAGCAGTTTGTCGTAGTGATCGATTCGGCAAAAGAGGTGCCTGTTCTTGATGCCGCGGTTCCAATAGAGATCCTGCCTTTTGCTTATGGGAGTGTCTGTAAGAAACTCGTTGAACTTGGGGGCGAGCCTGTTATGCGTAACGGCGTAAAAAAGGACGGTCCTGTCATTTCCGACAACGGGAATTACATATTCGACTGTGCATTCGGGAAAGTGGACGATCCTGCTCTGCTCGAGTCTGCAATCAATTCGATCCCGGGCGTGCTGGAGAACGGCGTCTTTGCAAAGATGACGGAAAAGACGATCGTCATCGTCGGAAAAAGCGCCTGATCCTTTTTTCACACTCTTTTTTTTGAAATTAATTCCGTTGAAAAAACGTGATCAGAACCACGCATCCAGCGTGGCCTGCCCCTTTTTCGCACCGAATCTTTCCAGTCCCGCCTCCACCCTCTCCTGAGTAAAACCGTGCTTTCCGCAAAGCAGATCGATGACCCGGTCCGGATCCGGTGATCTGTTTTCGATATTGTATGATGTCTCGACCGGCGGGTCGAGGAAGTAGTGTATCAGCTGGTCCGGGTCTGCGGCATTTTCGGATTCGCCGATCCTGTCATAGAATGTACCCTCTCTGACGATCTTCACCGCGGTCTTCGGTCCTACTCCCGGCACCCCGCTGTTGTAATCCGTCCCGATCAGCAGCGCGGTCTGGACAAGCTCCTCACGAGTGAGAGATAATCCTGTAAGCACAGCCTCCAGATTCAGCCGCTCGGGATACACCGAAAGAACCTTTCCGCGGAAGCGTTTTTTTCCGGATACTGTGATGTTTCGAACCAACTCCGGCGCTCCAAACAGCAGCGAGTCATAATCCTGTGATACTGCATAGGTCACGTCTCCCTGCTGCGCCATATACGAAGACTGGGCTTCCCCTTCCTCAGGTGCCTGGACCCAGGCTATTCCCAGAGCGGAAAGTAATTCCTTTGCCGAATCGATGACAAAGGCATCGACCTTTGAAGATGCCATCGCATATTTTCTCGCGCTCTCCTCATCTCCTTCTTTCAGTGCTTTCTCCCACGAGTCCGCGGCATGTTCCCTGACTTCACGGCGCTTCGCCAGCGTCGATGATTTGAATGCCGGCGGCTTTCCGTCAAAAACATATACTGGAGTGATATTCTTCTCGATCAGGTTCGCGTTTCGAAAGAGAAGACCGCTTAGATGGGAGGTGATGCGCCCCTCCCCGTCCATGAGGGGAGCTCCGTCTGCCTGACGTATTCCTGAAAGAAACTGATAGAGTGCGTTGAAGGCGTCGACCGCCGCAACACCGCCGAGCCCTTCCCATCCGGGCGTTTCTTTATACTCCGCAAGAAGCGGCCGGAGGGCAACACCCATCTAACGGTACATCCGCATCTTGATACTTTCGACCGCCTCGATCACCGTCTGTGAGGTAAGATCCTGTTTGGCGATGAGCTGTCTGCCAAGATCCTCCAGATTGCTTCTCAGCATGCGCTCACGCTGGATCGCCTGTTCCTCCAGCCGGCGGAGACGTATGAGGACCTGCAGGATAAGCCCGCCGAATGCAAGTATAAGCAGCAGAATTCCGACGGAAATAATGGCATCCTGCCATAATCTGCTGACAACCACGATCGCGGATACCGCCATCAGCAGGATGAGCAGTATCTCCGGAATGATGTCGCGAACATTCATAGTTTAACTAAGGTGAGGTGTAATATTAACTTACCTATATATGAGCGAATTTAATCTGCGTTCAGCGGCATCTTATGCCGGTCTGATTCTGATGATGGCGGTGACCAGTCTCCTTGCGATCCTTCTGATCGGTCCGGTGAAGGCGGCCGGTCTTGGCGCATTTGAGGATCCTGATTCGATCCTGAATGCATTTTTGTTCATTTTTGCAATGCTGGTGATTACAGCTGTTCTGCTGATCCTCATCAAATGGAAAGCACAGCAGGTGATCAGCGTCATCATTGGTTTTTCCCTGGCTGCGGTGATTTATTATGTGGTTATGGCTCTTCTGCACCAGGCTGGACTGGGTGTACTGGCCGATGCGGGCGGCGTGATCTGCGGTTTTGGGGTCATTGCTCTGCTTTGGTTCTATCCGGAGTGGTATGTGATCAACACAGCAGGGATCCTGGTGGCAGCAGGGTGTGCGGTGATCTTTGGCGTCTCTCTCTCTCTCCTGCCGGTTCTCGTTCTTCTTGTTCTGCTGATGGTCTATGATTTTATTGCGGTAAAACGGTCCAAACACATGCTCACGCTCGCCGACGGCGTGCTTCGTCAGAAGATGCCGATCATGTTTCTTGTTCCGAAGACGAAAGGCTACTCGTATCGGAAGAGCGGTTTTTCCATTCGCAACGAGAAAGGGGAACGCGGCGCGTATATGATCGGTATGGGGGATGTGATCATGCCGGCAATACTCGTGGTCTCGGCCCAGGTGTTTGCCGGAGGTGAGGGCGTCATGTCGGTTTTCGGCATATATTTGCCGGCATTAGGGGCACTTATTGGCGGAATTGTCGGTCTTTTGATCCTGATGATCCCGGTAAACACCGGCAAACCTCAACCTGGCCTTCCGCTGATCAATGGATGTGCGATCATCGGTTTCTTCCTCTGCTGCCTTATTGCCGGTTCCTGGGACTGGCTTGTCTGGTAGAAATCTTTTTATACGAATTTATGTAATAGAATAGGGCACACTAGCATCGATAGTGTAGTGGTTATCACTAGGCGTTGCCAACGCCTAAACTCGGGTTCGAGTCCCGGTCGATGCATCTTTTCTTTTTGAGTTTTTCTCTGTCATTTCCTGCTTAGTCAGTTCATCAGCCGGAATATTATCCGTCCTGTCGATGACAGGGAAAAAGAGGAGTGTATTCTGTTATTGTGTTTTCAGATATTCGTTCAGGGCTTTCAGCGTTCCTTCAAGTGATCCGTCGCCAACAACTATCGGGTCGACTCCTCCCTCCTGCATGCGTTTTGCCGTGATATCTCCTATCGCGATCGGCAGGATCCCTGAAAGATCCGGCAGATTTGCCTGTGAAAAGGAGTTTGCGCTTGTAAACAGTACACTCTCCGCTCCGTTAAGATCAAGCATCTCGCCGGTCGGAACAAGTCCGTAACACCGGTACTCAAAGGCCATTCCTCCTGCCTGTTCTATGGCCTGGATCAGTTCCGGGTTTGGCACATCCGCCCGCGGAATGCCGATCCGCTTTCCCTCGATCCACTCGCCCAGATACGGCACGAAGTCCCGCGAATAAAAAGTGGGGAGAGTCTCCGCCGGGATCCCCTGATCGTGCAGGATCTTTGCGGTCTGCGGTCCGATTGCTATGACCCGGCATTTTTTCGTGATATTCCGGTCCAGATGCATACCAATGTATTTTGCCGGATATGCGCTTGTGAAAAATATCGCATCGAACTCTCCGTCGTTTGCCGCGAGAACAAAGGTCTGGACAAGGCTTGCTTTCAGTTCGGCCTTCAGCGGTGAGATTATTCTGGCTGAATGGCCGTATCTTTCGCACAATGTCTGATCGGCTGTACCTTTTTCTGCGAGGCGGGTGATCGCGATCTGCATGGATATACCATTGTTCTTTCTTGATAAAAAGTATCTCCGTTCGGTTCGCAAAATACTCATGTCCTTATATCAGGAACCGCATACTATTATTTCATGAAAATGTTCTGGTCAGGATCCCTTCCCGCCCCCTCTGTCCGAAGCGTGGGGGATATGGAGAATGTGTTTGCCACAAGACCGTCGAATCGTGATCCGGCTGCACCTCTCTATTATATGTACAGGGATCTTTATCAGACACATGGCGACCATACCTGGCTTGAACGTCACCATCTCAGATACGATATCACAAAAATTCCGCCGGGAATCATTAACGGCGAATACACTAAAACCAAAGGACATTATCATCCCTCAAACGCTGCAGGAGTGCCGTATCCTGAGGTGTATGAGGTATTGTCCGGGTTTGCGTACTACCTTTTACAAAAACGCGATCATACCGATGTCATACTCGTTCCGGCCCACACAGGAGACCTCGTCCTCATTCCCCCCGGATATGGGCATGTGACCATCAATCCGGGCCGTGAGGATCTGATCATGGCAAATCTGGTATCTACGGACTTTTCCAGTGAGTACGGCGAGATCAATGAGATGCACGGAGCAGCCTATTATTATATGAAAAAAGAGGGTTGGGTCCCAAATCCGCATTATGGTGAACGGATCCCGATGCATGTGATCCTTCCGCTGCCTCTTCCTGAGCTTGGTCTTGTTCAGGGAAGGTGTCTTTACGAGATGGTCGGCACGACCGATACTCTGGATGTGATGAACCGGCCTGAGGAGTATATGGATATCATCGGCCGGTTCTGTTCTGACAAAAAACGGTTTTGAATTTTAGAAAGGTATCATTCTAAGACCAGCCGGTCTTCGCACAATTCCTTCAAATCCGTGTGCTGCGACATACTTCAGCCCTTTTGCAAATGCCTGATCGATGAACTTCTGATCGACGGAACCGTCAACAATGATTCCTGCGGCATCATCATTCAGTTTCGGCAGGATTTTCTTGAGTTCCTGGGGGGAGTAGTCACCAATGACGCCGGCATCTTCTGTGAGAACTCTGGTCCTGCCGGTATTTTTCATATACTCGGTATGTTCCCGGATCGTGCTTGGGTTCTCCGGTTTTTTCTGTATGTCTGATTCCGGATTTTCGACAGAGGCCGGTGTTGGTTCCTCTGTTATTGTCAGCGGGGTTTCCGTCTGCGGCGTTTTGGGTTCTGGATTTCTGTCCTCTTCGATCAGTACAGCTGTCTCTGTCCTCTGATCGTTTCCTGTGACCGATTCGATCTCGAAGACCAGATCAGAGATCGGTTCGTCCTTTTCGATGTGCGCTTTAAGGACCGATGCAGGAACCTTGTTTCTGAGGGATTTTACGATCTCTTTGCGGCTCATGTCCTCGACACTTCTTCTGCGCGGAGAAAATGCCACGAAGTCTATGTCGGCAACCTGAAGTAGTTCGCGTAAAATCAGATCCCCTCCCCGGTCACCGTCAACGAACACGGTAGTGTTTTTCTTATAGGACAGGTCGATGACCGTTTCCGGGACTTTTGTCCCTTCGACCGCTACGGTGTTGTTGATCCCGCACTTCAGCAGATTGAGTACGTCTGCCCGGCCTTCAACGATGATTATTGCATCGGAGTCCAGAACTGCAGGTCCGGCGGGAAGCCGCTCCGGCCCGATCGCAGTGATCTTTTCGATCCTGCTGGCCTGTCTGACTTCGGCAAGAATGTCGTATGTGGATATGCCTATCTCGTCGAAGGAGTCGAGGAGAAGTTCTTTTGCCCGTTCGACTATCTGCCGGCGTTTGATTGCCCGAAGGTCTTCGATGTTCTGGATCCGGATCACGGCCATACATGGGCCGATACGGTCGATCGTTTCCAAAGCTGCTGCTAATATCGCGGTCTCGGCGCGGTCGAGGGATGAGGCGATGTAGCATTCGCCGGTTGTTTTTCCATGTTTGCTGGTGATCTGGACGTCGATCCTGCCGATCCTTCCGCTTCTCTGCAGATCGCGGAGATCCAGGTCTTCACCAAGAAGCCCTTCGGTCTGGCCGAAGATAGCTCCGACTACATCGGTTTTTTCGACCACCCCCTCTGCTTCGATGTGGAGATGAATGAGATATTTGATACTGTCGATTGAATACATGTAAAGCCTCCATGGATGTGTAAATGAATGTGATAAAAATCCATAGGTACGGGATATATTTATTCTTGTACTACTTAAGGAACATGTTGAAAAAAAATTCATTCGATCAATTTTATCGAACGTGAAATAACTTTGGAAAAAGAAGGACTTGATGCGTTGTTATTAATGATATCGATACGAAGAAGGTCTCCGGGATGGATCGTCCGGTCGTTCAGATCAAAGATACCGTTTTGATTAGGATCCCAATAATAATTAGTTGGCCCGGTACCATAAAGCAGTTGGATCCCAAAATGATTTGTCGAAATAAAATCAGGGGCACTCAGTGTTTTTATGACAATATACTGTTTTATATCATTGATATATATGTCAGCCTTATAATCTGTATTTTTGAGCGACACTTTCCCAATGTTTTTAAGAGTAACGATACTTTCATAGGTTTTTTCACCATTTGTATTATAGTGATTAACAGATACGATTGCAAGGATCTCCGGGGGTGATTTATTGAGAGGTTGTTCCAGCAAGTTGATGAAGGGTGTGCAGAAGGCGAAAACAATAGCACAAATAATTAGCGTAAGGGCAATAAGAAGTAGCGTGGCAATAACAGGAGATACGCCGTCATCACCTTTGTTAGATGATCTTTGTTTCATGGCTGAGAAGATGAATGTCCCCTGCCATTAACCGAGCCCGTTCATCGTATGCTGCTGCATGTTCTCGCGGTTCTTTGACCTGGCAGGAGGCGCCTGTGGCATGTTCTGTTGTCCCGGAACTCATTTCACGCGATCGCGTATAGATCGTACGGGGGCCTAAAACATGTCTGGTATTTTCGGCACGGATACTCTATTTGTTGTAATGGCTTTTACTCTTTTCGGCGAAGCTGACGTGCCCCGGCATTCATCCACATCTGCCCACCGCCTGATGTGAACTCCCCGTCGTGCCATGCAGGGATCCCGCCGATCACGGTTGTCACCGGAAAAACTCCGTCCATTCCTTCGTAGGGCGTCCAGCCGCATCTGCTGTGCAGAGATTCACCTGATATTTTTACCGGGGTGTCAGCATAGACGGCAAGATCCGCCCGGCTTCCAGGGGTGAGCGAAGGGGCAGGTATCCTAAGTATCCTGCATGGGTTTGTGACCGTTTTTCCAATCAATTGACCCAGCGTGATTTTTTGCTCTGTCACCGCGTTCATCAGCAGGGGAAGCATCGTTTCCACACCCGGAACCCCTGACGGTGCGAGGGAAAACGGCTGTGATTTTTCCTGAATTGTATGCGGGGCATGGTCCGAGGCGATAACCGGGATCTTTGCAAAGTTCTGGATGAGTGCGAGGCGCTCTTTTTTTGTGCGGAGCGGCGGGTTCATTTTCCAGAAGGTGTTTTCGGCTGTCGTCTCCTCACAGGACAAAAAGAGATGGTGGGGGGCAACTTCGAAACTATCTTTGATTGTGCCAAATGCTTCTGTTCCGCTGACATGACAGATGTGGAGCTTTGTGCCGTGCGGTGCGAGATCCTGCACAAGCCGAATAGTTTCTGCTTCCCCCTGAACAGGACGTGAACGGGAGTGTTCCTCAAGAGAGTGAACTTCTCCCGGGAGCACTTCTTCTGCGTGAACAGTCACCAGCATGTCATGATCCGCAAGGATCCGCAAAGAATCCCGGATCACATCAGGCGTGAGGGCATTCCCGTAGCTTGACGGAGCGGCAAACATCTCGCCGAATGCAAGGACGCCCGCCTCTATCAGGCCGAGAAAATCGGCATCCGCAGTGACCGATCCGTTGATTCCAAAGTGACATACAGAGTTCTTTGCAGCGAGGTCTGCTCTCTGTCTAAAATTTTCGGCTGTTTCCATCGAAGGGATGGTGTTTGGCTGATCAACGACCGTTGCCACTCCTCCCGCCGCCGCTGCTTCGGTCCCTGTTTTCCAGGTCTCCTTTGCTGCCTGCACTCCGTCACGCATATGAACATGCATATCCGCGGCTGCCGGAATACAGAGCCGATTTTTACAGTCGATCACTCTGTCTGCTGCATCGGAACTGCCGATGTGGGTGATGATCCCGTGATCTATCGAGATGTCCGCGATCCTTCCGTCGGGCAGCCGCGCGTTTGAAAGAACCAGTGCGGTCATCTTCAGCAGACTCTTGGAACGGGATCGCCGAGAGGGGGTTCGATGAACCGCTCGCCGCCGATACGTGTCTGCATTACAACACCGGACCCTTCGACCACTTCACCGATGACTGCTGCATTTTTCCCGTAGGGATGGGATTTCAGGGCTGCAAGAACACGTTCTGCTGCTTCCGGTGCGACACCCATAACACACTTTCCTTCATTGGCGACCTGCAGAGGGTCGATGCCGAGCAGTGAGCCGGCCGATGCAACGCTCTCTCTAATAGGCACTGTATCTTCTCTCACAACGACTTTCACGCCGGCTTTACGTGCCATCTCGTTGATGCAGGCCGCAAATCCTCCGCGCGTCGGGTCCTTCATCGCATGGATATTGCCGTTACCTGCAGCTTTCATAGCTGCTTCGATCATCTTCCAGAGGGGGGCAACATCTGACTTCAGCTGATCGCCGAGGTCAAAGCCTTCTCTGTATGATACGATGGCAAGTCCGTGATCTCCAAGCGTTCCCGAGACGATGATCTTATCTCCGACGGCTAGATTCCTGTCACGGATCAGAAATCCTCCCTCTTCAATTACGCCGACACCCGCAGTGTTGACAACAATACCATCCAGGCTCCCCTTTTCAACAACCTTGGTGTCTCCGGTGATGATCGATGCGCCGACCTCTCCCAGGGTTTCGTCCATGGAGGCTACGATCTTTTCCAGATCGGCGATCGGAAATCCTTCTTCAATGATCATTGCACATGTCAGAGCGATCGGCCGCGCGCCCATGACTGAGAGATCATTTACCGTTCCGGAGACCGCGACCCTGCCGATGTCCCCGCCGGGGAAGAAGATCGGTTTCACTACATGTGAGTCGGTCGTTAAAATGACGGTCTTTCCTCCGACGGTGAAGGTCGAGCCGTCATCCAGAGATTCAAGGCCGATCCCGCCTGCATTATTGTTTTTGAATGCCGTCAGCGTCTGAAGAAGTTCACCCATGACTTCTCCTCCGGCTCCGTGCATCAGATTAACTTCTGTATCCTTTTTCATGATGATTCACCTGTTTCGATCTCAAGATTTTTCACGACGATCTCTCTTCCCTGGATCATGCGGGGCAGTTTCCCGCAGTTAGGGCAGACAAAGATCTCCGGTCCTTTATATCCGCATTCGCACTCTGCAACTGGAAGGATGGTATTAAAAACGAGTTTTGTTTCTGCGAACATTGGATCGTCAGAAATAAAAGTGCGAAACATGAACTCCACCTGCTCAGGGTTTACCATCGCCATGGAACCGACATCAACAAAAATGGTTTTCACGGTTACTGCATGATTCTCCTCGGCCGCCCTCTTAGAGGTTACGTACACATCATAGGCGATACCGGATTCATGCATGGTCGGATTCTTCCATCGCTTTATAAACTTCTTTAAACAGCTCCCGCGTTTCCAGTCCTTCCTCACGCGAAAGCCGCTGAATAGCAAATCCAACGTGTACAAGGACGAACTCGCCGACTTTCACGTCAACAAGATCGATGCGGACCTCCTGCTGGAGTTCACCGTAATCAACGAGTGCGACATTTCCGTCGCGGATTTCAAGAATTTCTGCGGGAACGGCAATACACATATAATGGTATATTGGTTGATAACCGTGATAAAGAAAGCGAAAAGAGACTGATTCAAAATGGCGCCGAGAGGGAGATTTGAACTCCCGAGGTATTGCTACCAGAGGCTTTCAAGGCCACCGCCTTTCCGGACTAGACTATCTCGGCTCCGGACCTTATGATATTAGTCGTAGTGGTAAAAATAGATTGTGTGTTGCCGGCCGGGGTGCCGGTCCGATCATTCGGTGAGGGCCTTTTGAAAAATATCCCCGTCCTTTGCGATCCAGAGTTCTGCTGACTGAACTGCTTCACGGATGAGTTTATCCATGTCAACTTTCTTCTCTTCGGCTTCGATAAGTTCCTGACCGGAGCGGGTTGCCGGTTTTTTCGGGACCGCGAGGCATTCCGTATCTCCGGGACTTTCATGATATGTGCCGATCCTCCGTGATATTGCCACGATCTCCTCCTTGTCATAGGTAAGAAGCGGTCTCAGAACCGGGAGTTTGACTGATGTCGTGATAACGCCCATGTTCTGGAGTGTCTGGGATGCCACCTGCCCGAGATTCTCTCCGGAGACGATGCCTTCCAGCTTATTCTGCTCTGCTATCCCCTCTGCTACACGCATCATGAATCTTTTACAGAAAAGACAGGTATAATGCCGGTCACAGGAGGCTGTCATCGCATCGAAGAATGGTTCGAGATCTGCGATCCAGAGCGGTATGCCTCTTCCCGGACACCAGGTGGAGAGGATCCTGACGTTGTCCATCGCCAGACTTCGCGTGGCAGATCCCGCCCATCTTCCGCCGTCCATGAATACGCCGGAGATGGTCACTCCTCTTCTCATCATCAGCCACGCGGCGACCGGCGAGTCGATGCCTGAGGAAAGAAGAGCCGCGGCACGCCCGGCAGTTCCAAGCGGCAGACCTCCCTGCCCCGGGATCCGTTCGTCGTAGACGATCCCGCCGTATTCGCGTGCTTCAACGAAGACTTCATACTCGGGATTATCGAGATCCACCACGAAGTCCGGGATCTTCTCCCAGATCACATCGGCGATCATGCCGGCAAGCTGCTGGCTGGTAAATCCGCTCACATGCTGACGTCGTGCTCTGACCGCAAAACGCATACCGGGTTTGAGTTTTTTCTCGGCAAACTTCAGGGCCGTCTTCGCCATGTCTTCCGGAAGGTTTGTGGTGGTCTCACAGATACTGACATCAACGATCCCAAATATTCTTGCAGCGATCGGTGCGATTTTTTCCGGATCACCAAAAATCAGGATCCTTCCCCGGTACTCTTCGAGTGAGTATTCTATCTCCTGCGTTTCCATCGCTGCTTTGATGTTTCGTGTTAAAGCCAGCATGAACTGTTTTTTTACCGGTTCGCTTTTGAGCCAGAGCTCACCGATACGAACCATTACTGCTCTATTCTGCTCCATGTATTCCCTCCTCCTGTTTTATATTCTTTAAATGATATCGTGGTAAACCCGAACGTTTTCAGATCCTCTGTATATAATGCAGCGCGGACCATCTCATTTCTTTCGGTCTCGATCACCGCGTCTCTGCCGCAAAGACGCACGCGCAGAACTCCCTGTATCCCTTTTTTCCGAAGAAAGGCTTCGCTTTCGGCAATTATTTTCAGGTTTTCTTCGGTGATCTCTTCGCCGAACGGAATTCTCGTGGCAAGGCAGGATGATGCCGAGTACACCGTGACTCCAAGCTCCTTTGCTATTGAGATGATCCCGCGTTTGCCGATTCCGCAGAGAGCAAACGGACTGACGATGCCCAGCTCTTTCAGAGCTTTTTTTCCCGGGCGTTCTTCATCAGCATCATCAGCATGTGTCCCGTCACAGACCGTTTTTCCGTCTGCTGCGAAGAGAAGGGTCTGCATGATCTGTTTTTTACAGAGATAACATCTGTCTTCAGGGTTGGACCGCAGATGTTCATCACTAAGAACCGAAACGTCGATGACTCTCCACTCTACTCCCAGTTTTCGGGCGAACAGTTCTGCCCGTACTATCTCCTCCGGCGGGGTGAACTCCGATCTGACAGTGGCGGCAGAAACCGGCAGTCCCTCCTTTACGAATGAGGCAAGAAGCGTCATGCTGTCGGTCCCGCCTGAAAGAGCAATCAGCGCGGGCGTGTTCTCTTTAAGTATTGTTCTCAGACTCATTTCTGATCAATAATCCGCAGTTTTCTTACTGCGTGGGAGCTTTTCGCGAAGTATGCCGAAAGGAAGAAGGTGAACTCCGGGGACCATATCTCTTCATTTTTGCGGATGGAATATCCCTCTTCCATCGATATCCTGACATGTTTTCCAATCGAGCCGGAGAGGATCTTCTGCTGATCGGCCAGAAGGTCATAGGCATGCGGGTATCTGCGGTCCACCTCGGTATAATATCTGTCTTCACTGATCCATGGTCCGGCAAATGGATTGCCTATGAGATATTTTTCCACGAACCTGTCTGCATTGTCATGCACCCAGACTGGCGGTCCGTTTCGAAGAGTGATCTTTGGCAGATCGGCAACCAGCAGTTCGAAGATGATCAGACAGTTATCTGTTCCCATCATCACTTCTGCACGGTGAACCGGGAAGTCCTCTGTTTCGAGCTGGTTTCGTATTGACTCCATCGTTTTTCTCAACTGCGGAACGACGGTGTCGGGGACATAGGCCGGTGTTTTAAAAGAGAGAGCCAGCATTGTGGTCCCCCGCGTCTCCAGCACAGATCTGAACTCCTCTTTTGAGATCGACGTCGGCGCATCGGGAATGAAGTAGCATTGATCGGGTTTCGTGCAGTAATCTCTGGCAAGTTCGACGAACTCGGAGAAACGCGTGGGGGTAAGTGCCGCCGCCACGTTTCTGGTTTTGTCGGTCGGATCAATAACTATCAGCGGTTCGGAGAAAAGTTTTCTGACCGTTTTTTTATCAGGATAGAATCTCTCGATATCGATGACCTCTCCGTAACGGAACGTCGATGCTGCCTGAAGAAGTTCCGTGAATCCTCCATATGCGAGAATCAGCAGTTCGCAAAGGTATCCGGAGAATCCGCCGGTCATATGGTCTGAACCATAGACACCCCCGCCTTTTGTGAACTGTTTCAGGAGAAGAACATCATCACGCAGACCGCCGATCCGGTCAAGAAGATAGCGGGTATGAAACGGTGTCCGGTCAACAGCGCACTGCATCTCGGCGGTCGAATCGATATGGTAGCAGGGGACCAGATCGACATCAAACCCCTCGATTACGGCATTCAGGTAAGGATGTTCAGCATACTTCTCTTCGGAGGATCCCTTGAACATCTCTACAACTGCATATGCGGCGGCAAGTCCCTTTTCCTGCAGTTCCTCACGGGAGAGTGTTTTTGGAAACAGCATGAATATGTCGATGTCTTTATCTCCGCGGACCCATGTTCCGCGGGCAACTGATCCCGTCATCATCGCCGGCACTCCAGCGATCCGGATCACTGCATCGATGAGTTTTTGCCCCATCTCCTGAACTTCGCGCCGCTCCTTATCTGCCGGTCGGACGTTTAGTAATATCTCTTCCTCTATTGTGTTTCTCATAATCTCACCCGCGCAAGTGTGGAATATATTGATCCTTTTGAGGTTAATGTGCTCTGTTTCAGGAGTATCTCCCCGATCTGGCATGTGCCAAACTCTCTGTTCTGCAGGATCTCCGTTTTATCCGCGAGATCGGGCGTATACTCTTTTATGCGGGCAAGGGTGATATGGGGGGTGAACGGGCGTGCTTCTTTGGGAAACCCAAGCGGGAGCAGATATTCGTCGATTTGTCTTGCAATATCCGCACAGCATCCCTGATCGGTAACTTCAGCTTTAATGACCCGCCTGCCGAATGTGCTGACCCGCGCTGCGGTCAACGAAAACGGGGCGCTCCTTACCTTTTCAAGAGCGGCTGCAATGTTTTGGATCTTACTCTCCTGGACCTCTCCCAAAAACTTGAGCGTGATATGCATCTGATTTGCGGTCGGCAGTGTCAGACGTGCATTCGAACCCGAAAGTAACATCCCTGCCTCTTCCAGCCTGTTTCTCATCTCTTCTGCCGGTTCAACTGCTATAAATACCCGTGCCATTCTAGGTGATTATTTGCCACTCATGCATTATGATAGTTACATTGGTCAAAAAAATTCCCACCTACCATTCTATAACCTCATAACACGCATATGTACGAAGAATGGAGGAAACAAAAACATTCGCGGAGTTCGCTATCTCTGAAGAACTACTTCAGGCGATAGGCGACATGGGATTTGAGGAGCCTACACCAATTCAGGCAATGGCAATACCACAGATTCTTGATGGGAAAGATGTAACGGGGCAGGCACAGACGGGAACGGGAAAAACGGCAGCGTTTGGGATTCCAATTATTGAAAGGCTTGATCCAGATAACAAAAATGTACAGGCATTAGTTCTGTCGCCGACAAGGGAACTTGCAATACAGACAGCCGAGGAGTTCTCCCGGCTGATGAAATACAAAAAAGGACTCAATGTAGTCCCGATTTACGGCGGACAGCCGATCGAGCGCCAGCTTCGTGCCCTCAAAGGCAGTGTGCAGGTCGTCATCGGTACTCCGGGTCGTGTGATTGATCACATCAAACGCGGGACCCTTCACCTTGACTCGATCAGCATGTTCATTCTGGACGAAGCTGATCAGATGCTCGATATGGGATTCCGTGATGATATCGAGGATATCTTCCGTGATACTCCGAAGAACCGGCAGACGATTCTGTTTTCGGCTACTATGCCGCAGCCGATTCTGGACATTACCAGAAGGTTCCAGCATGATCCTCAGTTCGTGAAGATCACCCGCAAGGAACTTACGGTCCCTCAGATCGAACAGACTTATATTGAAGTCAGAGAGCGCGACAAGCTTGAAGCGCTTTGCCGCACTCTTGATATGAACAACCCCGAACTTGCGCTCGTGTTCTGCAATACGAAGAGAACGGTTGATGATCTCATGAGCCGTATGCAGGCGCGCGGATACTTTGTGGAAGCTCTCCACGGAGATATGAAGCAGCAGCAGCGCGATCGCGTTATGGCACGCTTCCGGGCCGGAACCATCGATGTTCTGATTGCAACGGATGTTGCAGCACGGGGTATCGATGTCGATGATGTGGACATTGTATTCAACTACGATGTTCCGCAGGATGTCGAGTATTATGTCCACCGTATCGGCAGAACTGCCCGTGCGGGCAGGATTGGAAAATCCGTAACGTTTGTTGCTCCGCGCGAGATATACAAACTCAGGGATATCCAGAGATATGCAAAGATCCAGATCGCCAAGACCCCTCTGCCGACCTTAGACGATGTCGCCGAGATGAAACAGCAGATATTCCTGGACAAAGTCCGCGATATCATGTCTGCTGGAAATCTCGAGTTGTATCTGCCTCTTGTCGAACAGCTTCTTGAAACCGAAACCGAGGCCGATTCAGAATCTGCAGCAGAAGTGACCAGTATCCAGGTCGCCGCAGCTCTTTTGAAGATGCACCTTGATTCGGGCAAGAATGCGGGTCAGAGTGAGGAGATCAAACCTCTTCAATCATCCCCCTCGATCTCGGAGAACGTTACTCCGGGTACTGTTGAGAACAGCGGTGCTGAACCGGGAATGGTAAGATTCAGGATATCTCTTGGTAAAAACCAGCAGATACGCCCGAAGGATATCGTAGGCGCCTTTGCAGGCGAGTGCGACATTCCCGGATCTTCTATTGGAAGGATCGATCTGTACAACAACTACTCGTATGTTGACGTCCCTCTGGAGCATGCGAACCTCGTTGCCGAAGTCATGGGTTCCAAGACCATTCGCGGTCAGGAACTTGAGATCTCGATTGCAGCACCACGTACTGCTGAAGAGGAAGAACATGAACGTGACCGGGATAAAGGCGGAGATCGGCGCGGAGGTTCCTCTGGCGGATACAGAAGCGGCGGTTCATCCAACTCAGGCGGAGATCGCCGCAGTTACTCCAACAACCGCAGTGGGTCCTCTTATGGAAATCGCGGCGGAAGTAATTACCGCAGCGGTGACCGGAGCTCCGGAAGCGGCGAACGCCGCAGTTACGGCAGTTCAGGCAGCGGTGACAGAAGAAGTTTCAGCCGCGGAAGCAGCGGATCGGGTGCCCCCAGACGGGATTCCGGTCACGGTTTCTACGGAAGAGACTGACCTTCCCTTTTTTTAATATTCATATTCTATTCGTCCGCTCGAGGATACCTTCATTATTTCCAAGCACCTATAAGTAAAGAGTTTTCAAGGGTACTCCTGAAGAAACTTCCCGGTCTCATCTATGAAACCGGCGGTCTGCGGGATGGACAAGAATATTGCGGGGACTCACCTCCCCTGAGTCTTGTCCGGAGTGCAGTGAACCTCAAAAAGGTGAACAAACATGGATTTCAACTTATCTTTAAGAAGAGCAATGAAAACCGGCGAGGTAACCCTCGGCCAGAACTCTGTTGAGAAAATCGTTGCTGAAAACAAAGCAGAACTCGTCATCATCGCCAAGAATGCCCCGGATAAAGTCCGTGCATTTCTTGCTGCAAATGAAAACGTTCCTCTCTATGAATTTGACGGCAGCTCACGTCAGCTCGGCAAAGAATGCGGTAGAGACCACATGATCAGCGTGCTTGCGATCGTCAATGCAGGCGAATCCGACATCCTCTCCCTTAAGAGTGAATAAATATGAGTGAGATTACCATTTCCGAAGACGCCATGCGTATGATTGCCCAGTTCGAAAATCTCACCGGTGCGGGCGCAAGAGACTGTGTTGTCGATGATAAATTCGGCCGGATCCTCTTTGTCATCAATCCCGGAGAGATGGGACTTGCAATCGGAAAGAAAGGTGCCAGCATCAAGAAGGCATCTGACGCTTTCGGTAAGAAGGTCGAGGTCGTCGAATACAATCCGGACAAGGTTCAGTTTATCAGAAACTGTTTCCTCCCCGTCCAGGTACAGACCGTCACCTTCGAAGAGGATGAAGAGGAAAATACCGAAGTCGCCTACATCGAAGTTGCAGACGCCGACCGCGGTCTTGCAATCGGAAAAGAAGGCAGAAACATCATAAAAGCAAAGAAACTCGCGTTCCGCCAGTTTGATATCGCCAATGTCGAGCTCAAACAGGAAGAGGAAGAAGAGTCTGATGAGGATGAGTTATAACCTCACCTCTTTTTTGAGATAATATCTTTCGA
This sequence comes from Methanocorpusculum parvum, assembly GCA_002287215.1. Classification (GTDB taxonomy): domain Archaea; phylum Halobacteriota; class Methanomicrobia; order Methanomicrobiales; family Methanocorpusculaceae; genus Methanocorpusculum; species Methanocorpusculum parvum. Next base: position 49,718 of record LMVO01000034.1, read on the forward strand.
AGTCTGATTTATAAAAATCGGAACTGTGTTACTTTTCCGGATGTTTTTCCTGATATGCAGCTTCGGGACCCATTGCCAGAAGCTCCTCAAGTGTATTCACGTTTCTGAAACTTTCAAGATCGGGATCCACTGTTCGAAACATCTCCGGCGGTATCCGTTTTGTGTTCAGTGTATTCACCATGTCACGAAGTGAAAGAGATTCATGGTTTATGACGTATTCTCTGAGAGCTGATACCCGGTAAACGGCATGCAGAGGTTCGAGATCGGTGTTCTCCCACTCTGGGATGATCGCATCATACTCTTCAATATTCTCAAAAAGATAGTGTACGATGGGTTTGTGAATCGTGGGCATGTCGCACGCTGAGATGAACACCAGGTCTCCCTTGATCTCATTCAGACCTGCTGAGATCCCGCCGATCGGTCCGAGTCCGGGTTTTGTGTCCCATGTACATCGTACGAGCTCCGAAAGTCCGGAGAAATGCTCTGTCTGTTTTTTATTTTTTGCGACGATGACGATCTCATCGACAAGTCCCTCAAATGTCATGACAAGTCGCGAGATAAATGAACAGCCCCTGTACGAGAACAAATATTTTTCGCGTCCGTTTACCCGCCGTGCCTCGCCTCCGGCCAGGATCATTGCTGATCTTTTTATCTGCATGAAAGCTCCTCTTTGAAATGTGTCAGATTTACGATCGTTTCATTTACCGGTGTGGAGATTTTGTGTTTTCTTCCAAGCATCACGATTGCCCCGTTGATATGATCGACCTCGGTTTTTCGGCCGGCCGTGACATCCTGATACATGGAGCAGAAATGTGCTGCAGTGGGTGGTATTTTTTTTGTTCTGAGGAATTCCAGATATTCGCCGGCTGTTTTCTGTACAAGAACGACATTTTCTGCGCATGAAACCTCGAATGCCTCCTGAACAATGCTGGTGATGATGTTCCAGGCAGGTTCTTTGAGCAGTTCACCGTAGGGACATTCCATGATGGCCCCGAGAGGGTTGAGTGAACAGCTGTATAATGCTTTTGACCAGATAACTCCTCTGATGTTATCGGTCGAACTTGCCCGCATACCTGATTTCTTGAAAATATCTGCAAGAATGTCGGCTTTTATGTCAGTTCCGCCCGGGAACCTTCCAAATACTGTCTCTCCTCCGTCGACTGATACAAACACTGCGTTGTCAGCTTTCCACTCAAATCCGGTTATGATCATTGCGCCAAGCACATGGTCGGTGTATTCGGCGATGATCTCCTCGTTTCCAATTCCGTTCTGAAGGCTTACGACCTCTGCTTCGCCGAATAGATGATTGTACTGCTCACATATCTCCCTTGTGGCGGCAGCTTTGGTGGATATGATAATATAATCCCAGGTTTCTTTCGGCGGAACACTTCCGCAGGGAAACCGGACGTTTTCCTCTCCCCAGATCCCTGTCAGAAAAAAACCCTCGTTTTCTATAGATGTGCTGCATCTATCACGGCATACCGCAAAAACCTCGGCATATTTTGATAATTTTGCGGCGACTGACAGACCTACGGCCCCGGCGCCAAGTATTAATATCTTCATTTGTTCTTACTCTATTGTCTCTAAACCACATTAAAAGAAAGGTTTTTCTAAGGAGTTTTTTGCTTTGTTTCCGGATACAGAACATCCAAATTATTTCAATAAATTATACCAAAAATTCTTAAAACATATTTAATGTATATAATATTTATAAATATTATATTTTACAATACGATTAATTAATAATGGAGATACACTAACATACTTGTATGCAGAAAAAGCTGATTCTTATTTTCATGGCTCTCGTTATGTGTGTCATGGTAGTTTTTACCGCAGGATGCACCGAGACCGGCAACGAGAATGCCACCGTTGAGATCCTCTATACCGGAGCAGGAACCATGCCCGGACTTCTCGCTACCGGCCAGATCGACGGTTACATCAACTGGCAGCCTTTCATTGCCGTTGCCTTAGAGGGTGACATTGGAAAAGTGGTATCCTACAGTCAGGATTTACCACCTAAAGGGACCTGGACCGATCATACCTGCTGTGTGTTCGGCGCCAATTCCAAGGCATTGGAAAATCCGGATGCTGCAGCAAGCCTTTCGGCTCTGATGATCCTTGGAAACAAATATATCAACGACTATCCGGACAATGCCGCAGCTTTGACTGCAGACTGGCTTTTCTCCAGTCAGAACATGACTTACGGAAATGTGATCGTCAGTTCAACTGATGTAATGAAGACCTCGATTCCGACGATCAAGTTCTCCAGCGAAATCACTGACTCGTGGCTGAACAGCAATGAGGCGTTCATCCAGTCACAGCGCGATCTGGGTATCGTTACCGCCAAGCTCGCTTCGACCACAACGGACGAATCTGCAGCTCTCCTTTACGACTTTGGTCCGTATGACTCAGCAGTTAAACAGATCGAAAGCAAAACCTTCGTCACTCCTGCTGCGACCTCGACCATATCGATCGGGTATCTGCCAAGCGATCACGATGCGCCTTTGTTTGTTCTTTTGAAGGACTGGGAGTACTTCAAGAGTGCCTACAACTGTTATCTGAAACCCGTCACGGAGAAAACCGGAAAGATCACGGACGCAGAACTCTACATCAACGGTCAGAAGGTTGCCAATGTCAAACTCATCGAAGGAACCGGCGGACCTCAGCTGATGACGCTTCTCCAGCAGAATGCAATTCAGTATGCACTCGCCGGCACCCCGCCGTTTATCAGTGCAGTCGATAAGAGTACCGGTGATATGGGTCTCAAGATCCTCTCGCCCCTTATGCTTGAAGGCTCAGGACTTGTGGTCTCGACCTCTTCCCCGGCAAACGACTGGGACGGGTTTGTTGCCTGGATCAAAGCACGAAGCGCCGAAGGGAAAAATGTGGTTCTTGGTGACCCTCAGCTCGGGTCTATCCAGGACGTTCAGCTGAAGTCCGCTCTTGAATATGCCGGCATAGGCTACGTGGTTAAATCCGCGTAACCTCACTCACAATTTTTTGTTCTCTTTTTTCGGCATGTTTCTTTGGTTATTCACGCCGGAGTACCGGGGTAAAACAAGTAACACATTTGATATCCTGTAACATGTACATACATAAAAGAGGATGGTGAATAACAAAGATCATGAAATGGTACATTAAGCTGATACTTCCGGCACTTGTTCTTGTCATGTGGGAGGTTGCGGCAATTCTGATGAACAATGCATACATCCTCCCCCGGGTGGAAAACGTCCTTGCTGTTTTTCTGACGCCGTTTGCCGACCTCTACGGATGCGGAAGTCTGATGGAAAACAGCTGGGTCAGTATTTACCGGGTAACGCTTGGTTTTATCATCGCCTGTCTGATCGCAGTCCCGCTGGGTATCATTCTCGGCCGGTATCCGGTTCTTGAACAGTTTTCCGACAGTCTGATCCAGATCCTGCGCCCGATCCCTCCTATGGCGTGGGTGCCTCTTTCTCTCGCCTGGTTCGGTCTGGGGCTTACTCCTATCGTGTTCATTATCGTGATAGGGTGTATCTTCCCTATCCTTGTAAACACGATCGACGGTGTAAAGAGGGTCAAGAAGAGCTGGGTCGAAACAGCCAGGATCTATCAGGCAAATGAACGCCAGATCATCACGAAAGTACTCGTCCCCGCGGCAGGTCCCGCCATATGGAACGGGCTCCGTGTGGGATTTGGGATCGCCTGGATGAGTGTTGTCGCAGCAGAAATGATGCCGGGTACCGTTTCCGGTCTTGGCTATCTCATCATGTATACGTACAACTGGGGCCAGGTCCAGATGGTTATCGCCGGTATGATCGCTATTGGTATCATAGGTATTGTTATGGACCAGTTCTTCCAGTATGTTCTGCGGAAAAAGTTTGCCTGGGAGGTGCTTGACAAATGACTGATTGGGATAAAGTATGGGTAAAGGTGGAGGACGCCACAAAGACGTTCTCTTCCCGGAAAGGTGATGTCACCGCTTTGGAGCATGTCAATCTTGAGGTCCACGACGGTCAGTTCGTCTGTCTGCTCGGTCCTTCCGGTTGCGGAAAAACCACGCTGCTTCGGATGATCGGGGGACTTGATGTTCCGACCAGTGGGAAAGTCTCCATCGATGGAAAAATCGTGGACGGGCCTTCACCGAAAATGACGATGGTCTTCCAGGAATACTCGCTTTATCCGTGGCGTACGGTTTCGGAAAATGTGGGTTTTGGTCTGGAGATGATGGGCGTTTCCAAAGAAGAGCGGATCATCGAGGTGAATAAGCGTCTCGCTCTGGTAGGTCTGACCGGATTTGCCGACAGTTATCCCTACGAGCTGTCAGGGGGTATGCGTCAGAGGGCTGCCGTTGCCCGGGCGCTAGCCTCGGATCCGGCCGTCATGCTGATGGATGAACCATTCGGCGCGCTCGATGCGCAGACCCGGAATAAAATGCAGCGCGAGCTTCTCCAGATCTGGGAGGAAACGAAAAAGACGATCCTTTTCGTTACACACAGTGTTGATGAAGCGGTTTATCTTTCTGACAAAATTGTCATTCTGACTCCCCGCCCGGGAAGAATATATGAAATATATCCAAATACTCTGCCCAGGCCGCGTGATCGTACCAGTGTGGAGTTTGCGAAACTCAGGAAAGATGTTCTCGCCGAGATCGAGAAATTAGAGGGGGAGAATGAGAACCTTTAATATGGTTTCCAACCAACCTAATTTGCACATTTAAGAGAGCTAGGAGTAATTAAAAATGGTAAGAAAGCCAGCACGAATGTATAATAAGCTCGCCAAGAAGGCATATTGCCGCCGTGAATATATGGGCGGTGTACCGGGCTTAAAAGTTGTAACGTTTGATATGGGAAACCTCTCTGAAGAGTTCCCGGTCGCAATTCATCTTGAAGCGCTTGAAGCATGCCAGATCCGTCACACGGCAATGGAAGCTGCTCGTATCAACATGAACAGACGTCTGATGAAAGATGTCGGAAAAAACAATTTCCACTTAAAGATCAGACCATACCCTCACCACGTTCTCCGTGAACACAAACAGGCAACCGGAGCCGGTGCAGACCGTATTTCTGAAGGTATGAGACTTGCATTCGGCAAACCAGTCGGAACTGCAGCACGTGTTGAAGAAAGACAGCGTATTTTCACCGTCTGGACAACCCCGCAGTATATCGACCAGGCAAAGGATGCCCTGCTCCACAGCGGATACAAACTCCCGACTCCGGTCCGGGTAATCGTTGAGAACTAAGGCTTTTGCCTAAGCTCTCAATTTATGATACTTTTTTGTTGAAACTGTATGTTGGTTGCGATCTTGTGCAGGGTACCGTCTGATTCTGCACGTAACTACTGACTCCTCACCGATAGAGATTCGTGGTTTATTTCATTTTGCGGTGTTCGGGCTCTTTTGGTTTGTTCCGCCTTTTTCCTCTCGATGGGAATGTATTAATATCATCCTGCTGGAAACGTTAGGATTATGTTTGATCTGTTTAAAAAATCGAAGGCATCTTCCAATGCGCCTGAGATTGAGGATGATGAGTCTGATGAGGAAAATATTGTCATCTGGGAGCGGTACAACACAAAGACCGGTGAGGTGGAAGATATCCTTGAGCTGGAATGCTATGATGAGGACGGGCTTGAAGCGATGGAAACGCTCACCGACGTGAAAAAACCAAACGGTGAGTGGCAGGGGTACCGGTACGTGTACATATCAAACGGCGTGGAGAAACATATCCGCCCAAAAGACAATAGATATCCCTGATTTTTATAAGAGCAACTGTTTTTTCAGGTGGAGCCCGCGCTTGATACGGAATACATGCCAATATCACTTACTGTTACTCATCTGTGTGTATTATCTCGGCATTTTATGCTTTAATCCGGGGATATTATTCAGAAATGGGTGTGAATGTCCTGAAATTACAATTTGGGCATGATCCCGGGTCTGATGGAGGGAGACGGCATACCGGGTCCATGAACCATTTTTCATCACGAAGTAAGTTAAGGCTGGAGAACTATTATAGAACATCGCGGAACATTTCCGGGAATATCATCTGAACGATCCGCACGAACGGATATCCCGTTATGCGGAATCTGGTATGTGAACAAGCGTTCTTCAAAGCGAAGAACGGGAAAGAAAAAATGACAGAGTTTGTCGCAACCTTACAAAAACAAATAAAGCACCAGAAGCCTCCCGCAAAAACTCCGGGCCAGTCTGCCAGAACCATTCGTCGGAAATATGAACTCATCGAACAGCTGAAAGAGTCGGCAAAGTGAGAATATATCCGCCGTTGTATAAGGGGGATGACATACTTTTTTTGATCTTGACGCGGTGATATTGTTTCGATTCCCTGTGGAATGGAAATATTCAGGAACCGAAATGTATCCCTGAAGAAATTTTATCTCCTAAAAATGTATGATCTGCTTTTTTAAGCCAATGGTGATATTAATATAATTGGTACAATTTTACTATTGCATAGCAGTAGTAAGGAAAAAAATTCTGCAGAGCAAAAGGATGCGTGCAAAAATGGGAATATACCGATATCAGAAAGTGGATGCGTTTACATCAGATACATCAGCCGGTAATCCGGCTGCCTGCATTTTTTTGGATGAAGAACAATCTTTGTCAGAAGAAGCAATGCTGGAGATTGCCAGGCAGCACAAAGGGTTTGTTTCCGAAGTGGTCTACTGCCGGATGCACGGCGGTGTTTTTCTAACCTACTATTCATCTGAATGTGAAGTGAATTTCTGCGGACACGGGACGATCGCATGTATGTACTCCTTAGTTAAAAACACGGCGAGCCTTTCTGCATGCAGCGAAATACCGATCCATACGAACAGAATGGGGCAATTAACTGTCTATAACAGAATCAGAGATCAGGACGCTGTATTTATCTCTGCTCCCAAGCCAGCGTATATCGCTTCGTCTCTGCAGGCGGCGGATATTTCTGCTCCTTTGCGTTTGTCCGATGAAGATATAAGCAGGGAATTTCCGCTTGAGGTCATCGACGCCGGACTCAGAACATTGATCGTGCCGCTGAACTCTTTCCAAAAACTCGTTTCCATCTATCCGGATGAACCGGGTCTCAAGGAGTTCTGCCTGCAAAATGATATCGACATCATTCTGATCTTTTCTCTGGACCCGGTCGATACAAATAATATTGCCCATACAAGGGTTTTTGCACCGAAATTTGGATATTTGGAGGATCCTGCGACCGGTTCCGGAAATAGCGCGTTTGGATACTACATGTTAAAACACGATATATGGGACGGTTCATTGTGTTCCATCGAACAAGGGGGAAACAACAGAGTATTTAATAGTATCAAACTTCAGTTTCAGGACGATCTCCTGCTGTTTGGCGGTAAAGCCACGATCCGCATCGACGGTGTGTACTATTATTAACAGAGAACCCCAAAGAAAAATGCCCGACCATCAATTGAGATGAGGGCCTAGATAAAAATTGGCGGGGACTGGATTAAATACTGCCGTGCAGAACGTATCATTTACCTGAGAATATGATCGCAGCCAAACCTGAAAAAAAACAACTGACAAGAGAATTGTTTGCTTTTCTTGCCATAACCTTTGCCGCAACCTATCTCCTTGAGATCTTTGTGATTATGCAGGAGGGGTCCGGGATATTATCCAGCAAGTGGGTGCTCATTCCGATGTACATTCCGGCTGTTGGTGCAATACTGTGTATGGTCGGTTTCAAATCAAAGGCTTTGACAAGGGAGTCAAAACAATTCCTTGCCATGTTCCTGCTTGCTTCCGCTGTCACGCTGGTGGAGGGATTATACCGCCCTCTCCTTGGAACGATCGGCCCCCTTCCCCTTCTTACCGCCATCATCTCTGTTGCGGCATTCCTACTGGTTCTCCTGCAGAACCTGAGAGCATCCGGGAGGAGAAGCCTCTCTGATGCAAAACTATCCTTTGGACATAATTACCGGTACTACCTCATCATACCGGTAATCTTCTCGGTGCTGTTCATCCTTGCGTATTTCATGATCCATATGCTTGGACTGAGCCTTCCGACGATGGAATACAGTCCTGGCTCATTCTTCGTGTTCATTGGCATGTCCGTATTGACGTTCGTTATTACATGGCCCAAATATTTCGGAGAAGAGTACGGCTGGAGATTTTACCTTCAGGACAGGGTATTTGCCCTCTTTGGCGTTTATCCGGGAGTTGTCATTGTTGGGATCGTATGGGGCTTGTGGCACCTGCCGCTTATGCTCGTCGGGTTGAATTTTCCCGACACCCCCCTTGCAGGAAATATCATGTATATCGGATGGACGATCATTCTCGGTATTATATTCAGCTATGCCGTGCTGAAGACCCGGAGCATCTGGATTGCAGTCCTGCTGCATGCCCTCACGGATGCCTTCATCGGTACCGGGAGCGGGTTGATCGCAAACAGCAATATTCTCATAGCATTTCTGCCGATTCTTCTTCTTATGGGAATATTTGCTGCCGTTCTCATCAGGTCGCGGGTATGGAAGGATGAAACAGGCAGTGAAAGTATCGAAAAACCATCCTCTCTCTGAACAGCTCATCTCTGATCCATGTGAGTTCAACAGAGTTTTATCGACACCGAAAGGTGGTGGAAGTGTCAGCTCACTCTGTTAATTGAGATATTTCCGCTGTTCCGTCTCATAGCGACGAATACTGCCTTAAATCACGATTTAACGACCTTAAAAGAGAGCCGTCGGAGGGACTTGAACCCTCGGCCTGCTGATTACGAATCAGCCGCTATACCGCTAAGCCACGACGGCACACTGTGTGCTTAAACACATTGCCTGTTAGACAATAAATAGGTTATTGATTTATGAATATCCCTGAAGGGTCGGCGTATCCGTTCCTTCGGGATGCGCTCCGTTTGTTATCTGTCCAAACTTCGTCTCGTACTCATTCACACTCTTCTGCAGCGCGGTCAGAAGTTTCTTCGCATGGGTCGGGCTGATCGCGACGACTGCCTTTGCTTTTGCCTGATTTGCCATAGGGAGCTGATGTAAAAACATCATCGTGAACTCGTCATCCTTGAATGCGATCTGGATCATATTGCTGTAGACCGGGTCAAGGTTCTGAGGGATCTGAATGTTGAGTTCGTTGCCTGCCATAATTATTAATAGTGTGTTAAACGAACTTATGTTTATGGAGTCATCATGCCGGACGAAAAAATTTCTGTAACAGATGTGGTGAAAGCAGGCACCTGTCCCATGCAGTTGTACCTGGCAAAATCCGTCGTTATTCCCTATGAAGAGCCGATTGCCTACACGGTTGCAAAGCAACTGTCCTATTATCTTGGAGATATCCTCTCTGCCGAGGATGTCTGGGAAGAGGGGTTGAAAAATATGGTTCCCGAGGATCAGCCCGCGCTTTCGTACCTGGAAAAAATGGTTGCCGCCTGCAGCAAGGTGACCTGGCGTCAGGCCGAACGGTATGATGTATCTGTTTATTCTGAAAAATACGGGATATACGGGAAGGTAGACCGGTTCTTTGATGACAGTTTCTCACTTGTAAAAAGCGGCGAGGCGCCGACCCGCGGTGTCTATCTTCACGATCGCCTCAGAGTGATCTGTTATGCCGTCTGTCTTGAAGAGATGTTTGGAAAACCCTTCTACGGGCGCGTTGAGTATCTTGGTTCGGGAACGATCCGCAGTGTCGTTGTAGAGCCAAAAGACCGCCGCGCTCTTTTTCTTGCACTAAGGGCAGCAGAAAAGGTGATGAATGGGGGGATACCGAAAGTCGTCCGCGGTCCGTATTGTACCTGGTGTAAATTCGTGGACACCTGTTCCGCCGTTGAAAAACCCAAATCTCTCTTTTCCAAAATGATGTCAAAGGCATAACATAGATATTCTGAGAATAAAAGATACTAAGATAATAATGACCTTTGAACTCTCAGAAGATATTCTCGAAGCAATACTCAATACCGGAAAGGAGACAGTAAAGGTTTCGAATCTGGAAGATCTGGTACACGGTGATACCGAAGGACTCAGCAAAGCGGTAACCTGTCTCAAAGACAAAGGGTATCTCACCGAATCTGCTCATGGCCTTTCACTCACTGATAAGGGTTCAGTCAAAGCTGCCCAGGTGGCGCGCAAACATGCTGTCCTGACCAGTTTTCTTACCGATGTTCTTGGAACCGAACCTGATCACGCATCAAAGGAGGCGTGCCTCATGGAGCACAGCATCTCGTCAGAAACGATTGACCGCCTTGACACATTTTTGGAAAAGCGCGGCCCGGGACATAAACCCGGCCGCGAAAGAGGATGGGGGAGACGCGCATCCACGTCGGAACAGACGAGTCCCAGGGAACATGAAGGACATGCCGGACTCACGAAACGAAATCCCATCGTGTCTCTCTCCGAGTGCGAGGAAGGTTCTCTCCTGCATGTCTCCATGATCCGGTGCTTTGCAAAACACAGCAGGCTCATCGATCTCGGCGTCATCCCCGGGGAGCTCATCACACTCAGACGAAAACTTGACAATCACGCGGTCGTCATAACCGTAAAAGGATGCGATATCGCATTAAGCCCCGAGGTCGCCGAGAATATCATGGTCGAGCGGTGCAATACCCCATGATGCGCCGGGCCGTTCTGATCGGTAATCCGAGTGTAGGGAAATCCCTTATCTTCAATCACCTGACAGGGCTGGGTGTCGAGGTGAGTAATTATCCGGGCACGACCGTAGGCCTGATGTCCGGACTCGTTCGTCACAACGGAACAGAGTTTTCACTTGCCGATCTTCCTGGGATCTATTCTCTCTCTGGAAGATCCGATGAGGAAAAACTCGTCAGAGAGTATCTTGTCACCGGAGATGCGGATCTCATCGTGGCGGTTTTGGATGCCAAACATCTCGAGCGGAATCTGTATCTTCTTCTTCAGGCCTCCGAGATCAGAAAACCTCTGGTGATCGTGCTCAATATGATGGACGATGCAAGATCTGCAGGCAAGATCATCGATGCTGATGCGCTTTCGAAAAAGTTCGGGGTTCCGGTGATCGAGACGATCGCAACAGAGGGTAAAAACCTGGAAAAGATCGCGGACTATGTCATCGGCGATGAACTGCCTGTGCCCGGGATCGTTCCGCGCTATGATCATCACATCGAAGCAGCGGCCAAGAACCTGCAGAAGTTTCATAATCTTTCGGAAGCCGAGTCGATGTTTGCTCTGGAAAATGTTTCCCTGAGCACTCTCTCCCCCGAGGTGATGGAAAGCGCTTCGGTCATCTCAGACGAGATCCAAAAACGGCATATGATGTCGCCGGATCAGATCATCGGGGCAAACCGGCACAACACGGCAAAGGCGATCTCCGAAGAGGTGACGACCATATCCCCGCAGAAGAAACGCCGCGACCTCGACTCGCTTCTCACGCGCGGGTTTCCCGGCGTTCCCATTCTGATCATCACGATGGTCGGTATTCTCGGCATCGTCTTTCTCCTGGGCGGATTTCTGGAGGAGGGCATCATCGGTTTGATGACGACCTACCTTCTTGATCCGTTTCACACTCTGGAGCTGAATCCGTTTCTGGATACGGTCGGGGGCGCCGTGATCCTTGCTTTGATGTCAGGTCTCGGCATCGCCTTTCCTTACGTGTTTTTGTTCTATATCTTCATCTCGATTTTAGAGGACACCGGATATCTGACCCGAGCTGCTTTCCTTGCGGACCGGGGTATGCACAGATTAGGTCTCCACGGGCAGGGACTGATTCCACTCGTGCTGTCATTTGGATGCAGTGTCCCTGCGATCATGAGCACGCGTTTTCTCCCGACCAGACGTGAACGGGTGATCGCCTCCGTTCTCGTGACGATGCTTCCCTGCTCTGCGAGGACCGTCGTCATCTCCGGGATCGTTGCTTCCTTCGTCGGGTTCGGCGCCGCATTTTCCATCTACGGGATCGTCTTCATTCTGGTCTTTGTTCTCGGCTGCGTGCTTTCCCGGATAACTCCCGGTGAACAGTACGGGATGATCCTCGAGATGGCTCAGCTGCGCCGTCCGATCCCGAAGTATGTGGTGAAAAAAGCATGGATGCGTGTCAGCGAGTTCCTGTACATCGCGATGCCTCTTCTGCTGATCAGCAGTGTGTTTCTGGGGATCTTTGAGTACCTCGGACTTGTCACGATGTTCGAGTCATTCATAGATCCGATTTCCACCGCGGTCCTCGGGCTGCCCGGATTTGCGTTCACCGCTCTCATGTTTGGGATCCTTCGAAAAGAGATGGCATTTGAGACACTCGCAGTCTTAGGGGGAACGACCGATCTTGCTTCGATCCTTTCGAGCAGTCAGCTCTATATCTTTGCCTTGGTGTGTGTTCTTTTCGTTCCCTGTATCTCAACGATCGCCGTTCTGATGAAGGAGATCGGGGTAAAAGCGGCCGCTCTTATCACGGTGTTCACTCTTCTGCTCGGCACTTCCCTTGGCGCGCTTCTGCATTTTGTGTTCATGCTTGTATGAGCCGGGGATCCCCCTCCCTCTCTCAATAAAAATAACATGAGCGAGAGCCAACAGATGAGTAACAATGCTGACTTTTATCGGGCTTGGCCTCTTTGACGAATCTGATGTATCGGTCCGGGGAATGGATGCCATCAGATATGCCGACACGGTGTTTCTGGAAGTGTATACCTCAGTTCTTACCGGCGCTTCGATCGAACGGCTCGAAGCCTGTTACGGAAAAAAGATCACGCCTCTCTACAGGGAGGATGTGGAGATCCATGCAGATAAGATCCTCGATGCCGCCGAGTTTGGGAATGCGGTTTTTCTGACCGCAGGTGACTCGATGATCGCGACGACCCATTCGGATCTCCGTATCCGGGCGGCAGATCGAAACATTCAGACGAAAATCATTCACGGGGCCTCGATCACGACAGCGGTCTGCGGTCTTTCCGGTCTGCAGAACTACCGGTTCGGCAAATCCGTTTCCGTTCCTTTTCCTTACGGAAAATGGTTCCCGATGACCCCGATCGAGGTCATATCGGCAAACCAGAAGGAAAACCTCCACACGCTGGTCTTTTTAGATATTCAAAAAGACAAGGAACGCTACATGAAGATCTCCGAGGCGGTCGATCTGCTGGAAGAGCAGGCCCGCCGCGTGGATGCAAAGATCCCGCTGTATGTCGGAATCGCCCGTGCGGGCTCGCCCGAGCCGGCGGTCCATGCAGGAAGTGCCGAGGAGATGAGATCGTTTGACTTCGGCTCCCCTCTGCATATTTTAATCGTCCCGGCAAAACTTCACGACATCGAGCGGGAGTATCTCGAGAGGTTCGCCGGTCTATGCTGATCGATGCATACGGGAAGATTTTTGCCGGGGATTCGCGTTCCGAGAAGACCGTGCCGAACGACACGGTTCTTGGACAGACCGCGGACGAGATCGCCGAGATGGTCTCCTGTTATGCATCGGACGGCAGGGTGTTTTACAAAAAAGGTGATCTGGTCAACGCCGCCGCCTCGTTTGCCTATGGCTCCGGCTGGCTGGATGCCGGTCGTTATCTAGGCTACCTCGCCGGCTCGCCGTCGGCTCCGCCAGAGATCGATGAAGATCTTCCGCCTTCTCTTGAAGACCATCTCTCAGAGAAAACCTACCGGTATCAGAGAATGCTGACGAACGCTTTGGAAGGAGTTACTCCCGCGCCCGACCAAAAGACCGCGATGTATGCGGCGGCATGTTCGATCGAGGAGAAGGCACGCTCGTATCTGGACGGAGGGGCCGCTCATCTTCCGGATGATCTCATCAATGCTCTGGTGCTGTTTTCCTACGGATACGGGTGGCTCGACTGCGGGGTTCGTGCCGGTCTGTTTTCGATTTCCGGAGACCGGCATCTCTTCACCATCTAAAACAGTCTTTTCCGCCACTTTTTCACGAGCTTCAGCGTTTTCTCTTTGTATGGAGGATACCGAAGGGCGATGTCGGGTCTTGTTTTTCGGATCACGACCGTACGTTTCCTCGTGAATGTTTCCAGCGAATCTTTTCCGTGATACTTTCCCATCCCGCTTGTTCCGACCCCGCCGAAGGGTGAATTCTGGTTTGCAACCTGCATCATCACATCATTGATGCAGACTCCTCCGGAGGGATGAAGGTCAAGGAGGGTTTTGCAGAACTGTTTGTTCGCAGAAAAAATGTACAGAGCCAGCGGATCTTTTTTGATCAGCTGTTCAAGTTCATCTTTCCTATCCCAGGTGAGGATAGGGAGGATCGGACCGAAGATCTCATTCTGCATTATCGTGTCGGACATACCGGCTGACAAAATCGTCGGCGCGATCTTTCTTCCTGTCGGATCGTGTTCTCCTGCACGGAAGATGAGATTGTCCGGTGTTTCAAATGAAATCAGACGGTCATATGCCTCTTTTGTCACGATCTTTCCGTAGTCGCCATTTGTTGCCGGATTACTTCCGTAGAGGGTGACGATCTCTTCTTTGAGTTTTCTCACGAGTTCGTCCCGCACTGAGCTATGTACCAGCAGATAGTCCGGGGCAATACAGGTCTGTCCGGCATTTGCAAACTTCCCCCAGGCGATCCGTTTTGCGGCTACAGGGATATCTGTCGTTTCATCGACGATACAGGCATTTTTCCCGCCAAGTTCCAGGGTCACTGGGGTGAGATGCCTCGCTGCCTTTTCTGCAATCATTTTTCCGGCATCTTTCCCTCCGGTGAAGAAGATGTAGTCATACTGGGCATCCAGATCTACCTCATCCTCTACACTGACCCACTCTTCGGGGAATACTTCTGCAAGGATCGTCCGGATGATCTTCCCTGTCTCCGGGGATCGTCGGGATGTTTTTCCGATAACCACGTTTCCTCCGGCGATGATGCCTGCAAGCGGGAGCATGAAGAGATGGAACGGATAATTCCACGGAGACAAAAGGAGAACAAGCCCGAACGGATCGTGACGAATAACAGTTTTTGCCGGAAAAAGCAGCAGTGGGGAGCGGACCTTCTCATCTCTCAGGAGTTTTTTCGTGTGCCTGATCAGGTAATCGATCTCGTGAAGGACAGGCGCGATCTCAAATGCGTATGCCTCGAACGGACATTTGCCAAGATCGGCAAACAGGGCGGCTGTGATCTCCGGTTCATGGTCCTCTATGGATGCACGGAGTTTTTCCAGAGCGAGGAGTCTGCGCTTTATCGGGAGCGTATTGCCGGCGTCAAAAAAATACCTGTGAGCTTCGATGGACATATGTTCCACTTGTGCTTCACAAAAATAAAAAGGGATCTGTCATTTTTCCAGAGCTTTGTGCAGAGAATGGATCCGCTTGCGGGCTGCAGTCGTTTCCTCCTCTTCTTTTTCAAATGAGAGTGAGAGGATATCGCCGACGGTTGTGCCTGCCGGCAGGTTTTCCAGAGGGAACACTCCAAGCGGTCTCTCGCCTTTTGGACCGCGAAGCAGGAGGGCGGCTTTGTTGTTTTCTATTTCATCCACGGTCACGAGCAGCTTCATACCCTGATTCCATCTCCCGACACGAGAATATTTCCTGCGATATGTTCGTTTCTAGTGACGACGGAGTAGACCGATCCGTCGGTCGTCACAACCACATCCCCGTCAAGATCGGTCCGGTAGATATGGTCGGTGTATTTTGCGAACCGTGTCAGGGCTTCGATATGCGGATGACCGTACTCATTGTCAGCACCAAGACTCATGACGATGACGTTCGGGCTGACTGCTTTGAGAAACGCATCCGTGGATGAGGTGGAGCTTCCGTGATGTCCGGCTTTGAGGATATCAGCATCAATCGTGGTTCCGGTGGAGAGAATGTATGTCTCGGCTTTTTTACCGGCATCTCCCGTGAGAATAAACGAGACATTCCCGTAGGTTACGTTGAGAACGATGGAGTTTTCGTTGATATCGGGAGATGATCCGGTCATAATCAGATCCTGCGGCGGGGAGAGGATCTCGATTTTCACGCCGTTCCATGGTGATGGAATAACATCTCCTTCTCTGACAAGAGAGTAACTGACATTTTCGTCAGAGATGTACTGCAGGAGTTTTTCATATGTTGCGGATGTATGTTCCACACCGTTGTCATAGACAACTCCCACGTCATAGGTCGCGAGAACATCCTTTGCTGAACCGATGTGATCATAGTCCTGATGGGTTATAAGCAGGAACTCCAGTTTTTTGACGCCGAGTGAGTCAAGATATGCAAATATTGCCGAGCGGGATTCCCGGGCCGAAGGGGACATCGTCTCTCCTGCATCTATCAGCGCATATGTTCCGTCTTTGGCAAGAAGTATCGCATCTCCCTGTCCGATATCGATGACATGCATGGAAAATGCGTGCTCATCGGTGATCAGCGGGGCAAGCGGTGTCGAACCCCCGAAGCTGCCAAGTTCCGCACCTCCAAAGATGACTACAGCGGCGATAACGAGCAGACCTGCGATAAGGCTGATGATCTTTTTCTGTGCCGAAGCTGATGAACGCTGTTTTCTGCCTGATCTCTTTGCCATATGAGGTAATGATATGAACACTGAAGAAAAAAAGAGATTGGTTTGGGTATTTTGGATTATGCGTTCTTTACAGAGCCCGCAGTCCAGGAAAGGATCATCGCAAGGACCAGAACGATGAGTGCCGCAATGATGGTTCCGTCAAGCATCTGAAGGAAGGATGCTGAGTAGTTGTCCGAGGCTCCCGCAAGGAAGATGTTTTTCAGGATGGAAACGATCCCGATGGAAATTGCCATTCCAAGCATTCTGGTGGTGGAAAGCGTTCCTGAGGCCATTCCAAACTCCTGGCGTGTCACGGAGTTCATAATGGCAGTGCTGTTGGGCGTTACAAAGATCGCGATACCTACTCCGAAGAGTGCCTGAACCGCGATCATGCTCCAGATGGCTGTTTCCGTACCGCAGGTAAGCAGAACGATCATTCCTATACTGATGATGAGGAGTCCTGTGGTCGTTGCATACTTCGGCGGAGCGTTTTTGATGAGTCGGTCGATCGCGGTGAGGATCAGAGATCCGATTCCAAATGCGGCGATGCTTGCCGAGAGGATCGCTCCGGTCAGCCAGACAGGTTCCGCGGAAGCTGCGCCCATAAGGAATGCTCCTGCAATTCCTGCGATGGTGAGAAGTACGCCGGAACCAAGAAGCCATCTTGGGAGAAGGTGATCATAGAATCTGCCCGCCACGATTGTGAATAATACGAGGATCAGTCCCTGTGTGGTGACGATAAGGGCACGCGGGAGCGCGTCTGTTATTCCCCAGACATTTGTCATGTAGAGCGAGACAAGGGACCCCATTGCATAGATAGCCACATAATACAGCAGGTTTGCCGAGTTGTTGAAGGTGAATCCCCTGTTGTGCAGGATCAGGTTGATTGGAATAAGGGGATTTGCATTCCTCTTTTCATAGAAGAAGAATGCGATCAGAAGAATGATCCCTACGATAAGAATCCCGAATGCTTCCGCGTTTGGCTGTTTGGAAAATCCATAGAGCGAAAGCGCCATGCCGATCATAAATAGAACAGCTCCGATCCAGTCGTAAGGACCTTTGTCGGTAGGCTGATCACGCGGAATGAAGGGAAGTGCAAGGAAGAAGGAGAGAAGCGCCACGGGACAGAGGATGAGATATACCATCGACCAGCCGAAGACATCGGTCAGTGCTCCGGCAAGCAGAGGTCCGGCGAGCTGTCCCATAAAGACGCCGGTCATGGCGATCCCTATTGCGGTGCCTCGCAGTTCGATTTTCACGGCCGATGCAAGCAAAGCTATCGCGGTTCCAAACATCAGCGCATTTCCGATGCCCTCTATCGCCCGCATCATCAGGACCATTTCGCCTGACGTTGACATCCCAACCCCGAGTGATCCTATGCCGAGCAGAAGGACACCAATACAGAAGAACCACTTCTTGCTGAATTTATCGGCAAGTCTTGCCGCAGGTATAAGAAAAATCGTGGATGTGAGCAGGTAGACGGTAAGGATCCAGCCGTAAAGACCCCAGTAGTCAGGTCCCATCGTATATCCCAGTCCGTTCAGCATATTCGGGAGGGCGATGTTCGTCGCTTCTCCGATGAACGGGGGCAAAAAGCAGGCAATTCCGACTGTTATGGCAATAAGATATTGTTTTGCACTCAGACGCAATGTTTCCATATACATCTGTATTGTTTTTTGGATGTATTAATGAGTGTCTATTTTGCGTTGTTACTCAAAAAAGAGTTCGATCAATTACGTCTACGGCCTTCTCTGACGATCTCATCAGCTCTGTTCTCATTCAGACCTGGTGCAAGAAATCGCCACTCGCTTTTTATCTCCCGTTCATCTGCTGGATCCCTATATTTCATGAGCATCGTTACGGCATGCATGCAGGTTTTGCAGAGGGGGGCGGTGTTTTCTGGATCGGATTCTTCACCGAATCGGAACTGCTGATGAGGAACCGAAGTGTCTGCTCCGCAGAGATAGCAGACGTTTGGGTGATATCTCACCGTCTGCTTTTTTGGATTCGGTTTTTCTTCGAGGAAGAAAGGAGCGGGTTCATCATCTGATCTTCCGATCTCCGATTGATCTCTGGCGAACGGCTGAGACGTCGGATATGTTTCTTCAGAGGGTTCTGGATCGGAAACTGCCGGCTCGCTCATCTCCCGAGGCTCATTTTCAAAAATGTCATCTTCATAGGTATCCGTTATCCTATGAGAATGTTTTTCTCCCTCAGGTGTACGAGCATGATCTTTTATAGGGAATTCTGGAGATCGTCCTGATGATTTTCCCTGACCGAAGATCCCTGACAAAAACCCTCTTTTTTTTGGTTTGTCCGACCGTCCGTCCGCCGTCAGGGCATCGATGCCGTAACCAGATAATGGTCCATGATCCGCTTCGTCATAGACGTTCGACGAACCTGTGTGTTCTTTTGATCCAAGAATAGGATTATTTTTTCTGATCTTTTTTGGTTTTTCACTGCTGATGGATCCGCCTAATGGATCAAACTCCTTTTTTCGTGCCAATTCAATGATCCCCTGTTATAGGGAATATACATTTTCGGTTACTTAATACCTCTGTCCCTTCTATCCCGATTTTTTCAGATTGCGTGTTCATTCCTGTATTTGAGATTTGGATCTCTCTACTTTTCGTACAAAAAGAATACATACTAGTGAGAGGTATTGTATAGTATCAGAACTAATTCTGATTAACACGAGAGTGATTCTATGAAAAAGACTTCCTATTTGTTTATTGCTCTGATCGTCCTCTTTCTCTTCGCCGGTGCTGCATCAGCACAAACCATTGGCG
Source organism: Methanocorpusculum parvum (assembly GCA_002287215.1). GTDB lineage: Archaea > Halobacteriota > Methanomicrobia > Methanomicrobiales > Methanocorpusculaceae > Methanocorpusculum > Methanocorpusculum parvum. The sequence goes on from LMVO01000034.1 coordinate 68,891, forward strand.
GTGACAAAGGTGTCGTTCAGGTAACCTGTGATGTGAACGGGGCATCCGCCTCTCTGATTTCCATCAACGGTGATGTTGTTGAGACCAAGACCATTACCAACGGTATGGCTGAGTTCTACGTGTACACGACCGGCACTCCTGTGAATCAGGTCATTGTTTCTGCAGACGGTTATTACACTGCCAGTGCCTCCGTCTCCGTCCCGGCAGCCGGCGAGACCACTGTTGTCCCGGTAACGCTTGAGGCAAAACCGGTTGGCGGCGACCGCGGTTTCCTCCAGGTAAACACCAATGTCATTGGAGCAAAAGTTGATGTTATGTCGTCAGGTTCAGTCGGCTATTCCGGATACACCGATGTTGACGGCAAGATCCAGTTTGCTGTGTATACGACTGGTACACCAATTAACTCTGTTGTCGTCTCGGCACCCGGATGGGTCACCCAGACCGTTACTGTATCAGTTCCTGCAAAAGGTCAGACCGAGATCGTCAATATTGAGATGGTTTCCACTAACCCTATAATTGGCGGCGACCAGGGCGTTATCAGCGTTACCAGCAATGTTGAAGGCGCAAAAGTCGAGCTGATCTCCATCTCCGGTTCTGTCGGTTACACAGGTACGATCTCCAACGGTAAAGCAGACATTGCGGTTTTCACGACCGGAACCCCGGTCAATCAGGCACGTGTCTCCGCGACCGGTTATCAGACCGCCACTGTCGGGGTAATCATGCCGTCAAAAGGTGAGACCCTTACCTTCAATGCTCCGCTGAACGCAACACCCGCATCCCCGATGGGTTTTGCCATACTCGGTCTTCTTGGTGTAATTGGTGTAGTTGCTTTAGTCCGCAGGGACTAATCTTATTTTTTTCTTTTCTCATTCACATTTCCTGTCAACGGGATTTAATATCTCAAAGTTCTATTCTGATTACAGCTATGAGTGATTTGGAACCGATCGATAATCCGGAAAGCTGGTTTTCAGCTGGTGAACGTGAACGTGATGCAGGAAATCTCCGTCAGGCTCAGTTGTGCTTTGAGCGGGCGGTCGTTCTCGATCCGCACAATGCAGTGTACTGGTCAGAATTAGGGCTCGTGATGCATGAGAACAATGATGAGACCGGCGATCCCCTCCGCTGTATTCGCCGTGCGCTCGAACTGGATCCGCGTTGTGCTGCGATCTGGTGCGCGAAAGGTGTCGTTCTCTTTCGTCAGGGAGATCCGCAAGCTGCAGTGGTGGCATTTCAGCGGGCAACGAAACTTAATCTTCGTGAGGCTGATTACTGGATGAATCTTGGTCTTGCCTACGCAGCTCTCGAAGAGTACAATAATGCTCTTCAGGCATTTGAGATCGGCATCGAACTTGTACCAACAGATGCAGGATTCTGGGAAAGAAAAGGAACGGTCCTTCGTGAACTTGGCGAAAAAGAACGCTCAGAGATATGTCTGGCCAATGCCCGCCGCTTTTCCTGAGGGCATAATCATCTTAAGGTCTCTTCAGGAACATATGCTCACACAGGCCTGATTACGCCTGCAGTTTCGAGTTTATGATAGAGGTATCCGTCCCGCACTCCGGATCTGCTGATGATCACCTTCTTACTTCCATAATATCCAGCGATAGTTTGGAGAATGATCATTCCAGGAATGAGCGTGTGGATCCGTTCGGGAGCCACGTTGAGGATGTATGATATTGCGGTTTTTCGATCTCCATCTGCCAACTCGATCATTTTCTGAAGATCATTGATGGTGTATTCTATTCCAGGAGCGTCTTTGCCATTCAGTTCGCGGTTCAGGCGGCAGCTTGCCCGGACCGTCCCCCCGACGCCGCAGATGGCTGTTGCAGGAATATGTTTACAGGATGCAGGAATCAAATCGAGTTTGGTCTTCACCTCCTTTTCGATACGTTTACGCTCCGCAGGAGTCGGCAGAAGATCTGAAATGAATGAGGTGTAAGCATTCAGGGAACCGATCTGCATCGATTCGGTGGTGAGGATCTCGTTATTCTGATAAAACACCAGTTCAGTACTCCCGCCGCCAATATCCACCAGAAGGCCGTCATGCATATCAACGGTCTGCAAAGCTCCATAGTAGTCGAAAACCGCCTCTTCTCTGCCGCTTAGGACATCAACATCGAATCCTGTATGTTTTCTGATCTCCTCGGTTACTTCCAGCGTATTCTCGATATTTCGAAGCGATGCCGTGGCAAATACATACAGACGCTCCACTCTCACACTCTCCAGTATCATTTTGAAGTCATGTAAGACATCCACTGCTTTTTTTATCCCTTCTGGTGTCAGACGCCGTTTTTTTACATACCCGACGAGTCCTGCTGTATGTTTTTTACTGAGTTTCGGCTCAAGAGCGCTGCCGTTTACGTTGTACAGTACCAGACGTACCGTATTGGAACCAAGATCTATCACGCCGTACATTGTTTTGGTTTCTCCCTCGCCATGCTCTGGTTATAGCTTACACGTGAAGATTCTTAATAGTGTGCTATAGAAAAAAAGAGGAGTGCAGTGAAATTTTCAGTTATTGAATTCTCTGATGACGTTGACCATCTCGATTGCCCCCACCGCGGCATCGAAGCCTTTGTTTCCTACCTTTGATCCGGCGCGTTCAATCGCCTGTTCAAGATTATCTGTTGTCAGAACACCAAACATGACCGGAATTCCGGATCTCAGCGAGACGGTCGCGATACCTTTTGTCACCTCATTACAGACATAGTCGTAGTGGCTTGTTGATCCGCGGATCACGGCTCCCAGACAGATGACCGCGTCATACTTTTTGGACGCCGCCATTTTTTCGGCGATCAGCGGGATCTCGAATGCTCCGGGGACCCAGGCGATCTCTATGTCGTCATCTGCCACATCATGCCGTTTTAGGGCATCCAATGCTCCTCCAACCAGTTTTGCTACGATAAACTCATTGAATCTTGCTGCAACTATGCCTATTTTAATGTTTTTTGAAACCAGCTTTCCTTCGTAAACTTTCACACTAATCACCTTAACAGTCCATTGGACTCATCTTTTTCTGTTCAACTGCAAGAGCCGAAGCCTCCTGCTCTCTCCGGTATGTCTGGAGGTCTTTGATGGTCACAAAGATCAGATTATACTTCTTCGCCATCGAGATAAGCTCGGGAGTCCGCATCATTTCTCCATTGTCCGCCATGATTTCACAACAAAGTCCTGCCTCCTTAAGTCCCGCCAGTTTCATGAGATCGACGGTCGCTTCGGTGTGTCCTTCACGTTCGAAGACGCCGTTATCTTTTGCAACAAGCGGGAACATATGCCCCGGTCTTCGAAAATCGCCAGGGCGTGCCAAAGGATCGATACATTTTCGTGCCGTGATGCCGCGTTCTACCGCGGAGATGCCGGTGGTGGTGTCGACATGATCGATGGAGACAGTGAATGCTGTTTCGTGATTGTCGGTATTTTTTATCACCATCGGCGGGAGAGAGAGTTTCTCGGCGAGCTGTCCCGACATCGGCATGCAGATCAGCCCTCTGCCGTATTTCGCCATGAAGTTGACATTTTCCGTCGTGGCATGTTCGGCGGCACAGATCAGGTCACCTTCATTTTCTCTGTTTTCATCGTCGGTGACGATGATCATCCTCCCATTTCTGAGAGATTCCAGCGCTTCTTCGATTGTGTTAAATGTAAACATGGCTAAAATCCTGCTTTGCTGAGGTATTCCTCGGTTATGACACATCTTTGCGGTTCGCTCTTCTGCATTCGGGTGATGAACCGTTCAACGTATTTGCCAATCATATCACACTCCAGATTCACAGTCTCTCCCTGAGATTTTGTGAGAAGGGTCGTGGATCGTTCCGTGTGGGGAATAACGGCAATGCTGAATGAATTCTGAGTTGTGGATGCCACTGTAAGGCTGATGCCGTCAACTGCGATGGATCCTTTTTCAACGATGTATTTCAGAATGCTGTTATCAGCGGTAATGGTGACCCAGACGGTTTTTCCATCCCGGCGGATCATTGAGATGATTCCTGTTCCGTCAACATGACCGGTGACGATGTGCCCGCCGAAACGACCGTTTGCCGCCATGGCACGTTCAAGATTCACGAAACTTCCAGCTCTGAGTGCTCCAAGAGAAGTCCGTGCGAGTGTTTCGCTTGTGGTATCGGCATCGAAACTCTGCCCGGCAAGTTTGCTTACGGTAAGACAGACGCCGTTCACTGCCACACTGTCCCCTAGACGCAGGTCTTCAAAGATCCTGTCGCCTCTGATGGAAAGTATCGAGGAGTTTTGACCTTGCATGATCCTGGTCACTGTTCCGATCTCCTCTACGATTCCGGTAAACATGATCTTTGACTCCTGTGCAGGTTGAACCAGCCTGATTATCTATTCAACCCTCAGCTATTTAATCGTTATCAATTTTGAGTTTCAAATCAAAAATGAGTTAAAATGATTTTTGACCTGCCTGATGCCGGTGCTTTCCGGCTCTATGCAACTTGATTCCCTCACGTATTTCACGTATTTCTATGGGCTGGCAGCGTCACGAAAAAATCATAAAATAAAAACAAAAACAGTGGACCCGAAGGGATTCGAACCCCTGACCTCCGCCATGTAAGGGCGACGTCATAACCACCTAGACCACGAGTCCAAATTACCTTACTAAATACTATTTACGGAGTTATTAATCCTGCGGAAAAGGAGTGGGAATGATCCCGACCCGATTTCTGTCTTATGCAAGACCGAATGACTTCAGGGTAACAGCGGTGTCGACCTTTCCGACCTGATACACTTTGCCCGTGGAGACTTCGTTGATGATGACTTCGGCCGGTGAGAACAGGCTCTTGTCGATCTTGTAGAAGTCATAGCCGGCTTCCTTGAAGATCTCGTTGAACGGTTTGCCGTATCCGTTCGATGAACAGCTGGGGATCTTCTCAAGATAGTCGACGATCTCCGGAGCATTCATCGTCAGGTTGATCTGTCCGTGGTAGATGGTTGCGTCGTTTGTAACGCCCATGGCGAGTTTTGCTCCTCGTACCGGCGGGATCGGGGCAGTACCTGCGGCCGCAATGATCTTTGTCGTGTCAAAGCCGAGTTCGTTCAGTTTGTACACTGCGGTCTCGACGCAGCGTCCGGCGACCTGAATAGAGCCGACGATGGATGACGTCGGGGCAACGAGTGCGCAGACGTTCGCGACATCGACCTTACACTTCTCTGCGATCATCTCCATGACCGCTCCGCTTGGCAGACGGTCTGCTTCAAGACAGATCACTGCTGCATCTGAGTCATCCTCATAGCCGATCACTTCATAGGTGTGTTTCGGCTGAAGGGACAGGGCGCGTGCGGGTCCGGATCCCATTGCGAAGAAGTTGTCAAGTTTCACGGTCCAGCCGGCTTTCTGTGAGCCGAGGCAGGAGATGGCCGGGAAATCGGTGTTCACATCGATGAAGGTCATCGGGAACTGGCCGACCATACCCTGACGGAAGGCAATGTCTCCAAGGCCGCCCATACAGATGCGGGTGAAGTAGTCACCTGCTCCGTATCCGCCTGGGACACTCACACCACAGTCGACCACACGGGAACCGTTGTCGAGTTCGTGGTATGCAACATTAAACAGATCTGCGTTCTCTACAAGTTCTTCGAAGAGATCAAGTCCAAGTTCGTTTACACTTACCAAAATAAATCACCCTAAGGAATATTATTCAGATATGGGACCGTCAAATAGATAAGAGTTATGAGTCGGGATCGTTTCTCTCAGTTCTTCTTCTGCAGGAGCTTACTGACCCGTTCTTTCTCATATCTGAGGTTCACATAGCGTTTTCTCCCGCTCCCTTTATTAGCATAGTCAACGGTGATCACCCGGAGATGATCGAGTTTTTCGACGATCTCATTGAATCGGGTAAGCTTTGGAGCATCCTTCGTCATCGATCTGCGAAGGTCTCCGGTCGTCAGCAGCGTTTGTGTGCCTGTCATCTTCACCAGCTGTTCGAGGATCTGGAGTTCATCCGGAGAAAGAGTTTTGATCGTTCCGGCAAGATGGAGGTCCTGTGAAGCTGACGCGGCTTTTTGCAGATCTTCCTGCGTGACCGCTCTTCTTGCATCCGTTTCCGCGTACATTACTGCGCGTTTGATCATATCCAGACCTATGCGGATGTCTCCGCAGCGCATCGTCCGGTCCACGATATAATCCAGCTGTTCTGAGGTGAGAACGTTTGGGTAGAGACCCTGGGCGACCCGCTGTGAGAGGATCCCTGCCACCTCTGCAGCGCTGTATGGTTCGAAGTTGACCGTCTCGTATCTGAAAACCGAGGCGACCCGTGCATCAAGTATGGACTCGAGGAGGATATCCGGGTCGCTGATGACGACGATCACCCCGATCGCTATCTTTTGGTAAACTTCGTGGATACGCAAAGCAGCGTAGAGAACATTGTTGAACTCTTTATTGTAAATCAGATAGTTCGCATCATCCAGACAGATAAGCGGGATCACTTCCTCCTTCTCAACATATTTTGCGAGCATGTCCATGAGAGTTTTGAAAGCGGTTCCTGAGGGCGGCTGCCTGTTTTTTGTCAGTTTCGTATATATCCGGGAAAAAACTGCATACTCTGTGCTGTCGATCTGGCAATTGATATGGATCGGAACGATTTTTGTTGCCGCTCCCTCCACCTCTTCAAAAAATTTCTTAACAGATGTGGTTTTTCCGGTGCCGGGAACACCCCTGCAGATTGTATTTAGGATGCTTCCGCCGATCAGGGCGGGTTTGACGGCAAATGCCAGTCTTTCGATCTGTTCGTCGCGGTAATCAAACTGCTCGGGGACATACGTGATCTCAAAGACTTCTATGTCTCTGAAGAGGGTCTGATCCCACATGAGCAGATTTTTTTTCATTTTATCCTCATTTCATACATTTTTTACAGAGTGTCTTCCCCATAAAAAGATTGGAGACGTCACGCTGCACTTTGGATACCGGAACCCCGCATTTCTCACAGACAAATTCTCCTTCATGGATCTCCGGTGTTTCCTTATTTTGGGTCGCGATCTCAGTCTGATCATCCTCCTCTGACTCTTCGGGCTGGATGATCCTTGTATCCTCCAGGATATCCGGGGGGATCTCCTCCCCCTCCTCGTCCACCGGATGGATGAGCGGAACTTCCTCCATTGGGAAGTAGCCGCTTTCCAGATCTTCCGGCGCGTCCCGTTCAAGCACCCGTTCTTTATATCTCTCGACCGCCGCTCTGGTTACGGTATCCTGCACACCGAATTCATCCAGGGTCTGTCCGAGAAAATCGACGAGCTCTCTTACTGCGCCCTCATCCTCGGCTATGTCGGAAACTTCGACCCTCAGGCTCTCATAATTGCCCAGATTGATCGTCACTCCAATCGTAACTGTTCTCTTGTCTACCATAAGCAGTATGATGTGTTAACGTATGTTTTGCAAAGAATTAATGATACTGATGAATGATATAATAGTTAATCGGACAGATGATGAAAGTTACCCCCGCTGAACCGCAAGGTCATGATGATGCGTGGTCCTGATGTCCCATCACTTTTCTTTATCCATGCTCGCTGGATCTTTGTGATCGCAATCTCCGGTTTTTTCATCTTCCCCTCCAAATAATATACCCTGCATGGCAAAACGCGGTCTGAAAAAATGTGTCGTCTACCCTCAAATCGTCCCTACGGATGAGTCTGATACGATTTCAGCGCAGATCACGTTTCCATATCGTCATCTTAACTACTCATTTACAATTGAGATCCCGCTTTCTCTTTACAAGGGCGCAAAAAGATCGGGAAAGTCCGCCAAAGTTCCGGCAGGGATCCAGGATGCCTGGCTTGCCGGATATTATGCAGCCTTCACTCTCGATCCTTGTCTGAACCGGGTGTATCAGACTCTTCTGTCCAAATTTCGCAAAATCAGAAATGAGCGAAACCTGAATGATGATGAATATCTGGAACTTTTGACTGCGTATGTTCAGTCTCTTCCGTATGACACGGAAAAACTTTCTTCAATCGATCCTGCACCCCGCTTTCCGGTCGAAACGATCGTTGACGGCACCGGGATCTGCAGCGACAAGTCCCTTCTTCTTGCAGGTCTTCTCTCTCACGAAGGGTATGCGGTCTCAGTTCTCCAGTTTGCAAAAGAGAATCATCTTACAGTCGGTCTGCCCGCCCCGCCCGGATATGATTTCGCCGGGTGCGGTCATGCGGTCGTCGAAACCACTGCGATATCATATATCGGTCATCCTGCCGGTGAGTACGCCGACACAACGTCAAGGCCAAAGGTTTTTCCGATCGGGCACGGCACAAAGCGGTACGGCAGTATCCGGGATGTCGCCAAGATCCTTGAAATGCTCGATTCTCTCAATGAAAAGATATCTGAGAACGGGACGCTTACTTTGGAGATCGTCCGTCTTCATGAAAAACTTCTCGATCTTAAAGATGAACTTACGCGGTCCAGTGACGAACTCCTGGTTTTGTCTGCCGAAGAAAAAATTCAGGAGTATGAAGCGCTTCGTCATCGCCACAACGCCAATGTTGCCCGTCTTAAAAAAATGATCGACTCCTACAACAGACTTGTGGGCGAGTATCAGAAACTCGCCGGCCTTGCCGAGTTCATTAAACATAACCGGCTGGATCGTCCGGCTGTCTCCCGCAAACTCAACTCGGCCGTGGATTAATTTCCTCCCGGGTGTGGGAGTCTTATATGGGAAGAAAAACAAAACCTATTCCACATGTTGACCGAGGAACTTCCAAAGACCTACGACTTTGCCTCTGTCGAAAAACGCTGGCTTGACCAGTGGGACGACAGCGACTTTTACTTCGATAAAGACTCAAAAAAACCTCAATACGTAATAGATACTCCTCCGCCGTATCCGACTGGAAAACTCCACATCGGGCACGCTCTTAACTGGGTATATATGGATATCATCGCCCGCTATAAGCGTATGACAGGGTTCAATGTTATGTTCCCGCAGGGGTGGGACTGTCACGGGCTTCCGACCGAGGTGAAGGTCGAAGAGACTCACAATATCACAAAGAACGATGTCTCCCGTGAAGAGTTCCGCACAATGTGCCGCGAGCTCACAATAGAGAACATCACCAGAATGCGGCAGAGTCTGAGAACGATGGGATTCTCCGTTGACTGGAGTAATGAATACATCACGATGGAGCCGTATTACTACGCAAAGACTCAGCTGTCGTTTTTGCGCATGCTCAAGGCAGGTTACATCTATCAGGACGAACATCCGGTCAACTTCTGTACCCGCTGCGAAACGGCGATCGCCTTTGCCGAAGTATCGTATTATGAAGGAGAGACGCTTCTCAACTTCTTTGACTTCGACGGCATCGAGATCGCGACGACCCGCCCCGAGCTCCTCGCAGCCTGTGTAGGGGTCGCTGTCCATCCGGATGATGAGCGGTATACATCTCTCGTAGGGAAAACGCTCCGGGTCCCGATCTTTGGTCATGAGGTCGTCATAATCGCCGATGACGCCGTTGACATGACCTTCGGGTCCGGCGCTGTGATGATTTGTACATTCGGTGACAAGACCGATGTGTTCTGGTGGAAGAAACATCATCTCCCGCTCAGAAAGGCTCTGACGACCAAAGGCACGATGACCGCGATCTGCGGAAAGTATGAGGGCATGCCTTCTAAAGAGTGCCGCGCAGCCATCCTTGCTGATATGAATGAGCTCGGCATTCTAAAAGACCAGAAGAAGATCGAGCAGAGAGTCGGCGGCTGCTGGAGATGCAAGACTCCGATCGAGATCCTCTCCGAGCGTCAGTGGTTTGTGAAGGTGAACGGCGGCGAGATCGTCAAGGCTGCCCGGGAAATCAAATGGTATCCAGAACACATGCTCCAGCGCCTGGAAAACTGGGCGGAACAGATGGAATGGGACTGGTGCATCTCGCGGCAGAGGCTGTTTGCCACCCCGATCCCGGTTTGGTTTTGTGACAAGTGCGGTGAACTGATCCTTCCCGATGAGGCCGATCTTCCGATCGATCCGACGATCGAAAAACCAAAACATGTCTGTCCTAAGTGCGGAGGAACCGAGTTCACCGGCGAGAAGGATGTTCTCGACACCTGGATGGACTCGTCCATCACCGACCTTCACGTCACAGGATGGGACGGAAGCGGCATGCCGCCGTATTTCCCAGCCCAGATCCGCCCGCAGGGTCATGATATCATCCGGACCTGGGCCTTCTATACGATCCTCAGAAGCATGGCCATTCTCGGGGAGAAACCGTGGGATGGTATCCTCATCAACGGCATGGTTCTTGGTGAAGACGGGTTCAAGATGTCCAAGTCACGCGGCAATGTGATCGGTCCGGAAGATGTTATGGGGCCTTATGGTGTGGATGCTCTGAGACAGTGGGCGGCTTCAGGCTCGTCGACTGGTCAGGATATCCTCTTCAACTGGAACGATGTGGTCGCTGCATCCAGATTCCAGACAAAGATGTGGAACATCGTCAGATTCTCGCTGATGCAGATCAAAAAAGAGTCGCCTGTTCCGGAAAGCGATGCTCCTTCAACACTGATCGACCGGTGGATGCTTGCTAACCTTTCAAAGACCATCGCTGAGGTCACCGGGGCGATGGAGGAGTATCTCTTTGATAAGGGTCTGAAAACGATCCGCGATTTCGCCTGGAACGTGATGGCTGATGAGTATCTCGAGTTTGTGAAAGGCAGACTTTACAGTGAGGAGCCTTCACGCGCCGGAGCGGTCTATACGCTGAAAACAACGCTTGATGCACTGTGTGCGATGCTCTCTCCCTATATTCCGTTCTTCGCTCAGGAGTGCTATCATCATTTATCCGATGGAAAGAGGATCATCGATCACCCATGGACGACGTTTTCCTACGTGGATGAGGATGCACTGCGCGACGGCGATCTGATCGTGAACATTGTCAGCCTTCTTCGCAAATACAAGCACGACTCGGGTCTCGCGCTGAACGCACCTCTTGGCAGTGTTACGATTTATACTCCCTCACATAACATCGATGACTCCGGCGATCTCGGCAGGACCGTGAACGCCGAGGTTGTGTGGAAAGCTGAGGAACCGGCTCTTGAAAAGAAGGTTGGCGAAGTCGTTTTCAATAAAAGTGTTGTTGGGAAAAACCTCAGAAATAAAGCAGGCGCATTTATGACTGCAGTAAATGCCCTTCCTGATGCTGACAAGATCACGCCTCCGGTCTCTATCTCCATAGAAGGTGAAGAGGTCAGTGTTCCTGACGGGGCCTGGACCACATCGTACATCTATTCAGTTTCCGGTGAATCGGTCGATGTTCTTATGCTCGATGACGTGATGATCACCATAAAACGCACCTGATTTTTCAGGTGTAACACGTTTTTTATATTCTCCGCTCTAACGTAGTAAGCACATGTCTGAAAGCTACGCATGTGGGACTTCCCAGAAACCACTTCTTGGAAGTACCGTAGGATACGTCTTGAACAGCATTGCGGCTAAATACCCCCGCAATGATGCTCTAGTATCCTTTCAGCCGAATCCCTACAGTAAACGGTGTATGTCTGCCGCGGCAAATTACTGCCACGAAGGGCTCGTTTCCGACGAGCCGAACTCGTACCGCGAGTCCGGACTAACCCTAACGACTGCAGGGTCTAAGGTCCTTCGCTACACCTGGGCGGAGTTCCTTGCTGAAACGAATGCCGTGGCAAAAGGTCTTATGATGCTCGGCGTGGAACACGGGACCCGTGTTGCCATCTGGGCAATGAATTATGCTGAGTGGGTACTTGTTCAGTTTGCGACCGCCAAGATCGGGGCAGTGATGGTCAACATCAACCCCGCATACCGGACGTTTGAACTGGAGTACGCCCTCAAACAGTCAGAGGTGGACACCCTGATTCTTCAGGGCAAGTTCAAGACCTCCGATTACGTCGGCATGTTCTACGAGGCATGCCCCGAGGCGTTCGAGGCAAAACCCGGCAAAATCCGGTCCGAGAAGTTCCCGTATCTACGCAACGTCGTATTCATGGGTGAGATCATCTACAACGGCATGTACCGCTGGAGTGAACTTCTCGAAATGGGCGAGTATGTTTCCGATTTCGAGTTGGAAAACCGTGAGGAGTCCGTCTCCTTTGATGATGCGCTGAACATTCAATACACGTCAGGCACGACCGGATTTCCCAAAGGTGTCGTGCTTTCCCATCACTCGGTATTGAATAACGGTCTCTTTATCGGAGACGGAATGGGCTTTACCGAGAAGGATAAACTCTGTATCCCAGTGCCGTTCTACCACTGTTTCGGGATGGTCCTCTCGAATATGGCATGCGTGACGCACGGATCCACGATGGTCATTCCTGCACCCTTCTTTGATGCCGAGGCTGTTTTGCAGGCAGTCGAAGCTGAAAAGTGTACGGCGCTTCACGGCGTTCCGACCATGTTCATCGCAGAACTGGAACACCCGAACTTCGACCGATACGATCTTTCAAGTCTCAGGACTGGTATCATGGCAGGTTCTCCGTGTCCGATCGAAAAGATGCGGGAAGTTGCCTCACGGATGAACATGAAAGATATCGTCATCGTCTATGGCCTGACTGAAACGGCGCCGGGCATCACCATGTCCACCACCTCTGACACGCTCGAAAACCGTGTTGCGACCGTTGGAAGAGCATTCCCGCACACCGAGATCAAGATCACCGATCCGAAGACCGGAAGGATCGTTCCTCTCGGAGAGAAAGGCGAGATATGCGCCCGCGGCTACATGAAGATGAAGTGCTATTACAATAATCCGAATGCAACCAAGCAGGTCATCGACAAGGACGGCTGGCTTCACTCGGGCGATCTTGGCACTATGGATGAGGAAGGCTACGTCCGCATGGCAGGTCGCCTGAAGGAGATGGTCATACGCGGCGGAGAGAATCTGTATCCGCGTGAGATCGAGGAATTCTTCCATCTCCACCCAAAGATCTCCGACATTTATGTCATCGGCGTCCCGGATGCAAAGTACGGTGAAGAGCTTTGCGCCTGGGTGAAAGCAGAGCCCGGTACGACGGTCACCGAAGAGGAGATCAGGGCATTTGCTGAGGGCAGGATCGCCCGTCACAAGATCCCCCGTTACTACAAGTTTACGGACTCCTTCCCTATGACGGTCACCGGCAAGATCAAGAAAGGGGATATGCAGGAAGTGTCCATCGCCGAACTTGGTCTCGCTGACGTTGCGAAGATAAAAACTGCCTGATGATAAAAAAGAAAGAGTGATATATCTCACTCTACCACATCTATTTTATGAAGAAAATTCTTATTGCATCTGTTCTCTGTGTCCTGCTTTTCTCAATCGGAACTGCGGGCTGTATCGGCAGTGAGCCGATCGTTGGAGACTGGCTTATATACGGTACCGAGATTCCGGTCGTATTCAACAATGACGGAACCGGAACAATAACTATAACCTTCTTCGGCATCACTTCCACCGTTCCAATGACCTGGGAGAAGACCGAAGAGAAAACGTATAAGCTCACCGGAACCTCAGAATTATTCAATGCAGGCACCTACACCCTCTCTGCTGACGGGAAATCCCTTGTGGAGGTTTCCACCGGACTTAAGGTATTTGTAAAGAAAACATAACCCTATTTTTTATTTCTTTTTCGGTGTTTGAAGAAATCTGTTCTTATCAGTTTAGAACTCCCATCTCCACCCGTCTGTTTTCATCAGTTTTTCTACGTCTTTGTAATCGGGCATCAGTCGTTTGACCTCATCCCAGTAGTTTTTCTGATGGTGGGGGAATCTCAGATGCACTATTTCGTGAACAACGAGATACTCCGCGACGATTTTTGGTGCGAGCAGCACCCGTGCATTGATGATGATGCCGTTTTTTGGTGTACAGCAGCCCCATTTTTTCTTCTGGAGCCTGATACGCAGCTGCGGTTTATTTACGCCGGCAAGTTTCGCATACTTCTCCACATACGGATCCAAAACCACGGTTCCCAGGCGCCGGTACAATAGCGTGACCAGATCACGTGCCAGATTCTTGGAATCATCTGGAGAAAATGTGTCAGGTATCGATAACCTAAGCTGTCCTTCGAAGATCTCCGTTCTGGCGGGTCCAATTGTGCGCTGTATGGTCAGAGGTTCGCCAAAAAACGATATTTTCTCTCCGTCTTCATAACTCCGCGGGTTCGCCTGTTTTTTTTGAAAAACAGACTGCTGTTTTGCGATCCACTCGACCCTGCTCTGCGCGATCTCTACTGCCCGTTTTTCCGAGATCATCGAAGGAACCCGCACAAGGACTTCTCCTGCGGTCGTAACTTCGATCGCCCAGGACTTTCTTCTGTCTGAGTAGATCACGTTGATCGGGATATAATCTCCATTCCATACAACAGCCGGACCCATATGTGAAACATTATCTCTCATACTCTCCAATATAAGTAACTGAATGTTAGTCCGTGCCATAGATCAGGAAGTGCTTGATCTCCTTTTGGAGATGGGCAGATCAAGTTTTCCTGATGAATATATCGTCATGCTGGGCATGGAAAAAGGGGTCATCAATGTTACCTACCCGATACCCGGCACTACTGTTTCGCAGGACAGCGCCAATATCTTCATGGATATGATCCCGCTGGGGATGCAGATCGCCGGCACCGCTCACAGTCATCCAAACGGCTGTTTATCTCCTTCTGATGCTGATCTTGCCACATTTTCCCAAAGCGGCCAGTGCCATATCATTGTAGGCGCGCCCTTCGATGAAAATTCCTGGAGATGTTACGGAAGGGACGGGAAAGTAAAAACTCTTGAGGTCATATCATGAAACGGGTCGTTGCCACCGGGACTTTTGACATCCTTCATCCCGGACATATCTACTATCTTGAAGAGTCGAAAAAACTCGGTGACGAGTTATGGGTCATCGTTGCGCGGGAAAAAAACGTCGTGCATAAACCCCGCCCTATCGTTTCTGAAGAGCAGCGGCTCAAAATGATCCGGAGTCTCCGGTGTGTGGATCATGCCGTACTTGGGGATCAGACTGATATGTATAAACCGATCCGGGAGATCGATCCGGCTGTAATAACAATAGGTTTCAATCAGAAATGGTCCGAGGAAAAATTGACACGGGAGATGCGTGAACGCGGAATCTCTGCCGAGGTCGTTCGTATTGCTGAGTATTCCGGGATGCCGTTCACCTCATCAACTAAGATCATCGAAGAAGCCGTAAGGAGAAGATCGCAATGAAATCAGATAAGAAACTGGACAAGATGGACAAGATATCCGAACTTGTCAGATTTGTCGTTGAGAAGGGCGGCGAGGCAACGCTGATCCCTGCAAAAGATATCGTCACCGCCGAATGGGTGAGACAGAAATGTCTCTTCGGGTGTAATGGATTTGGCCGCCGGTTTTCCTGTCCTCCTTATACGCCAACCCCTGCGGAGACCAGGAAAGTTCTCAAAGAATACAAAACCGCTATCCTCATAAAATTTGTAGGCGATGTCGGCGAAACCACGCCGGAGAGGCTTGTCTCCCGTGAGATGACTGCGTATGTCCAGAATGTCATGTATGATCTTGAGATGATGGCATTCTCAGCGGGTTTTTACAAGACATTCGGCTACACTGGTCATCAGTGCGGGCTGTGTGCTCACTGCAAAGCAAAAGATGACGATGCGGAAATAACTGACTGTGTCAACCGAAGAAAAATGCGCCCGAGTATGGAAGCTGCGGGAATCGATGTGTATGCCACCTGCGCCTCCGTCGGCTGGGGTCTCGAGGTTCTTTCCTGCACGGAAGTCGCGGGCGGATGCGTCCTGGATTCACCGATGACGACCGTTATGCTCCTTTTAATTGAGTGAATCATATGAAAAATTCCCCGTTTTTAGCCCCTGTCCCGTTTTACTGGTGTGACAAATGTCATTCTCCGGTGATGGGAAAACTCTGCTCCTGCGGAGAAAAGACCCGTCCCGTCTCGGTCACGCCGCCGGGAGATGTCCGCCCCGCTTTTGACCGTGACAGAAATCTTGTGAACCGCCTCTTCGAAGAACAGTTTGGTGTCCCGCTGATCCCTGAAGGATTTCTTGCAATTCTGAATAAAGTCCCTGACGAGGACAGGATGGAGGAGATCATCATTGGCGGAGCGGTAGTCTGTGCGATCAGATATATCCCGGCTGAGTCCCGATGGGAAGTTCTCCCAAGGGAAGCGGCGGCATCTCTGGTCGTTCCGACCAAGCGTTTCATCAAAGTCACCGATGATGCGGCCGGTTATATCAAGGAAGGAAGCAGCGTTCTTATGCCCGGCGTTACCTTTGTATCTCCCGATATCGAAGTTGGCGACAGTGTCTTCGTTATTGCCGAGTCCGGAGAATGTGTGGCAGTCGGCCGAGCAAAAATGTCTTATCAGGAGACGGTGGGTGCGACCCGGGGTCAGCTCGTTCGGACCCGCCGGACCCAAAAACCCGTGGTGGACCTTGCTCCTTCGACTTGGGAGGATGCGATTTCAGCAAACAAAAACATTCTCGATCTCTATGAACGAAAATCGATCGAGTTCATCCAGGACGTCATCGCCAAAAATCCGGACATCCAGCCTACCGTTTCCTACTCCGGCGGAAAAGACAGTCTGGTAACGCTTCTCATCACGCTCAAGGCCGGGCTCAGACTTCCGCTGATCTTTGCGGATACCGGACTTGAGTTCCCGGAAACGATCGAAAATGTCCATCAGGTCTCCGAAATGTTTGGCCTTCCTCTTATCGAGGAGTCGGGGGATTCCGGATTCTGGGAGGCATTTGAGACGCAGGGTCCGCCTGCAGTGGATTTTAGGTGGTGCTGCAAAGCATGCAAACTTACGCCGGTCAAGACGTTGATCGAAAACGAGTGGGGTGAGGCCATCTCTTTCATCGGTCAGCGGAAGTTTGAGTCTGCAAAACGGATGCAGAGTCCGCGGGTCTGGAGAAACAGAAATGTTCCCTGCCAGCTTTCAGCTGCCCCGATCCAGCACTGGACCGCTATGCATGACTGGCTGTATCTTTTCCGAGAAAAAGCGCCCTACAATCCGCTATACGAACTTGGTCTGGATCGGATCGGCTGCTTTATGTGCCCGTCGTCCGACATCGCCTGCATGAAAGACATCGAGGCACGGTATCCGGAGATGTGGGCCGACTGGGAAAAGAAACTGAAAGCATGGGGGGATGCAAACGGCAGATCACCTGAATGGGCGTCGAAAGGTTTATGGAGGATCCGTGAAACAAATGAAGAAGATGGTGACATAGATGGGCACTTCTGAAATCGCAGTTTTGGATTATGGATTAGGAAATCTCAGGAGTGTGATCCGTGGTCTCGAGGCAGCGGGGGCCCGCCCGATAATCACGAACGATCCTGAGATCATCCAATCGGCTGACGGGCTTCTTCTTCCGGGAGTAGGGGCCTTTGCCGAAGGGATGAACAAACTCGCGCCCCTGATAGATCTTGTAAAAAAAGAGGCAGCAAAAAAACCTCTTCTGGGAATATGTCTCGGCATGCAGATGCTTTTAGAGGAGAGCGAGGAACACGGTCTTCACAAAGGGCTTGGCTTTGTGCCCGGAACGGTTCGGCTTTTTCCAAAACAACCCGGTATGAAGATACCTCAAATGGGGTGGAATACGATCTCTCCTTCGGGCCATCCGCTTTTTGAAGGAATACCTGACGGGACATATGTCTACTTCGTCCACTCGTATTATGCAGATACAACGCCCGACTTTACGATCGCGACGACCGATTATGTCGTATCATACGCATCGGCCGTCTGTGCGGGCAATGTAATGGGTGTTCAGTTCCACCCGGAAAAAAGCGGGGACGCCGGAATTTTGATTCTCAAAAATTTTGTTCAGATGATCGAATGAGATAAAGGCATTTTCTCCCTCTTTTCTCCGCATGGAAAATCATCTGTTTTATGCTGCTCCGTCTTTATCCATATGGAGATTATCCTTCAATTTGGGTTTATTCCAACCAGGTTTTCATTTGTGGTTCACCCACATTAATAAGCAATCCGCACTAATATAATAATGCAAATATATTTTTGAGAATCGCTTCCGAGCATGTTAACCATTTTCGAAATCGACTCCAAATCTATGTCAAATTGACAAGGAGAACCAAACTTAGATGACTGATAATTACGACGCCTCCCACATCACAGTTCTGGAGGGGTTAACCCCTGTCCGTGAAAGACCTGCCATGTATATCGGCAGTACCGATACCCGCGGTCTTCATCACCTCGTATACGAGGTCGTTGACAACTCGATCGATGAAGCCTTAGCCGGATTCTGTAAACATATCGTCATCATCATCAACCCGAATGGATCGGTATGTGTAGAGGATGACGGCAGGGGTATTCCTGTCGATATCATGCCGAAACAGAACAAGAGCGCCCTTGAAGTCGTTATGACCGTGCTTCACGCCGGCGGAAAGTTCGATAAAAACACCTATCAGGTCTCGGGCGGTCTGCATGGGGTCGGTGTTTCCGTTGTAAACGCTCTTTCCACGCGCCTTACTGCCGAAGTATTCCGTGACGGAAACATCTACTCAATGGTCTTTGGGAAAGGCATCCTTCTGCAGCCGCTTTCCTGCAGGCCAGAAACCGATGAAGAGTATCTTCAGCGCCAGAAGAGGATGGACAAGATTGGTCAGGCAAAAGAAACCACCACGGGAACCCGGATCACCTTCTATCCCGACGGCTCCATTTTTGAGACGACCGAGTTCGATTATGATGTCCTTGCCCACCGGTTCAGAGAACTTGCTTATCTGAATAAAGGTCTGGAGATCCAGATCGAGGACCACCGTACCGGGGATACCGACACCTTCTGTTATCAGGGAGGTCTTCGCGAGTTTGTCACCCACTTAAACGAAGGTAAAGAACTCCTTCACCCTGAACCGATCTATGTCGACAAATCCGACGATGTGAACAAAATCGAGGTGGAGGTCGCTCTTCAGTATAACGATACCTACGGAGAAGTCCTCTATACATACGTGAACAGCGTGAATACCCGCGAAGGGGGCACGCACCTGGAAGGATTCCGCTCGGCTCTTACGCGTGCGATCAATAATAGTGCCCATGCAAATAAACATCTCAAAGAGGATATCTCCGTCCGCGGTGAGGATGTTCGCGAGGGTCTGACCGCCGTAATCAGCGTCAAGATCGCGAACCCGCAGTTTGAAGGCCAGACCAAGATGCGGCTTGGAAACAGCAGTGTCAAAGGCCTTGTTGACTCGATGATGTATCAGGCTCTGACCGAGTTTTTCGAGGAAAACCCGAAGGTCATCGCATCTATCGCCAAAAAATCCCTTGATGCGGCAAATGCACGCGAAGCTGCCCGCCGCGCGAAGGAACTTGCGAGAAGAAAGACGTCTCTTGAGATGTCAGGACTTCCCGGTAAACTTGCCGACTGCTCCGAACGCGATCCGGCAAAAAGCGAGATCTATATCGTGGAAGGAGATTCTGCAGGCGGTTCAGCCAAACAGGGACGCGACAGAAAATTCCAGGCGATCCTGCCTCTTCGCGGTAAGATCCTGAATGTGGAAAAAGCACTGGAACACAAGGCTTTGAAAAATGCCGAGATCCAGACGCTTATCACGGCGATCGGTGCGGGATACGGCGAAAAGTTCGATGCCGAACGCGCCAGATATCACCACATCATTATCATGACGGATGCGGATGTGGATGGGGCACATATCAGGATTCTGCTCCTTACCTTCTTCTACCGGTTCATGAAGCCTCTTGTGGAAATGGGATATATCTACATCGCTCAGCCTCCTCTCTTCAGAATTGCGAAAGGCAAACAGGAAAAATACGTGTACACGGAAGAGGACATGCGCTCGGCAATCGCAGAGTACGGCGAGAAGGGCATCTCGGTCCAGAGATACAAGGGTCTTGGTGAAATGAATGCAGGTCAGCTCTGGAACACCACCATGGATCCCAAATTCCGTATCTTAAAGAAAGTACGGATCGAGGATGCAGGTTATGCAAATGAGATATTCGAAAAACTCATGGGAGATGATGTCATGCCCAGAAAAGATTTCATCAAACGTCATGCAGGGGAGGTGAAGAACCTTGACATCTGAAGAAGAAACCACGCACAAGACGGTCTCGATCAACATCGAAGATGAGATGAAAAACTGTTTCATCGACTATGCGATGAGCGTTATCATCGGGCGTGCGATTCCCGATGTCCGTGACGGTCTCAAACCGGTCCACCGGCGGATTTTGTATGCCATGTTCCACGACGAGGGGAACACGAGCGATAAGGCCTACAAGAAATCCGCCAAGGCAGTCGCAGCCACCATGGGTAATTATCACCCGCACGGTGACTCTGCGATCTACGATACGCTCGTGAAGATGGCTCAGCCGTTCTCCTATCGTTATACCTTAGTAGATGGTCAGGGTAACTTCGGTTCGATCGACGGTGACTCGGCAGCAGCAATGCGTTATACCGAGGCAAGACTTACCAAAGCAGCCGAATCTCTTCTTGAAGATATCGACAAAGATACCGTCGATTTCGTCCCGAACTTCGATGAGTCGTCCCAGGAACCGGACGTGCTCCCAAGCAGGATCCCGAATCTTCTGGTAAACGGTACTACAGGTATCGCGGTCGGTATGGCGACCAACATGATGCCGCATAACCTCGGCGAGGTCTGTGATCTGGTGGATGCCTACATCGATAACCCGGAGATGCAGCTCGATGAGATGATGAAGATCCTCCCGGCACCTGACTTTCCGACAGGCGGAAAGATCATGGGTACTGACGGGATCGTCAATGCTTATCAGACCGGTCAGGGAAAAGTCATTCTCCGCGGCATTGCCGAGATCGAGGAACGCAAAAAAGGATTCGAGCAGATCGTTATCACCGAGATCCCCTATCAGGTGAACAAGGCATCGATGATCGAGAAGATCGCCGAACTTGTAAAAACGAAGGTGATCGAAGGCATCAGCGACATTCGTGATGAGTCCGATAAAGACGGGATCCGTGTTATCATCGAACTCAAGCAGAACACTCAGGCAAATGTTGTTCTGAACCTGCTTTACAAACATACTCAGCTCGAAAATTCGTTTGGTATCATCAATCTGGCTATCGTCGATAAGAAGCCGAAGATCCTTTCACTCGTCGAGCTTCTCCGCTATTTCATCTCACATCGGGTCGAAGTCGTTCGGCGCAGGTCCCAATTTGATCTGCGTAAAGCAGAAGAACGGATGCATATCATGGCTGGCCTTTTAAAGGCTCTTGATATGATCGATGTGGTGATCGCGACCATTCGTGCCTCCCCGGAGGCTTCTGTGGCACAGGAAGCCCTTGTTTTGAAACTGGGCTTTTCTGAGGCGCAGGCCGAAGCAATCCTCAAGATGCAGCTTCGCCGTCTCGCGGCCCTTGAACAGCAGAAGATCGTGGATGAGACCACCTCACTCCAGCTGATCATCGACAAACTCACCTGGATCTTGTCATCCGAGGAGAACATCCTCTCGGTCGTGAAAACAGAGACTGCCGAGGTCCGTTCGGCCTACGCCGATGAACGCCGGACCCAGATCGATTACACGGCCAACACCGACTTCAACATGATGGACCTGATCCCGGACGAACAGACCCTTGTCATGCTCACGACCCAGGATTACATCAAGAGAGTTCCGCTGGATCTCTATCGCCAGCAGAAACGCGGCGGCAGAGGCGTGATCGGCATGACCACAAAGGATGAGGACTCCGTCGATAAAGTCTTCATGGCGAGCACGCATGATTATCTGCTGTGTTTCACCAACAAAGGCAGAGTCTACTGGCTCCGTGTGTATGAGATCCCTGAAGGATCAAGGACCAGTAAGGGTAAGGCGATCGTCAATCTGCTGAACCTTACTGATGAGGAAGTTTCGGCGGTCATTCCGATGCGGGATTTCGATGCTGAAAAGAATCTTCTGTATGCAACAAAGAAAGGCCGTGTCGGCAAGTTCAGTCAGGATCTGTTCTCACGGCCAAGGACCGGGGGGATCATTGGTATCACGCTCCTCGACGGCGATGAGCTTGTTGATGTGGTCGTGACCGGCGGCAGTTCTGATGTCGTTCTTACGACCGCATTCGGTCAGGCGCTCAGATTCTCCGAGGATGAGGTCAGAGCAACCGGCCGCGGTACCCAGGGCGTTATCGGTATCCGGCTGAAGTATGAGGGAGATTATGTATGTGGTCTTACCCTGGTCGAGACCCAGTATCTGCTGATGATCACCGACAAAGGATACGGTAAGAGGACCGAGTTCGATGCATTCATGGGTCATGGCCGCGGTACCCAGGGCGTAAAGTCTATCGTGGCGAACTTCGAGCGCGGCAAAGTCGTCTCCTCGCTCGCGGTCTCGGATGACGATCAGGTCATCATCACGACTGCCGCAGGAGTTGTGCTGCGAACCCAGGCTTCGGACATCTCGATCCAGGGACGCGGAACACAAGGTGTCCGTGTCATCCGGGTCGACTCTGGAGACAAGGTCACGGGTGTTGCCGTTGTTCCGCCGGATGAGGTTGATCCCGCTCTGCCGGAAGGCGAAGATCAGGCCTGATCTTTTTTTTTCTTTTTTCAGATATCCATTCTGTTTTGGATGCGGGGCGCCTTCAGATGTTTTTCACTGATTACTCAATGAAGAGCGGGTGTCAGGTGACATCTTTAATGCATATCTCCGCCAAATAGTACAGCATCCATGTCCTACATCGACCCGATCGTACTAATCATCGCCTTTGGTGCAGCTTCCGTCTCGTTTCTGTGGCTGAGAGATACCCGCATCTTTGTCAGAACCGGTAAAGAGGGGTATCGGAAAGCCGCCTATCATGGTGTTCTTTACTCGGCCCTGGGATGGTTCGGCTGTGCTCTTGCCGGTTTTGCCGAAACGACATTTATGTATCTGGGTGTCGGCTGTATGCTGATAGCTCTCTATCTCCAGTCCAGACTGAAGAAAGAGGATGTATGGGTAGGAAATGAATCTGCATGGACCCGGTTCATCGGATCGGCGCCCCGTCAGGAGAGAAAATAAATATGATACAAAAACCCCGCGGAACAAGAGATTTTCTTCCGGCTGAAATGACACAGCGCCGGTTTGTTGAACAGAAAATGCGGTCCGTCGCGGCAGGATTCGGATACGGCGAGATCGTTACGCCCATGTTCGAAGAGCAGGAACTCTTCACGATCAAGTCAGGCGAAGGGATCATCAATGAGATGTATGCATTCGAGGATAAAGGCGGCAGAAAACTGACGCTCCGCCCGGAACTCACCTCTGCTGTTCTCCGTGCCTATGTCAACGAGGCGCAGATGGCGCCAAAACCCCTCCGCTGGTTTTATTTCGCGGAATGTTTCAGGTATGAACGCCCGCAGAAGGGAAGATACCGGCAGTTCTGGCAGTTCGGCTCCGAGCTGATCGGTGCAGATTCTGCAGCTGCCGATGCTGAAGTAATAGCCCTTGCTTATGAATTACTGAAATGCAGCGGCGTCCGTTTTGTTTTGAAAGTCGGCCATCTTGCTCCGATGAAGCATCTTCTTTCAGATCTCGATGCCCCTTCGCAAAAACAGGTCATGGCAGCTCTCGATAAACGGGATATGGATCTGCTTGAAACAACGCTTGCAGCTCTTGACCGTTCAGATCTTTTTGAGCCGCTGAAGGTTCTCGTGACGGCAAAAACGCTTCCGGAAATATTTGCCGTTACGGGCGACATTCCGGAAAAAACGAGAATCGAGGAGACCTTCGGTTATCTCGAAGCACAAAACATCCCCTTTGAACAGAACTTCGGGATCGCCCGGGGTCTTGACTACTACACGGGAATGGTCTTTGAAGGATTTGCCGACAATCTCGGTGCGGAAAATCAGATCCTCGGCGGAGGGGCTTACCGTCTCGCACACCTTTTCGGCGGAAAGGATGTTCCCTCCTGCGGATTTGGCATAGGGTTCGACCGTGTCATGGTCTCTCTTGGGGAGTTCTCCCTCGAGACAAAACCGGCGGCAGCGGTCATCTGCACGCCCGAGACCCGGATCCCGGCATACAAAGCCGCGTCCTCCCTTCGCAGCGCGGGGATCACCGCGGTGATGGATCTTCTCGATCGAGGATTTGGCGCCCAGCTGTCTTCCGCGCTGAAGTCAGGAGCATCATTCGCTGTCGTGATTGGCGAAAAGGAAGCGGCAGCCGGCACCATCACTCTTAAAAATCTCAGCACCGCTGTCCAGACTGAGATGTCACTGGAATCTGCCATCGAGGTAATTCATGGTTCTTGCCGATGAGCTCGCGAAGAAACAGCGAAGCATCAGTGTAGCGGAATTTTTTGAAAAAAATAAACAGATGCTTGGTTTTGATTCTCCGACAAGGGGGATCATCACCACCATAAAAGAGGCGATCGACAATTCGCTCGATGCCTGCGAAGAGGCACAGGTCCTTCCTGATATTCTTGTTTCGGTCAGGCGGATCTCGAATGATGTTTTCCGTGTCGTTGTCGAAGACAACGGTCCCGGGATCGTTCCGGAAAAAATGCCGAGCGTTTTTGCGAAACTTCTCTACGGCTCACGATTCCATCAGGTCAGACAGACCCGCGGTCAGCAGGGGATCGGCATATCGGCAGCGGTTTTGTATGCTCAGCTCACGACCGGAAAACCGACGATCGTAACATCCCGGACCGATGCAAAGAACAAAGCACATACCATGTCTCTTGTCATCAAAACGGAGACAAACGAACCTGAAGTTCTCTCTCACGAAGAGGTTGACTGGATCCTTCCTCACGGAACGCGTGTTCAGCTCGAGTTCAAAAGCAATATCGCGGCCAGAAAAAAACTCATCGAGTATCTGAAATACACCTCGATCGTTAATCCCCATGCGAAGTTCCGTGTCGAGATCGATGACGAGTCTTTTACGTTTGAGCGGGTTTCATCCGAAGTTCCGCCCTGTCCGGTGGCGATCAAACCTCATCCTTACGGTATAGAACTCGGTGTTTTGAAACGGATGACTGCTGCCTCGGATCTGCCCTTAAAGGAGTTTCTTGTTGAGAGTTTTTCGAAGGTAGGTGAGAAAACCGCTCTCGAGATATGCAGTTCCGCAAGACTCGATTCCGCAGTAAAGGTTTCCTCCCTTGGCCTCGAATCACTCAATCCTCTTCTTGATGCCATGCAGACAACAAAGATCCCGGCTCCTTCTGCATCGCAGTGTTTGTCCCCGATCACCGACGAACTTATCGTGAAAGGCATGGAGAAGGAGTTCGAGCTTGACTTCATCAAAGCCAGGACACGTCCCGGAAGTGTGTACGGCGGTCACTCGTTCATCGTGGAAGCGGCGATCGGTTACGGCGGCAAACTTCCTCCCGAGGGAAGCGCTATTCTTTTGCGGTTTGCGAATCGTGTCCCGCTTCTTTATCAGCAGGGGGCCTGTGCGATCACAAATGCGGTTCAGAATGTGAACTGGAAATCCTACGGGGTTTCCCAGTCGGGCCTCCCCACCGGACCCATACTTATTCTCGTCCATGTGGCGGCGACCAATGTTCCGTTCACGAGCGAGTCCAAGGACGCCGTTGCGGCAGTTCCTGAGATCGAGCGGGAGATCACGCTTGCTTTGCAGGAACTCGGCCGCGACCTGAAGATGTTTCTGTCCCGCCGCGACAGAAATAAACTGCAGGATGACCGGGCACGTGCGATCTGCTCGGTAATTCCCCTGATCGCCGCGAAGGTCGGCGAGATCGTTGAACTTCCCGTGCCGGACACGTCCCTCATCGAAGGAAGGATCATGCGTCGTGTGGTCCTCAAGAAAAGCTCGGCAGGCGGCAAAGTTATGATCCATATCGACAACTACACAACAAAATCCCAGGAGATCTCCCTGTATGATATCTCAGGAGACAACGCAGGGGACGCGACCGTTCCTCCCTCATTCGTATCTGAGATGGATGGCGAGTATACGAAGATCTGGAAGGTTACCCTTTCCGCAGGTGAAGCATTCGAAGTCACCTATACCGGAAGCGGCGGGGGAATGATCGAGATGCAGGGTGTGGCCGAAAACCTCAAAGTGGTGGTGGATCTGGATGTCTGACCCAACTGAAAGAGACACGGCAACGAAGAAACGTCTTATGGAGATGGCCAAAGTATGGTATGATCAGATGAACAACGGCGAGATCCCGTCGATCACTCTGCCTACCAGAACAAAATACAATATCGAATATGACGATGAATCCGAGGTTTGGAAGTACGGCGACAAAGAGTCCGTCAGAAATGCCGGGACTGCGAAGTCGGCCACGCACATGCTCAAGATGGCCTATGTCATCTGGTTCATAAAAACACAGCTGCAGGAAAACCGATCCTCGACGTTAAGAGAAATGTATTACATCTCGGAGGGCTGGAAACAGGCAAAGTTCGGCGCCCAAAACGAGAGTAACTATCTGATCGAGGATCTCGAGATCATCACTGCTATGCAGAGGGAGTTTTTCCATATGCGTCCGGAAGAGGACGGGGCTTCGATTTTTGGACCGATCCGTATCCGGGAAAATACCCGGCGTGGTATGAAAGAGATCCACTGTCAGGATGATGTTGGAGAAGCAGGATACAATATTCCGAACAATGTGGAGAACGTGGAACTTGTGGATCATGATGCTTCCTGCGTTATCGCCATCGAAACTGGTGGTATGTTTTCCCGTTTACAGGAAAACGGCTTCGATGAAGATTACAATGCTGTCCTTCTTCATCTGAAGGGTCAGCCGGCCCGGGCTACAAGGCGTATGCTGAAACGCATGAACGAGGAGCTGGGTATCCCGGTTGTGGTTTTCACTGATGGTGATCCCTGGTCTTACCGTATTTATGCATCCGTTGCCTACGGTTCGATCAAGTCCGCCCACATGTCCGAACTTCTCGCGACGCCGTCTGCCCAGTTTATCGGGGTAAAGCCTTCGGATATCCAGCGGTACAATCTTCCTGCCGACAAACTTACAGAGCAGGATGTTTCAGCACTGCGGGCTGAACTGACCGATCCGCGGTTTGCGACCGATTTCTGGAGAAAAGAGATCAATCTCCAGCTTGAAATGAATCTGAAGTCGGAACAGCAGGCATTTGCCAGCCGCGGTCTTGATTTCGTTACAAAGGAGTATCTTCCCTCCATGCTCTCGGAAATAGGTGTTTTGAAACGCTGATGAATCCATCACTTCTTGCGCTTTATGTCGGCGTTTTCGCCTCGATGGCTCTTTCAAATGCAGTCGTTCCGATCCTTTCGATCATCACTCCGGATCCCGGTATGCAGGGGGCTGTCTTTGCCGCCTATTTTTTAGGCGCGTTTTTCATGGTGTTTCCTGCCGGCTGGATATCTGATACGGTCGGGCGTCCGCCGCTGATAAAACTTGGTCTCCTCGGGACCTGTGTGTCCGGCCTTTTGATCTGGTTTTTCCCGGGAGATCCTCTGTTTACCGTATCACTGAGGTTTCTGGAAGGCCTTTTTACCGGAATGTTTGTCTCTTCAGCACTTTCGTATGTCAACTCAGAGGCCGATCATAAAAAACTGTCCGGGATGTACATTGCTTTGCTGAATGTCGGTCTGGTGGCGGGACTCGTGATTCCAGGTCTGCTGGCAGCATATCATCCCTATGCAGGGGTCCTCGTTTTTTCTGTTCTGAGCGGATGTGCATTTTTTACCGGGATATTTTTCCGTGACCATGCAGATTTTGTCTCGCTCAGGATCCCGATTAGAACGATCCTCTCGATCACTCAGTATCATAAATGGTTATGGGTGACGTTGTTTGTTTTTGCCGGAGCGACCGGTGTTGTGACAAGTATGTATCCGGAGATGTCTGGATATTCTGCTGAGATCTCCGGGATCGTGACGGCACTGATGAGTTTGGCCACCGCCGTATGCGTCTACGCCGCAGCACATCTCGCTTTATCCGATTCTCTTGGCGTTATTCGAAAGACGGCTCTTCTCCTTGCCGTATCCATTCCCCTCGTTCTGCTTACCCCGTTTGGCATGATCATTGTCGGCGGTGTGTTTGGGGTGATTTCGGCAGCTGTATTGAATTATATCGCCGTTACTCCTCATCCCCAGGGCGTGATGAACGGTCTTTTTACGACGATGCAGTATGCCGGCATGGCCGCCTTGCCGTTCGTCACCGGTCTTCTCGTTACACCTCTCGGCTATCCGTGGGTTTTTGTGAGTGTCGGTATTCTGGTTTTGGCAGGTGGTCTTCTGATCGTTCGGTGTCCCTGTTATGTCCCCGCGTTACGGTAAATGAGGAATTTTCTTCCTTACTTTCGTTTTTTTCGTGGATGGTAGTGATGTTTGGGTACGGTTGTTCCGGGAAGCAGGCATTCGGCGATTCCGTCGCGGCAGTCTTTCAAGGGTGTACTGCAGTACTCCAGTATGCTCAGTGCTCTCTCGGCACCGATCGCCGGCTTGGTTGCTTCCAGCCAAAGATAAAATCCTACTCTGGACGGTGTCGGCCGTTCATATTTGAATCCGCCTGTTTTTGACGGTACCATTTTCAGATAGGTCCGCTGTTTTTTTGGTTTGAGGTAGATCACAGGTGACATCTCGGGAAAATCCACCGCAAGGATCACGCGCGAGTAGTTCTCTTGGAGTGAATCGGCGTCAAGGATTTCTGATTTGACCCGGAGGCCGTAATTTGTGATCAGCGCCTTGATCGCGGAAGGATATAGACCTCCGCAGATAACCTTTTTCACCAATGGCGAGACGGAAGGATCCGAGAAGTACTGATCCGGCGACATGTCATGGTCCATGGCGAAAAACAGCTTTGTGAGTGCGTCGTCGTGGAGTTTTTTGTAATCAAAGTCGCGTATCTTTAATGTCTCGCAGGGGATAAGCACCGGATTTTTTTCCGGATGTGTGGGGATGGATGTGATTCTGAGACCTTTGAGACAGGATTTCATCACTTCACATTCATGTGTCCCAATGTACGCATTATCTGGATCGGCAACCAGCCTTCGCACAACCTGTGTTCCGGAGATATCGACGGATGAAAAGAGAATGAATCCCACATGCTCCTGATTGAACATGTAGCCAAACAGCTTTTTCTTATAGATGATCTCTGCTTCAAGATCTTTGAGATCAGCAGGACTGGTCACGATCTCACTGAATACGACCTGTTTGTCTTTATCGAAAAGGAGGAGATCGACTTCAGCCAGATCCTGACCGTTCCCTCTGACTCTGATGTCGCCTTTTTCTGCAGAATATATCCCGTTCACGCCGAGCCTGATCTTTTCGCGGTGTTTCGGGACATCGGCGCCTTTTCTGACGATCTTCTTGATGGTATCGGTTTTTTCCGCGATCCTGATGAGCTGTTCGTATATGAGATTTTCAAACCAGTATCCTTCGGCGGTCCTCATCAGCATAATGTCTTCCGAGAAGAGGTTTTTGCGTTCAGCTGGCCGCATGTGGCGCAGGGCTCGTACTGCCATCGACCGATCGGGTTTATAGTGGCAGAACTGCTCACTAATCCACGAGAGCATTACAACTCTCCGCTATGTTGTTTCATAATGTATTTTATGCGAGGATGAGTATCCTTCGCGTGAGACTTTTATGCACTCTCTGCTCGTAGTATCCGACGATCTCAAAGAGATCTTCAGCGAGAGGTCTGATGTCTTTATGTGTCACGATAACAGCCCTGCCTCCGGATCTCAGCACACGCCGTATCTCTTTGAGGGATTCTGTGTAGAGAGTATCAATGCTTTCAGCCCCTATCGTGGTCGACTGACCGTATGGGAGGTCGGTTGCAATGGCATCAAAAACTCCGTCCGGATAGGGCATGTTCGTTGCATCGGCCCGAATGTATGCTCCGTTTGGCAGGTTCTGTCTGCATCCGTTGAGCATCTCGGGGTCGTAGTCGCTTCCGACTGCGTCTATGCCCAGCATTTCACATTCTAGAAGCATTCCGCCAGTCCCGCAGAAGGGGTCGCATAACCATTGACCAGGCTCGACATGGGTCAGGTTGACCATTGTCCGAGCCATCAAAGGCATCATGACACCCGGGTGGAAGAATGCTCTTCTCTGGGGGTTTCGGTAGGCGTATGATCCGCGGTCGATGGTTTGTAGTACCTGACCGAAGAAGCATCTTCCGTTTGTAAAGACAGCGCGGTATTCTACAGCCGGATCTTTAAGATCGACCGTGCCGCGAATTTTTTGTCCCATCATGCGCTCGAGTTCCAGTTGGGATGCATTGACGGTGACAGGATGAATCTTTCTTGCCCGGCAGCAGAATGTGCCGGGGGCTATGGGGGCGAGCTGGTCAAGGAGGCGTTCGAGGGCTTCCTTTGACGCATCGCATTCGCCAAGAAGGCGCATTACTACATGCGTCTGCGCGAGCCGTGTTGTTCTCCGCGGATCATCTACTTCAGCTATGGCAATGCCGTTTTCTGTACGGGTAACTTTCCCCACACAGGACAACTCGGCGATCGCCAGAGGCAGGTTCTCTCCGGAGAGTTCAAACAACAGGTTCATCCGCTTTATACATGTGCCGTCTGGCTAATAATATCTGTGGGGTCCGAAAGTTTCTGCGCTCTGCTGCTGGGCATAAATTTGCCGGGGTCAGCTGATCTCTTTTCGTTTGATGTACCAGATCTTCGCACATTTTTCCGGGTGGTATCGAAGTTTCGCCTCGCGAAGACCGGCGACGTCCATGTCAGACTCGCGATTGATCCAGGTGTATTTCCCCAGAAGCTGCCTGGCGGTTTCCTGGTTGATGACTTTGTAAATTCCTTTGTACTGGGCTAAGCCCTTTTCAAAATGAATGACTGCAGTTTCATAATTCATCTCTCCCCAAATAGCCGCCGCTCCTATTTTGTTCCGTGGGCCGACGCGGATCACCAGCCCTTCACACCCGAGTTCATGCCAATTTTCCAGCGCCGTGTGTGCGGCTCTGACTTCTTCATTGAGCACGGTGTTTGTATCGGCGATTTTTGTATCGCTCCATTTGTCGAGCATGTCATGGAGTTCGGGAATGGTTTCCGGTTTGATCGTCTCGACGGTGTATTGGTATTTGGTATTGAATCGGTTGATATGTCTGCGGATGTTGAGGTATTTTTGTCCGGAGAGTTCGGCCAGTTCCTTTGTTCTGTAGTAGTAATCGCTGCATCCCCTGGAGTGATAGACCGGGGTTTCGGGGTGGTAGAGGTGCATGTACGGAATGTATTTGTCTTCATAAAAGGCAATAGCGCAGTCTCCTGTGTTTTTTTTGGCAAAGGAGATGAGTTCTTCAAAAAGTGCAGGGTCGAATTCGCCAACCGGAGCATGACACGTGCTTCTGCCGTTGATCGTGTTGGAAAGGATGAGGTGGTCGTTTATTACCGCATATTCGCAAGGGGCGTAGTGTTCCCACGAGAAGAGCGTAAGGAAGTTGTGTTCGGAGTGATACTGGGGAAAACGCCGGAAGTAGTCATCGATGAGAGGCTTGTCTTCGAGGGTTATTTTTTTGAAGTCAGTTTTTTTCATGTTCAAAGAGCATTGGGGTGTAGTTTTTCATTTCAGAGAAGCCTGCTCTGCGGTAGATTGATTCTTTTCCAGGTGCAGAGACGAGGCCTATCCATGTCAGGCCGTGCGCTGATCCCAGGCGCTTCAGCGTTTTTGCTATGCGCTCTCCGATGCCGCGTCCCCGGAATTCGGGGAAGACAACCACGTCCTGAATATATCCGTCGGCAACTCCGTCGGAGATGATGCGGCCCATTCCGACTGCGCGATTCTGCGTGTCGTGGGCGATAAGGAAGATTGAGCTGCCCTCTATGATCTGCGCGATGCGGTCTGTGCTCCATCCCATTTCCCACCACCCCCCGGTCCTATATAGGTCGAGGATTTCGGACCTGTTCCATGAACGGGCTATGCTTAGGGTTATTTCTTCTTCTGACAAGGGTATGCCGTCCTGTAATTTATTAGTTATATTTTCATCTGAGTGGTTTAGGATAATGATATTTATGGTCCGTTCTTCTCATCAAAACAGGTGTGTTTATATGTATGTTTGCCTAATATTATTACCTCACAAGACGCACGATCCAAGCCTTGTCCTGCCGGTTTCTTCCGGCGGGGCATGCCTGCTTTGATTCGGTGGGTTTATAAGTGATTGGAGGTAACTATGTTACCTCGCAAGGCTCT
>LMVO01000035.1 GCA_002287215.1 Methanocorpusculum parvum
CCGGCCGTCAGATCGTCGAGTGCCGTGAGCGTGACCTTGAAGGATACGCACGCGAACTTGTCGAGAGCAGTCTTTTTGACCCAGCAACCGTTGGTATCCGCGGTGCAACCGTGCATGGACACTCCCTCCGTCTCGCAGAGAACGGTATGATGTTCGACGCAGTACAGAGATGTATTCTCGACACCGACGGTGTTGTAAAATACGTTAAAGATCAGGTGGCTCTCCCCCTTGACCGCAAAGTCGCTGTCGGCAAACCGATGGACGCAGCCTGGCTCAAAGAGAACACCCCGATGTTCCACTCCCTTGTCGGAACCCCATTCCGTTCTGACAGTGAATATGTTGCATACGTTCAGCGTATCCACGCCCTCCGTACGAAATACGGATTCATGCCCAAGGAGGCCTGAGTAATATGGCAAAAGTAGAAAAGAC
>LMVO01000036.1 GCA_002287215.1 Methanocorpusculum parvum
CGCGGTTGGTTTTTCTCATGTTTCCACACCTAACAAACTCCATCCCGAATTGGATCGGGTGTTCCGATATCGTTTTTGAGACTCCTTTCCCGTGATCAATTTTCGATCATTTTCCACTCGCAAATGGGTGTTTCGATTCCAAAATCACCCTCCGCCGATCAATTTTGACCATTTTTTAATGATGATTTTTCGTGGGTAAAAATCCAAATCGGCAGGATCCGGCGTATTTTCTCCTTCATGCAGTCATAGTATATAAATCAATAAGGAGGCGCCTGGAAAAAACGATACCCCCGGAATAACTACCTACCTAGTGCGTTACTAATTTATATAGTAGTAATTTTCATTTTGGTTTTTTTCTTTCCTTCTCTCTCTCTCTCTCTCT
>LMVO01000037.1 GCA_002287215.1 Methanocorpusculum parvum
TTCCGATTGGCCCTCTCCTCCTCAGCGAAAAAATGTTCACCTCCCTTGACCTCACCTCCCTCTTCTCCCCGCTGAAAAAGAAAGGAATCGACATCTCCACCCTGATCAAAGCCCTCACCGCCTACAAACTCAGCGACAACTTCAGCATCAAACGTGCTCATTCCTGGCTCATGCAGCCGGAAACCAGAGAATACTATGATCTCCCTTCGTTCACGGGAAAAACGCTGGATCGTCTTCTCGAAACGCTCGGTGAAAACAGCGGATTCATTATCTCCGGACTGCAGGACAGAATATTTTCCCGCTATCAGTTTGAGCACACCGACGTAAATCTCGACT
>LMVO01000038.1 GCA_002287215.1 Methanocorpusculum parvum
ATTAAAATAAGGATTGAAACTACCTGACCAGTTTCGTATCATACGCAATGTATCCTCTAAAAGAGAAGCATCCAGTAAAATAAGGATTGAAACTTTGATCCGGCAGTCCCACAGACCGAATCCCAGACGGCTAAAAGAGAAGCATCCAGTAAAATAAGGATTGAAACCGTCGCTTCCCGCATGTATTTGTCAATAGCCGATGTTCTAAAAGAGAAGCATCCAGTAAAATAAGGATTGAAACTTCGTTTGTGAAGTATGTGGGACTGAGTTTAGGCGACTCTAAAAGAGAAGCATCCAGTAAAATAAGGATTGAAACATTGATTGAGATAATGCC
>LMVO01000039.1 GCA_002287215.1 Methanocorpusculum parvum
CCGTGGCCCCCATATGTTTCCGGGTAGGTCGATGGAGATGGAATATTCAGATATTACGTATGCGGTGTTGGGGGTGTAGATCCAATTCGGGAAGTATTAGATCATGATCATACTCCCAAACCACTTCCCTTCAAAATCCCTATAATATCCCCCAATCCCTTCCGTTCTGACTATTCAACGACAGATTCGCTAAGCAGGACGTTAACGCGAGCCTTGAACATAAGATATTTCCACCGCGGGACGCTCCGCGCCGAAGTCGCGTCCCCGCACCCCTTAATCAGAAAAAAGGAAAGAGATGTGGGGGAGCATATTTGCCAACTGTCAAATTCAGG
>LMVO01000040.1 GCA_002287215.1 Methanocorpusculum parvum
CCTTCATCGGGACCGTTCGGGCAAATCCTGTCGGCGCCCCAGCGCCTCCTGTGAGCAGGATACTTAATGAGCAGTCCTAAATTTGTAAAATGTGTCCATTTACTGACAATCTTGAGATGGAATGAGAGGAGATATTATCGTCGGGAGCCGCTGGGGCGGCGACAGGATTTGCCCGAACGCTCCCGATGAAGGGACGAGCAAGACAGCGAAGCTGGATTGCGAGAGTGAGGATAAG
>LMVO01000041.1 GCA_002287215.1 Methanocorpusculum parvum
TTCTTTTGTTGTTTCAATCCTTATTTTACTGGATGCTTCTCTTTTAGTTCACTGGCACTCTGTATGGTCTGATCGCTCATTTGTTTCAATCCTTATTTTACTGGATGCTTCTCTTTTAGTATGACGGCCGGCACTATCGTAATGTCAGACGCTCTTGAGTTTCAATCCTTATTTTACTGGATGCTTCTCTTTTAGAATGAAGTGTTGTC
>LMVO01000042.1 GCA_002287215.1 Methanocorpusculum parvum
TCGTCCCTTCATCGGGACCGTTCGGGCAAATCCTGTCGCCGCCCCAGCGGCTCCTATTATTGATTTGCCTCTTGATCATATGTCGTGATTGTCAGTAAAAGGGATATTTTTCAGATTAAGATCTGCTGAAAGAATTTCTCCCTCGCGGGAGGCGCTGGGGCGCCGACAGGATTTGCCCGAACGGTCCCGATGAAGGGACGA
>LMVO01000043.1 GCA_002287215.1 Methanocorpusculum parvum
ATTCGCGGTTAAATTATCTCATACACCAACGCTAATGCCATACACAAAATCGAAGTTCATCTCAGACGTACGTCAGTTTTTTTCGGTTAAGAGCAAACCGCGCAACTCCCACTAAAAAAAGATTAGAGCAGGGTCGCTTTTACGATCACGACATTCTCTAAGGGCTTGTCACTGTAATTTGTCTTGACCTTCCCAAGTTTTTCCACAACATCCATACCCTCGACGACTTTACCGAACGCCGGGTGGGCTTTATCGAGATAATTATTGTTTGCAAGATTGATAAAGAACTGACTGCCGCCCGTATTTGGTCCGGCATTTGCCATAGAGATCGTGCCTTTGTTGTTTTTATTGTCCGGCATGAACTCATCCGGAATCTTATACCCCGGCCCGCCGCATCCGGTCCCGGTCGGATCCCCGCCCTGGATCATGAATCCGTCGATGATCCTGTGGAAAATGACCCCGTCATAAAATCCGTCCTTCACCAGTTTAGCAAAATTCCCGGACGTCACCGGCATATCCTCACGGAGCTCGAGAACGATATCCCCGTGATTCGTGGAGAGAAGTACTTTTTGTGCTGTCATGTATCTAGTTGTGTGCAGACAAAAATAATAAACATGTATCATGACAAACGTAGTGACACCAATGAAAAATCCGTTCCATGTCATGATCATTCCGACACTCGGCTGCCCCGGGCGCTGCAAATACTGCTGGAGTTCGGATGAAAAATCGCCGCGGATGACGCTTGACACGATCGACGAGATCGTTCGATGGCTCAAACCCCTCCGGGATCAGCGGGTCACCTTCACCTTCCACGGCGGAGAACCGCTCCTTGCCGGCGCAGAGTTCTACCGGACAGCTCTTCGAAAGATCTCAGAAGAGCTTGCCCACCTTACCCCCGAGTTCGCCATCCAGACCAACCTCTGGCTCATGACCGACGAACTTGCAGAGATCTTTGCTGAATACCATGTCCCGATCGGTTCATCCATCGACGGACCAAAAGAGCTGACCAACTACCAGCGGGGCAATGAATACTTTGAACGCTGCCTTGCCGGCTACAAAATCGCCGCTGATCACGGACTCTTAGTCAGATTCATCTGCACGTTCACCAACTCTTCCGTCAAGCAGAAGGAGGAGATCGTCAACTTCTTCAAAGAACAGGGCTGGGTCATGAAACTCCATCCGGCTCTCCCCTCCCTCAAAGGAGAAAACCCCAATGCCTGGACCCTCTCTCCCGAAGAGTACGGGGAACTGCTGGTCTATCTTCTCGACGAAGCGGTCGAACATCCGGGCGAGATCGAGATCATGAACATCAACGACCTCTGCCGCTGCGTGTTTACCAGAGCGGGAAGCGTCTGCACCTATGCAGACTGCATGGGAACCACCTTTGCGATCGGCCCGGACGGAGAGATCTATCCCTGTTACCGGTTCATCGGGATGCCGGAATGGGTGATGGGTCATGTCAGGGACGCTCCACGAATCGAGAGCCTGATGGAAAGCCATGCAGGCAAACGGATGCTCGCATTCAAGGAGTTTGTCGACACCGCCTGCAAAGACTGCGCTCACATCTCCTACTGCAGAGGAGGCTGCCCGTACAACGCGATCGCGCCGACCGGCGGATCCCTTGAGGGCGTCGATCCGCATTGTACCGCCTACAAACGGATCTTTGACGAGATCACCGGCCGTCTGAACGCTGAGATGAACGCTCCGCCTGCGGCGATGCGGGTTTCCCGGGTCAAACGAAAACAGCAGCCGAGCGTGACGGCTCTTATCAAAAAAATCATCGATGAGTAGGAGGAAACCCGGGGCGATGCCCCCATCCCGCAGAGTATATCACTTGCTACGACCCATAATCTACACAATCACTCAAAGGTGCTACCAATAAGATGCGGCTCGTAATGAAATTCGGTGGAACATCGGTCGGCGATGCGGAATGTATCGCAAAAGTCGTTGATCTCATCAAAAAATCCCGTGAGGAAGGCAATGAAATCGCTGTTGTAGTCTCTGCAATGACGAAAGTCACCGACCAGATAATCACGGCGGCGGAAGGGATTATCAGTTGTACTGATAAGAAAAATCTGGATACGTTCATCTCCTTGCTCAGAGAACGGCACCTTACGGCGCTTGGGATAGTTGCGCCGGATTATATCGACGAAGTCACGACCCACATAGACATCCGGCTCGAACGTCTGAGAAATATTCTCATCGCCGTCAATAATCTTCATGAGCTCACGCCGCGGTCCCGGGACTATATCATCTCCTTTGGTGAAAAACTCTCAGCTCCGATCGTCTCGGCTGCGCTTCGCCAGGCAGGGATCCCGTCGTTTCAGATCAGCGGCTGCGATGCAGGCATCCTTACCGACGGTGTTCACGGCGGAGCAACGGCCCTTGCTGAAAGTTATCCGCGGATCATGGAACGTATCGGGTCAAAGCTCGGCGCTCAGGTCCCGGTCATTCAGGGATTCACCGGCTGTTCCGGTGAAGGAGCCGTAACGACGCTTGGACGCAGCGGATCGGACTACTCCGGCGCTATCATCGGGGCGGGCATCGACGCTGAAGAGATCATCATCTGGACCGATGTCGACGGCGTTATGACCACCGACCCGCGACTCATCCCCGAGGCACGCGTGATCGACTCGCTTTCGTTCCTCGAGATGATGGAGATGTCCTACTTCGGGGCAAAAGTCATCCACCCGCGGGCCCTTCTCCCGGCAATGGAGAAGAACATCCCGGTCTATGTGAAAAACACCTTCAACCCGGCGCATCCGGGGACCGTGGTCATCAGGGAAAGCCATGCCGACAAACGTATCGTGAAAGCCGTTTCCCTGATCAAAAACAGCTGTATGATCAGTATCAGCGGATTTGCCGCCGGGAAACCGGGAGTGGCGGGCGATATCTTCACCTCGCTTGCGGCAGCAGGCGTGAATGTGATGCTGATCAGCCAGGGTTCATCCGAGATGAACATCTCGCTGATCATCACCGAAGAGCAGGTGAACGCAGCGAACAAAGCCCTTGTCCAGATCAAAAACAAAGGACTGATCCGCGAGTATACGTTTGCCAAGGATGTGAACGTGGTCTCGGTGGTCGGTGCAGGAATGGCGGGGACTCCCGGCACTCTCTACCGGATCTTCCACGGGCTTGGTCTTGCAAAGATCAATGTGATGATGATCTCCCAGGGGTCGGAAGTGAACGTTTCGTTTGTGGTGAAGGAGGCGGACGGGATCCGCGCCGTTCGGGCGATCCATGAAGAGTATGATCTTGATAAAGAGGACGCATGACTAAAAAATATTCGTACAAGGAGGCCGGGGTGGATATCAACCTTGAGGCCGACGGGGTGAAAGCCCTGATCCGTCAGCTGAGTTTCAAACGCAGCGGTGAGCATGGCATGGTCGGCGGAGTGGGACACTTTGCCGGTATGATCGATTTCGGCAGCAAAGTTCTTTCGCTGTGTACCGACGGGGTCGGGACCAAGATGCGGATCGCTGATGATCTGAAGGACTGGACGACGGTCGGGATCGATTGTATGGCGATGAACGTGAACGATATGTATGTGATGAACATCGAGCCGATCGCGTTTGTCGATTACATCGCAACGGAAGGTATCGATACGGAGCAGATGATCCAGATCGGGGTCGGGCTGAATGAGGGGGCACGCCTTTCGAATGTGAATATCGTCGGGGGAGAGACTGCGACGCTGAAGGGTATGATCAACGGGCTGGATCTTGCAGGAACCTGTCTTGGCGTGCAGGAGAAGGAGAAGGTCGTGACCGGTGAAAAGGTGGCTCCGGGAGATGTTATCATCGGGGTGGCAAGCACCGGGGTCCATTCGAACGGGTATACGCTGGCACGCAATGTCGCCGAAGAGAACGGCGGGTATGCGGCGGTCCTTCCGTCGGGCAGGACGGTCGGCGAGGCGCTGCTTGTTCCGACAAGGATCTACTCGGAGGTTCTGGATGTCTGCAGTAAAGCGGTGGTTCACGGGATGTGCCATGTGACGGGCGGGGGCCTTTTGAACTTCCTGAGGATCTCGGGTTACGGTTTTGCGATCGAGGATCCGCTTGAAGTTCCGGAGATTTTAGCATGGATCGCGGAGAAGGGAGGGCTTGATACGAATGAGCTTTACCGGACGTTCAATATGGGTATGGGTTTTGCGTTTGTTGTGCCAAAGGAGAGCGTGGAGACGGTCCTTTCGATGGTTGACGGGGCAAAAGTCGTCGGCCGTGTGATCGAAGAGCATAAAGTGACGCTGAAAGGCGTGGAAATCACCTGATCTTTTTCTTTTTTTTCTAGGGCTTGGGCGGGGCGGCTGACGGGGTTCTGAGATGTGCCGCCCCGGCAGCTCCTCACTTCAATTTCCCGACAAGGTCCCTGAAACTCCCGGTTGCTTCTTCCAGCTCTGCGAGAATTTCCGCTGCGAGTTCGTCCGGGTCGGGGAGGTCGTCGGGATTGATGGTTGCATCGTCTTTGAGCCAGAAGATATCCATGCTTGTTCCGTCGCGTTTGAGGATGTCTTCGACAGAATACCGCTTGAATCTTCCTTCCGGATTAGTTTCTGACCATATCTCGGTTCTTTGGTGCCGGTTTTCCGGGTTGTAACATTTGATGAAGTCTTCGAGGTCTTCGAACTTCATAGGCTTTTTCTTAAGGGTGAAGTGGATGTTAGTCCTGAAGTCGTAGATCCAGATGTCTTTGGTTTTGAGTCCGGGGCCGGCGGTGGCGTTGTCGAAGAAGATGACGTTTGCTTTGACGCCCTGTTTGTAGAATATGCCGGTTGGAAGTCTGAGGATTGTGTGAAGGTCGCAGGTTTCGAGGAGTTTTTTCCGTATGGTTTCTCCTGCTCCGCCTTCGAAGAGGACGTTATCAGGAACGACGACGGCTGCTTTGCCGGTGGATTTGAGGAGGGTTTTGATGTGCTGGACGAAGTTGAACTGTTTGTTGGAGGTTGATGTCCAGAAGTCCTGTCTGTTGTAGGTGAGTTCCTGTTTGGCGGTTTCTCCTTCGTCGTTTGTTATGGTGACTGAGGATTTTGTGCCGAAGGGGGGATTCGTGAGGACGTAGTCGAAGCGTTGTCCGGGGTCGGAGAGGAGGGAGTCGTTTCTGGTGACGGGGATGGAACCGGAGAGATCGCCTATGTTGTGGAGGAAGAGGTTCATGAGACAGAGCCGGTAGGTGGTTCTGACGATTTCCCATCCGTGGAAGGTTTCTGTTTTGAGGAATTTTTTCTGGTCACGGTTGAGGTTGTGGTTTTTGCTGAGATGATCGTATGCGGAGAGGAAGAATCCACCGGTTCCGCAGGCAGGGTCAACGATGGTTTTTCCCGGCTGGGGGTCGATGCATTCGACCATTGCCTTGATGAGGGGGCGGGGCGTGAAGTACTGGCCGGCTCCGCTTTTTGTGTCTTCGGCGTTCTTTTCGAGGAGTCCTTCGTAGATGTCGCCTTTGACGTCGGCGGACATGGAGACCCAGTTTTCACTGCCGATGACG
This sequence comes from Methanocorpusculum parvum, assembly GCA_002287215.1. GTDB lineage: Archaea > Halobacteriota > Methanomicrobia > Methanomicrobiales > Methanocorpusculaceae > Methanocorpusculum > Methanocorpusculum parvum. The sequence goes on from LMVO01000043.1 coordinate 5,482, forward strand.
CGGATGATTTTGGAGAGTTTGGCGGGGTCGCTGATTTTGTTTTGTGCTCCGGCGAAGATTTCGCCGAGGAGTCCTTTGGTTTTGCCGAGTTTGTCGAGGGTCAGTTTGTATTGGGTTTCGAGTTCGGGTCCGGATGTCCCGGCGAGTTTGTCCCAGGTGTATTCTTCGGGGATCCAGAGAGGCTGGTTGTACGGCGGTTCGCTGTACTCTTTTGCCATTTTCAGGAAGATGAGGTAGGTGAGCTGTTCCAGGTAGTCACTGTAGGATACGCCGTCATCTCTGAGGATGTCGCAGAGTGACCAGACGCGTGAGACGATGGCGGGAGCGTTGTTTTCTGACATGGTTAGGTGTTCTCCTTTGAGAGGGTGGGTGACGAAGTCTCAGCCGGATCCTGTTTGAGGAGTTCTCCGGCGAAGGCTTTTTTGAGGATGCTGAGCCGAAGGGTCTCGGCGTTTTTGAGGGAGGAGTCAATGGTTTTTTCGAGGGAGTCGCAAAGTGAGAAGCGGAATTCTATCTCAGATACCACTTCATTTTGCTCTAATTCTGAACACAGCGGAAAGGGGTAATGACATAATTTATTCCCATTGATATTTGATTGATTTACACCATCTGTTTTTACTTTGTTGCCATATTTCCTTGCTATTGGGCTATTAAGATAATAATTCAGATATTTTGCATTAATTGATTTCAACTGATTTAATCGAATGAGATATCCTGCAAATATTGCAGGATATTCGCCATTATATAATGCGGTTTTACCTACTAGTTCTGGGCTATTTGTTCGATTGAACAAAACATCATCCTTTGATAAGGCATATTTTTTAATTTCATCTTCATCAGAACTGAAAACAAGGTCTGTCCAATCAAAATAATAACTTTGAATATTACCCATCCTTAATACAGGGATGCGGCCACTAGTTTCTGATTTTTTCGATGAGCCGTATTCTACACCTGAGCTAATATCTCCGATGCATACCCATTTCCAATTTTCTGGCAGTGGGTCCAACCAAATATCCCCAGTAAGCACATAATTCTTTTTATTACCAGCCAATTTACGATCATACTCCAATTGAGCTAGATAATTATCTAATACATCTTCAGAGTGAATAGAACGCCAGGATTCAGTTAAATTACCCATAAACGAACTATTCAGCACAGCCTGCCGGTAGGTTTTCAGCTGAGCCTTCGCCTTTTCGAGGCCTGCGATCCCGCGGTCAAGCTCCAGAAAAAGCTCCTCGATCTTCGCCACGATCCGGTGCTGCTCGGCGAGAGGGGGGAGGAGAACTGGAATCCGTTTCATCTTTTCTTGTGTTAGTTTGTAACGTGTGGTTCCTGACACGTAATCTTTGTAATTGAACTGATTAAGATAATAACACAGAAATTTATTGCTTGTTTTTGATCTTAGAACATGAGCATGATTATTTACCCATGCCTTCCCAGAAATGAGATATGCCTTATTTGCCGTAGTATCTAAAAATGGAGCTCCATCCTCACCTAGAAGAACATACTCTCCATCTGAAAGAAAATCGTCAATATAACCAACTTGTCCGGTAGCACCGTAATATGGAAATAGATTTTTTGTATCTTTACCTGCAATTCGTCTTTGTCGCTCTTTACTGTTAATGGGCTTTCGGAGATTATCGAAAATTTCCACAGCATCTAGAAAATCAGCTAATATCCATCCCTTCGGTAATTCATTTCCTATCATTATAATCGTGGCGATCTATTTTTGTGGATTTTGTGATACATTGGTAGGGAGAGTGGAAGAATCTCCAGTTTCAAGCCAGTCTGAACCACAAAGAGAACAATGATAACGGTCGAACGTTCTTGGGATGGGGATAAGCTTCTGATCTTTTCCCCAACACACACCACAATACTTTATTTTCTGTTGATCACTCTTTAGAGTTATATATGCATTATTAGGATAATACTCAATATCCAGTTCAGTTACCCTGATTTTTTCTAATTCTTGTATTCTATTGATGTAAGATTTATTTTCATCCTTTAATCTGTCAATATCATCCTGCATGTCAGACATCATGCCACGAAGCTCCATCATTTTATCATAAAGTTCAGCATTATTAACTGTCTGAGCCAGTTTTAATGTGTCTTTGAATATTTCATACCATGCCATTTTCAGTTCCCCTCAATAATGTGGTAATCCCATCTCATACCTCATATATAGACATATGATAAATAGGCGTGAAAGATTATAACCCGGTCGGTTTTTAATAGGACTTACGCGGTTTTAGTCTCAATCCAATTCGGGAAGGGTACGGCAGGGTGTGGATGCATGAGATATTCCACCGCGAATAAGCCCAAGCGGGCAAAGCCCGCTTGAGGCGGCACGCAAGCCTTCGGCTTGCACGCAATCGCGAATCTGCGCGAATCGCATTTTTCCTGTTCCGCCCTCTTGACCTTCGGTCGCGTCCCTACGCTTCGCCTCATCGGCTCCGCGTGGTCGGGACGGCGGAACGAAAAATGCTGGAAAACCCGCGTCGCGGGTTTTCTTAAAAGATTCTCAAATCTTTGTAATAATTATGCAGATTGGTTTTTAATCATGAGAAAACCCGCGACGCGGGTTTTCCAGCATTTGTCCAAGAGCCGAAGGCTCTTGAGACGTCTCACGAGCTTACAGCTCGTGGACTTTCCACGCTGGCGTTCCGGTCACGCGGAGCCGATGAGGCGAAGCGTAGGAACGCGGCCGAGGAGTGAAACGACGAGGACAAGAAGACAGCGTAAGGAAAATGCGATTCGCGGAGATTCGCGATTGCGTGCAAGCCGAAGGCTTGCGTGCCGCCTCAAGCGGGCTTTGCCCGCTTGGGCTTATTCGCGGTGGGATATCTCATGTTTCCACACCCAGCCATACCTTTCCGAATTGGATTCGCGTCGATTCAAGCGAGGGGCGAAGACCCGAAGCGGAGAGCAAACCAAAGGTTTGCGAACGCGGTGGAATTTCTCATGTGTCCGCATTTCACCCGTATACTAAATCGACGTACATCTCATAAGCACGTCAGTTTTTTTCGGTTGAGAGCACACCGTGTAAGTTCGAATAAAAAAGAATCAAGCTAAAATAATCTCTGGAAATGGGTTCTCCCTTACAAAAACAAATGAGTGCTATCGTTATTCGTTCCAATTGCCCTCAACAATAACACTTTTCCCGCGAACATACGCCGCCTCCGGCTCTGAAACTCCCCTCTCAGCCTTTCCCTGATATTTTGCAATACAGCGGCCATACGAACGATTCATCAGTTTCCCCGCATCTCTGAAAACATCCACCATCTTCTCTGCCGGTAAAACATCAGACTCACCCATACAATCAAGCAGCCACCTGAGACTTCCCACAACACACCCCTCTTCACATGCAGCCTTTTTCAGATTCTTGTCCTCTGTTAAAATCATTGCATGAGACATCGTTGAAAGAACGATCAGAGAAACATCAGCTACACTGACATTATTTCTCCCATCCCGCTTATGAACCCGGGTACGTGTCGCTACAACTTCCGCAATCATCTTTTTATCCAGCGGTATTGCCCGAAGTCCCTCCTCTTTGATCTCAGACCATTTTGGTGCTTTCATCTCATGGCTCACAAAATCGGATGTAATGGGATTTGGAACCAATAAACGAACATACGGCAGTAAACCCAACTTAGAGAGATACACCAGAACATTAGCATCAAAAATAAGGGTGGGGGGTAAACTCATGCAGCCTCGCACTCCGCCTCAAACGAAATCTTCTCTCCAAGAAGTTCCCGCTTCTTACTCTCGGAAATGATTCCTTCCGACAGAGCGCGATTCACAAGAAGCTTCATCCGCATAGGCTCTTCCGGCTTGATCTGATCTCCGGGCTCCTTCACATCCCATCCATTACGCTTGAAAGAAAGAATGATCTCTTCCATCAGGGAGATATCAATAATCCCGACATCCTTCATCCGGTAAACGAGACACTGCATACTTGCCCCATACTTATGCTTCAGCAAACACAGTTCATCAAGACTGATGTTTGTCCTTCTCTCTCCCAGATCACGGATCAGCATCTCACGGGGAACAAGAAGTGATGCCGCAAACTGATTTGCCATTCTCTCAACATCGAGAGACCCGGAATTCTTAATGAAAAAATGTCCGAGTTCATGACCCAGCGAAAAACGCTGACGGTCACCTGGCATATTCCTCTGAAGAATAATAACCGGAACATCAGTATCCACAACGTCCGTAAACGCGTCAAAACCCTTTGGAGCATCAATTACCCCAACACAGAACCCATGGTTTTCCACTACCTCCATCAGATTCTCAATCGGATCCAGACCAAGCTGCCACTTTTTACGAAGCTCCAAAGTAAATTTCTCGATCTCCTCCAAAGTGGAAATAGAACGGATATGTTTTCTCGGAACCTTCGCAAGAGTGATATTCATTATATGCATGATCTCCTTCTGCCGCTCGAGAACATCCGTACTTTTTGCCATAATTTCACCGAGATCTTTCTCGGTAAGATGTGGTGATTTCCGGTAAGCCACATCAGGAGTCAAAACAACTGAAGTCTCTCTAAAGAAATAATCAATACCCACATTCAGGGATTCTGAAAGAGCTATCAGCATCCCGGATGTTGGATACAACTTATTATTTTCATATTTTGAAATCGTCATCTTCGATACATTCATCTTATCCGCAAGTTCCTGCTGGCTCATAGCAGACAAACGTCTTGCCTGTTTTATACGTTCTCCAAACATGACCTGATTCCACACCGGTTTACAAATACATCAATAATAATATATTATGTAACCTAATATATTCATACGCGGCTCCACTATATAAATATATTTGCGAGGGATAAAAACATAAATTATGTCTGGAAATCAGTATTAACTGCACAAAAAAGTGATCAAAAAATGCAAATATTCATTGAACCAAATCCGCATGGTTTGAAAGAATGCATCCGGGAAATCCGGCTCACCCGACCAATGCCCCATTCATATCATCCAAAACCTGCGCATACTCCGAACCAAACACCTTATAGAATCGTCCAAGACCCCCCTTCGAATCAAAAGGCGGCAGCTCAAGATCATCAGAACGAACCTCCACCGACGTCGCAACATGATCACGGATCATACGCAGCCACATCATCTGCTCATCCGTAAAATGCACCGCCCCGGCATTCTTCAAAAGCGTCCACTCCATAAACCGGCGATTCACCGCATCCGAAAACGGCACAAGCTCAAAACTCTGTCCAAGCTCATACCGGACAAGCGACACAATATCCGCAAGCTGACGAACCACCCCGCGCCTCTTATCCTCCTTCCCGTCACGCAAAGCATAACAGCTCCACAAATTACTCACCGAAAGCATCGGAGAAACCGCCAAAAGAGCCTCCGTCAGCTCCCTCACCATCTCAAACGTCAAATGCCGCGACTGATAGCTCTGTGAGTAAATAATCGACAAAGCCGCGATCTCATCCCGGTTCGCGGAAATAAACTCCTGAAACGACGTAATAACTCCGAGCGCCTCCTCCCGCCGCTTTGGATCCCACTCTGCTGTCAGCACAAAATCCTGCGTCGTCGAATCAATAATCTGATCATGCTTCCGTCTCACATCCTCGACAAATCCGCGGACCTTCGGCGAATAAAACACCGAACACGCCTTTTCGACCTCTTCTCCCTGCACAGCTGAAATCTGATCCGACGTCACATCCTCCGGACTCGCCAGATCGAACGCCAATACCGCCCTCTCCCGCAAAACATCCTCGTCGAAACAGTTCAGCAGACCCCCGATAACATCCTTCAAAGGAATCTCGGCAACCTCTTCAAACTGCTCCATCTCCTTTGGAACAAGCTTCGCATTCAGACGGGAAAGTCTCCCGGCAAGCGTCGTAAGCGTATCCTCATCCCGCGTCCCCATCACCACGCTCATCATCAGATCCTGCAGAGAAACCGTCGGCTTACGATCAAGCGGCCGGTTCGCACTCTTCAGCGAAGTCGTCACTCCAACGGCATCGATCAAAACATACCGCGACTTATTCTCAGAAGCCGACGGACTCACCATCTGCAGTTCATCCTTTGAAAACGTCCGGGTCCCCCGTCCCCACATCTGCGTATAATATGACGGACTCCGAACATCCCGCATAAAAATCAGGCATTCGATAGCCTTCACATCCGTCCCCACTGCGATCATATCGACCGTAACCGCGATCCTTGGATAATACCCGTTCCGAAACTCATTCAGAATCGACTTCGGATCCTCATCCGAATTATACGTCACCTTCTTGCAGAACTCGTTCCCCTCCCCAAACTCCTCACGCACGATCTGGATAATATCATCCGCATGCGAATCCGTCTTCGCAAAAATCAGCGTCTTTGGAACCTCACTCCTCTCCGGGAAGATCTCCGTCAAAATCTTCTCCTTAAAGGTCCTGACAATCGTTCGAATCTGACTCGGATTCACCACATCCCGGTCAAGCTGCCCGGGAGCATACAAAATATCCTCCTCGCTCTCCTCCCAGCGTCTCTTCCTCGTCAGACGATTCCTCCGCTCAACCATCCGGTCAAAAATAACCGCACCGTTCTTCGTCACATCAGTCTCGATAACGAAGATATCCCCTCCCACATTCACATTATCGAGAACCGCCTGTTCGTGCGTATACTCGCTCACCAGATTCCCGTTAAAAAACCCGAGCGTCCGGTTATCGGGCGTTGCCGTCAACCCGACAATAAACGCATCGAAGTAATCCAGAACCTGCTTCCAGACATTATAAATCGACCGGTGACACTCATCGACCACGATCAGATCAAAAAACTCGATCGGATACTTAGGACTGTAACTGATCTCCACCGGGCGTTTCAGCGCCGGAACTTCATTCAGCGAAACAAGCTCCGCTCCCTCATCGAGCGCCTCCCCGCGAAGAATCGAATACATCCGCTGAATCGTCGAGATACACACATGAGTATCCTCAGGAATCTCGGATGTTGTCAGCCTGCACACATTATACAACTCGGGAAACAGACGCGGATCATCATTCGGGCGGTATTTGCGAAACTCCTCCTCAGCCTGTTCTCCGAGATTTTTCGTATCGACCAAAAACAGAACCCGTTTTGCCTTAGAAAACCGCAAAAGACGATAGATGGACGTGATCGCCGTAAATGTTTTTCCTGCTCCGGTCGCCATCTGAATAAGAGCACGCGGGCGGTTTTCGGAAAACGACTTCTCCAGATTCAGGATTGCCTTCGTCTGGCACTCGCGAAAACCTGCGGAATCAAACGGAGGAAAATCCCGCATAGTATTCCGGAGCGTCTTTTCCCCGTTTTGAATGAGAGCAAACAACGTCTCCGGACGATGAAAAGAAAAGACCTCGCGGGACCTCGCATTCACATCCACATGATCCGTGAATCGGATGAGAACGCTCGTTGCCTCGTAGGTAAAACGCCGGTTGTCTTTTGAAAGGCCCTTAAGATTGCTTCGGAGATAGCGTTTGGACTGTTCTTCAACGGTGGTGATCTTCTCGCCTTTCGCATCCTCCTTTGCTTCGATTATGCCGACCGGTTCGCCTGCAATAAACATCATATAATCTGCAGGCCCTGTCTCTGTAGAAAAATCCCGGACTACGACGCCGAGAGCCGCCCGCGGATTAAATTCTCCCTTGTAATCCTGTATGACCCATCCGGACGCTTCAAGCTTCTCGTCGATTATTATTCTGGCTTTGTCTTCCGGATGCATAACAACTTCCTCTTTTTTCCATGCAAAGTTCAGGGATTAAGATAACATTACTTATCCTTTGACAGTATTTATGTGTATTCTCAGAGGAGGCGCTCCCTCCTTTGCCCCTGCCCCCCCAACACCAAAAATACTCTTTTCTCCTCACAGGAGCCGCCGGGGCGGTGAACCGGATTTGCCCGAACGGTCTCGCAAATCAAAGATTTACTCGCAAGGCAAAGCCTTGGTCGCAAACATTCTGTTTGCTTGGCTGAGCCCGCCCCTACGGGACGGCCCGCAGTCGCAAATCAAAGATTTGCTTAGCTAAGGGACCTAAAGGTCACCGCCATCCATCAGACCCGCCGCATCCAGAGTCAGGACAACCAACCCCGCGGTCAACACCACAAACACCGTCGTTAAACAGAAGAGAAACGCAAACAGCCCGGACAGGGATCTGAACAGTCCGGGATCTGACGTAATCATGATTTTATAGGAATACGCTCCCGCGAGGAGAATCACCTGGATCAGGAGGATCCCTAAAACGGCAGTAACGGCTCTGGAAAACCCGATCACATTCACCGGATGCCGCCTGCACCCGTGCATGTTGACCCGACATACCCCGAAACTGCGTTTCCGGCACACATCCCTTCGCCGCATAATACCCGCCCATAAGATCACTCAGCATCTCCGCTGCCTGATACCTCGGCACATCCGGATCACGCAGAGCCACCGAGATCATCGCCCCCTCCCCATAGCACCCCGAAGCATTCGAAACCAGGGTCCCGAAAAGATGCTGCCTCTCCGAAATATGCGTCACCTCCCCGTCCAGAATAACCTTCATAAAGCCCGCATCCCCATACCTGAACCGCTCTTCGCCAACCGGAAACGGCTCGCACCAGTCAAGCCCCATCCAGTTCTGATCCGCCGGCTCGCCTTCGAGCCGCAAAGCAGGAGAAGAAATATTTTGCATCATCCCTGCGAGAACCAGATCAGGCTCCATCTCGATAAAATTACACAGCGGCGAGCGGCCGTTCTTCACCCGCTGCTCCCACAAAAGGGCCGCAAGATGTCCTCTTCGGAGCTTCGCCGCCGCCTTCTTCGTGTAACCTTCGTAAGACGATACCGCACAGGAATACTCAAACTCCACCCCGGTCGCATAACGCAGGGTCCACAAACACGCCGCCGGATTCGTCTTCATCAGCGGCGGACGGGTATGTACAAAATCCATGTGACGATACTGCAGGATCTCGCCAAACGTATTGATCAGCGCCGAATTTGCAAGCGTAAGAGATATGATCAGATCGGTATCGATCGGGCGGATCCGGATGAACCCGCCGCCTTTCGGCAGTTTCGAGCGGCGGGGACGAACATCCTGAAATGCGGTCCATTCGGTCCATTCAAGATCCAGGGAAGGCTCAAATTTCTCCTTATCTTCGCTCATAACGTATCTCCTCCTCACGCACCACCCACTCAGCCACCAGCTCTGCAAGCTCCTCCTCCTTTGGCAGACAAAGCATATACTTCGACGCAAAAACCTGTGACTCTCCTTCAGGGAGGGTATAGCGGACAAGCGTCTCCGACGTATCCGCACACAACACGATCCCTATCGGCGGAACATCCCCCTCGTTCATCATATCCCGCGTATAATAATTCACATACATCTGCATCTGACCAAGATCCTGATGCGTCAGCTTCCCTGTCTTCAGATCGATCAGAACAAAACACTTCAGAATATAATTGTAAAACACCAGATCGATATAAAAATTCTCATCATCGAAACTGATACGCTTCTGCCGCGCCACAAACGAAAATCCCCTTCCAAGCTCCAGAAGAAACTTCTGCAGATTCGAGATAAGAGCCGACTCAAGATCCTTCTCATAAAAACCCGGTTCAGCCGGGAGATTCAAAAACTCCAGAACATACGGATCCTTGATCATGAATTCATACTCCGGCTTTTGCTCTGTCCTGCCGACCTCCATTTTCACCCCGTTCTTGTCTTTACTCACCAAAAGCCGCTCATAAAAAAACGTCGTGATCTGCCGTTCCAGCTGGCGGGTACTCCAGTTTTCCCTCACGCACTCATCCAGATAAAACGCCCGTGCCTTCTCATTCTCCACCCGCATGATAAGCCGGTAATGCGTCCAGCTCAATTCGGAACGCAGTGCGTTCCGCATTGGAAACAGGAGGAAAAACTGCCGCATGTACCGTAGATTCCTCTCAGAGAATGCATTCCCAAATTCAGCACTCAGCCGTTTTGCGAGATACTTCAGCAGCCCCTCACCGTACTCGGCACGCTCCTTTCCGCCGGAGGCCTCGACCACCTGACGCCCGATCTCCCAGTACGCAAAAACCATCGCCGAATTCACCGCACGACAAACCGATGACCTGGTCGCAAGGATAGTACTTCGAACAGAGCCGTACGTCTCCAAAAGCTGGTCAGTTTCCTGCAGACCGGTCATCGCTTCCCGGCATCATACGCCGCAAATCCCTTGATCAGCAGTGCGTGATAAAAATCATTACAGGTCATATTCGGATCGTAATACACCATATCCGTACGCCCGCCCGCATCCTTTTCACATACAAATCCGAGATCGAGGATCACCCGCAATGCCTCGTCGATCGATGTTCCCGTCTCGCGGCTGAGCGCATACAGCCGGTCTTTATGCTCCATGGTCAGACGGAAATCCAGCACATAGGGCTCCTTTGTGAACGGGTTCAGGCTTCGCCGGATACCGAGTTTTTTCTTCAGATAAAATGGATCATCCATACTCCTATAATTTTTTTTTCGACGGTATTTATACCCCTGACCGCGCGGTGCGATAATGCCCCCTCTTTTCGTGAAAACGCCGCTCTCACTGAGAGAGATACCGTACAAAAAATGCAAAAAACAGGACCCTCTCCCCCATCACGGGAGCCGCTGGGGCGGTGAACCGGATTTGCCCGAACGGTCTCGCAAATCTAACGATTTGGTCGCAAGGCAAAGCCTTGGTCGCAAACTTTCAGTTTGCTCTGCTGAGGCCGCCCTTCGGGCAGCCCGCCTCGGCTAAGGTCGTCTGCTTCGCATCCGACCCGCCCGCACGCAAACCTTCGGTTTGCTCGGCTAAGGTCGTCCGCGTTCCGCGCCCAACCCGCTCCTGATGAAGGGATAAGCAAATCCGATTATCTCGCCCGTAGGGCGGATTCAAGCGAGGGTCGAAGACCCGAAGCGGAGAGCAAATCTCTGATTTGCGAACGCGGTGGGTTTTTCTCACATTTCCACACTTTTCCCTTCCTCCTCACAAATGGGATGCACACCCAACATCCCATAAATCCTAGCTAAAATATATTAGTATCTCTGTATTTATCTCCTGTTCCCGTAGTTATGAGGCCTGTAAATCCGGGACTGGAGGAACCGAAAACCGCATAGTAGCTCTTTCCATTACCAGTAGGCGCAGAATTATCACGAATATCCCCCACTTTTGTCAATGTAACGGAACCCCCTGCATTATAAATACCTCCGCCTTTTTCTGCAGTATTTTGTCTAATATATATTTTATTGTTGTTAAGTTCAAGCGTTCCTGTATTATATATACCACCACCCATAGGCGCAGTATTGTTAAATATAGTTATTTCACCAGTACCTCCAAAGACAATATTACCCATGTTGTACAACCCGCCCCCAGGCATAATGCCGTAACGATTGACATTGTTTTTCAGAATAAAAACGCCATTTAATTCGAATTCAGCACTAGAATTTATTTCAAGAAGCGGCGCTCCGCAATCATAACCCATCCCATCTAATTCTAGCGATCCAGAGATAACATGAAGTCCTCCCGACGATTCAAAAACGAGAATGGGTGAATCAGAATAGCCCGGAGCCCGCTGTATTGAGCCTCCAGAGTCTTTTATGACAAAGGTACCGCCCGCATCATCCTGGAGAACAGCTGTGATGACAAGAGGCTGGTCTGCAATCACTAAATCTCCAATCAATTCAAATCCGTCACCACTTCCGAGAGGTTCGACTACACCCGGTTTCCAGTTATTAATTGACTCTATTAACTCTGAGATCGATCCATAGGGTTCACTTCCAACCACATAATACGGACTCCCCACGATCACGATCGCCACCTGTCCTCCTTCGATCGTCACCTTCCCGCTGAAAACCAGCGCCGTCACCTGATCCGTAAAATTCCCCACGATATTCACAAAATGCACCGTCGAATTAAAATCCGTCACCGTTATCCCCCCGGACTCGGACTATCCCACTGCCCGTTGGTCGTATACACCCGGTACGACTCAAGAAACGGCAGATCCGTCCCCGACACCGGCGTGATTAGAGCCGTACTATTCGTCGCATCCACCTCGATCGTAAAACCCACCGACCGGTCATACACCGGCGTATATTCCCCCATGATCCCGTTCACCGAGATCATAACAAGCACGATCATAACAACGGACAACGCCAGCAGAAGAAACGTTCCAAGCACCGGACTCACGCCGCTGTCCGTTATTTTATCCATGAATCATTGTAGACCCGCATGGATAAATTAGTTTGTGTCAGACCCCCTCTCAGAAAAAAAGCACCCCGTACAGCAGAACCGCAAAAACCAGCATCACAACATCCCCCGCCCCCGGCGAAAACACCGGAACATACGTCCCTCCCGACACATACCCCCTTCGCGCCAGAACCGACGCCGAAAATGCAGACCGCCGAAGCGAAAGAACCAGCAGACCCGCCCCAAGAAAAGGAACCGCACCTGGAGAAAACCTCTGCCCCTTGATCCTCAGTGCAGACCGCATATGAAAAAGATCCTCCCTGACCCCGGACAAAGCCTGGACCGACAGCTCAGCCGTCATCCCCAGATCAAACCCCATCCCCTGACCAAAAACCCGCACAAACAAACTCATCAGTTCACCAGGCAGAAGACTCGCCGAAAACCAGAAAGCCAGCAGCGCCAGAACAAAGATCTTCGCCCCGTAAAACACATCCCCGCCCGTAAAAAACAAAACAGCCGAAGGAAACAGACAAAAAACGACCAAAACCGGCAGCACCGTCCTCCAGGACAGACGGGCAAACGTCGTCTTCGCGCCAAACGCCAGCCACCAGCAGAAAACCGCCGCCGCTCCCACCAGATCCGCAAAACACAGAACCGAAAGAAGCACCAGACTCAGCAGCCGAAACCTGATATCACTCACGAACCAGCCCTCCCCTCTCCATCCGCCAGGTAACCGCAGTTTGCGGCGCAAACTCCGACTCATGCGAAAACACGACCGTCATCCCCCGGCGTGCCTCGATCAGCTCCGTCAGGATCCCCTTTGCCTCCTCATCCAGCGAAGCATACGGCTCATCCAGAACTAAAACATCCGGATCCTTGGCAAACACGCATGCAAGCATCAGCCGTTTCAACTCCCCCCGGGAAAGCGAAAACGGATCCTGGCTTCCCGTCTTTGCGCCCAGAAGGGAAAAAACCGGCTCGGTTCCCATAACTCCCCACGAAGCCGCCTCCGCTGAAAGCGAAGCCCCGGTCACCTGATACTCGGGAAACTGCATCAGAAGGATCCGGGATCCGCAGTCCTCCAAAACGACCTGCCCAGAATCCGGCCGGATCAACCCGGCAAGAACCGAACCGAGCATCGACTTCCCCGCCCCGATCCTCCCGGTGACAAGATGCACCCCTGAAGAGAATTCTGCATCCGCACACAGAGAAAAATCCCCTCTTGTACAACGGACCGCGTCCAAAACCAGCCTCACAACCTCACCTCCGCCTCCGCATTTGAGAGCAGCGTCCGGGAATGCGAACTCCACAGAACATACGGGATCTTGCGCGAAGAAACAAACGCCAAAAACTCCTCCGCCGTCACAGGATCCAGATGTGAATCCGGCTCATCCAGAACCAGAAGCACCGGATCATCAATGATCGCGGCCGTGATCCCGACAAGCATCTTCTCGCCCCCGGAAAGCGTCCGGCACTCCCGATCCAGCAGATGCACAATCCCCGCCTCCTCCGCGGTCTGCCGGACCCTTCTGTCGATCTCATCGGCCGGCAGCCGGGCAAACCTGAGCGTTGATGCAATCTCATCATACACGATCCCAAACAGCAGATGGCGGTCGGGAAACTCGCTCACATACCCGGCATTCTGCATACGCGGCTCGACGCCGTCTATTTTGACGGAGCCGCTGTCCGGCAGAAGAAGCCCTGAACAGATCTTGAGAAGCGTCGTCTTTCCGGCGCCGTTTCTCCCCGAAACCGCGGTGAGACCAGGCGCGATCCCAAGCGAAGGGATATCCAGGACCCCGTGACGGAGGTCTTCGATCTCAATCAAACAGCAGCCTCCCGCCTTTTCTCAGGCGCAGGGTCACCATCTCCGCCGCCGTGATCTTGACGGCATCGCCGGCGATAAACGGGATCACGCAGGTGATCAGGGCCGCCGGAAGAGAAGCTCCGGCTGAGACCATAAACCAGACTGTTCCGCAGAAATAGCAGACGAGGATGCCAAGGACCATCCCGGAAAGATCGGCGGCGCGGGTCTTTTTCGAAAAAAAGACGCCGGCGATAAACGCCATCGGAATAAAGCCGATCAGAAACCCGCCGGTCGGACCAAGCAGGATCCCGAGCCCCGAGGTCCCGTTGTGAAACAGCGGAAGACCAAGCGTGCCAAACATCACATACAAAGCGGCCGGGACGACGGCATACTTTTTCATCACCGATGCCGCCAGCAGAACAAACAGGGTCTGCAAAGTGAACGGCACGACAAACGGCACGGATATCCAGCCGCCGACGGTGATCAGCGCCGTAAACACCGCAGAATACATAAGAAGAGCCGAACGTTTTTCGTCGCCGTACATTGTTAACCAATTATCATAAGGCGGTTAACGATAAAAAAGGATCAGATAAGATAGCAGTCGCCTGCTATCACGCGTTCGACCTCGCCATTATCTTTGTGGATAAGCAGAGCGCCGTGTTCATCCACATCGAGCGCTTCTCCCTCGAAGCTTTCGCGGATCGTGCGGACACGGACCCTGCGGTGCAGTGTGCGGGAAAGGCTTCTCCATTCGCGGAAGAGCGGCTCGGTCTCTCCTTTCAGGATCATCTGATACCGGCGTTCGAACTCCTTCAAAAACACCGCAAAGAACTGGGCCCGGTTCACTTCATGACCGAGTTCATCGGAAAGGGAGGTCACATACCGGGAAAGATTCGGCATGACTTTTTCGACGGAGACGTTCACGTCCACGCCGATGCCGACAAGACAGTATCTGATAATGTCTGCATCCGCGGAAAGTTCAAGCGTGGTGCCGGCGACTTTTTTGTCACCGATGAACACGTCGTTTGGCCACTGGATCAGCGCCGAGAGCTCGAACTCATGACGGATCACTCTGGTGAGCGAGATGGAGGCCGCGGTCATGATCAGAAACATCTGATCGACATGCAGTTTGGGCATGACGACGATCGTCGCCCAGATCCCGCCTTCCGGCGACATCCAGACCCGGTTCATCCGGCCAAGCCCGCCGGTCTGCTGCTCGGCGATCAGCACGGTGCCCGGCTGGACCTCGTCGCCGACTTCATGCATCATCTGCCGTGCGAGGGCATTGGTCGAAGGCACCTCCCCGAAGTGGTGCATCTCCTGACCGATGACTTTGGTCCTGAGATGGCGTTTCACCTCGTAAGGGAGGAGGAGCCAGGTGCGTTTTTTCAGCGTATAGCCGGTTTTTGCCGAAGCATCGATGACATACCCCACCTCACGCAAAAGATTGACATATTTCCAGACAGCGGTCCGGGAGATGCCCAGGCGTTCACTGATGACGGTTCCGGTGACCGGCTGGTCTATGCCGGCTTCGTCCAGAATACGCAGAAGATCGAATATTACGTTTGTCATGAGGGTGTGACTCCGAGATGGATATGACTTATTATGCCTTATGAAATGAATAAGATTTCGTTTGAAGACGCGGATATTTTCCTGATTCCGCTGTCCGGACCGCGGGAGATGAGAAAAAAAGAGGCCGGCAGGTCAAAACCGGACCGGGTCGCCGGCAGCCAGCAGCCGCAGAAAAGATTCGCTTGGATACTCGTGGGTGCTTGCAAGAAGGAGCGTGCCTTTGCCGATCCTGCACTCGACGAGGACAGGGAATCCGTTTTCGGCTGTCGCGACCGGTTTGCCCGGATACGACTCGAACCAGCCGTCAGCTGCAAACTTTTCGGTGTCATACCCGTCAAAAAGGCAGGACCAGGGCGAGGAGGCGTCGACGGTGAGCGAATGCTCCATAAATTCATAATGGTAGCCGACATCCTCAGGCAGCCAGTCATACCGGTTCGGCGAAGCGTCGGCCGCTCCAAAAACGAGAAGTTTGCCGCCTGCTTCGAGGTAGCGTTCGATCCGGCCGGAACATGCCCGCAGAGCCGGCAGAAGTTTCGAGTAGGAGGTGTTGCCAAATCCGGTCGGGACGATGATGCCGGTATATGTCCCCTGATAAAACGGCGCTGCAAGCAGCAGCGGGGTCACGGCTTCACAGGGACACGCCGTATCCTCGACGAGACGGTGGAACGTCATTTTGCTGTCCCAGAAAACGGCGATGCTCATCCTTTGATCACCCCGAGAGGTCTCAGCCGTGCAATGATCCGGGAGATTCCGGCGTCATGGACGGTTCTGACGACTTCGCTGCTGGATTTGTAGACTTCCGGGGCTTCTTCGGCGATGGCCGCCTGATTGGGCGCCCGGACAACGATCCCCTGAGCGAGAAGAGCCCGGGCGACCTCTTCGCCGGTCTGACTTTTTTTCGCTGAGGATCTGCTTTGCACTCTGCCCGATCCGTGACAGGTGCTTCCAAACGTCTTTTCCATGGCGCCTTTGGTTCCTGCGAGGAGATACGAAGGCGTTCCCATGCTTCCGGGGATGATCACCGGCTGGCCGCATCCCTGGAACTCGTGCGGGAGTTCGCGTCTTCCCGGCCCGAACGCCCGGGTCGCTCCTTTCCGGTGGACGCAGACGTTTTGCCGGACGCCGTTTACGTCGTGCTCTTCCCATTTTGCCACATTGTGGGCGACGTCATAGACAAGGGGCATCTCTTCGTACTCGATGCGGAATTTTTTCACGAAGAGTTCTCTGACGATGTGGGTGATGATCTGCCGGTTGGCCCAGGCATAATTCGCTGATGCCGCCATGGCGCCGAAGTATGCTTCGCCTTCCGGTGAGGAGAGCGGGGCGCAGGCAAGCTGGCGGTCGGGAAGTTCGATCCCGTAGGTATGGACGGCCTGTTCCAGGATCTGCAGATGGTCGGTGCAGACCTGGTGGCCAAGACCCCGGGATCCGCAGTGGATCATGACGCAGATCTGCCCTTCGGTTACGCCGAAGAGGTCTGCCGTTTCCTGATCCTCGATTTTGTCGACGGTCTGGATCTCGAGAAAATGGTTGCCGGAACCAAGCGTTCCGCACTGGGGGATGCCCCGCTGCCGGGCTTTTTTGCTGACATGTTCCGGCTGTGCGCCGTCCATTGCGCCGTTTTCTTCGCAGCGGAGGATGTCGCGTTCAGTTCCGTAGCCCATCATAACGGCATGTTTCGCGCCGTTTTCGAGCATGCCGGTGAGATCCTGCTGGGATAACCTACAAGGGCTCTTTGATCCGACGCCGGTTGGAACTGCCGTAAAAAGATCTTCGATCAGACCGGGCATGTCGGGGATGTCGGAAACATGCAGGGGAGTGGTGATCATCCGAACACCGCAGTTGATGTCAAATCCCACGCCGCCGGGTGAGATGACGCCGGTTTCCGCATCGAAGGCGCCGACGCCGCCGATGGGGAACCCGTATCCCCAGTGGATATCCGGCATGCCGAGCGAACACCGGATGATGCCGGGAAGGGTGGCGACGTTGGCGAGCTGGGTGAGGGCTCCGTCTTCAAGCGTTTCTGCGAGGTTTTTCGAGAGGAAAAACCGTCCGGGGACCCGCATGCCGGGGACAAAACCCCGGGGGATCTCCCATTCGTTGGCGGCGGTCTGCCGTATCTGTGCGTTCATGATTGGTCAGATGTCGAAGATGATGATGAGTTCATAGCCGGTTTCTGTTTTGGTGAGTGAGAGGCCGGAGTAGGAGATGCCTTTTACGCCGGTGCCGCCGGCATGTTTTTGCCGGTCGAAGAGGACGCCTTGGACGGTTCCGGAGACGGATGGTCCGACGGTGAGGGTGAACTTCTGGGGGACGAGGTACTCGGTTTCGGTAAGAAACAGCAGTTCCGAGAGAAAATTGACGATGAGTTCCTCGGGGTCTTTTCCGTCGGCTTGAAGGGAAAATGAGACGGCGGGCGTTTCCCGGGGATAATCGCCGTAGAGGGTCCGGGCAAGAGCGAATCCGCTTTCGGCAAAGAGGGATGACAGGTCGGGCGCGGTGATCCGCATCCGGATGTCGGCGGTGTGTTCCAGTTCTTCAAAAACCATAGTCGCCGTCTTCGAAGAGAAGCCGCGGGACCATGCTCATGGTGATCTCCGCGATCCACTGGATCTGATATTTGGAGATGAAGATGACATGGTTTCCGGCCCGGATGGGAATGTCGGATGATTTTGCCGGACGTATGCGTACCGGCATGAGGGCCGGGCCGCTGCAGGATGTGCTTATTCTGAAGTCCCCGCCGCGTTTGTCCATGTAGGTGATGACGTCATCCGCGACCAGTATATCCGAGAGAGGGACGGGACCCCCCTGTGCGTTATCCATTTCATATAGATGGGGGGTTTACCCTGAAAAAAGTTGGTACTGGATCCGGCCCGGGTTCAATCAGGCGGATTCAACGACCTGTTCCACGAGCTGGGCATACTGCTCTTTGAGTTGGTAAACCCCAAGAGCGCCGTCCTTGGTTTTGTGGGTCGACAGGATGCCGAGTTTTGATGCGACGATGCCTACCATGGAGGCAACGGAGTGGTAGGTCACGTCGAACTTTGCGGATAGTGCTTCGTGGATCTGGGGAACGGTCAATGATTTGGCCCGGATGAGCAGATGCAGAAGCGCTTTTCTGATTCCTGACTTGTCACGGGATAGATAGCTGCGAAGTCTTCTCTCAATCTCCTTTCGCAGATCTGTTGGTGAAAGCATGTTTTTTATTATGTATCTGTGTATATAAATAGATGCCGCTCGTGTGAGACAGTGTGTCCGGGTCTTGTTCTGCAGGTGAGCGGGTGTTTTTTCTCATGTTTCCACACCCAACATACCCCCTTCCGAATTTCATCCGCGGTTCTTTTTTCATCTATCCACACCCTCCCTTACCCCTTAACGAATTTCATCCGCGGTTCACCCTCTTCATGCATTGAAAAAACAACCCCGCAAAAATACGCGAATTTGATATGCAAGAAGATCAATAGAGTAGTAACTCATGATATACCGTTTGTATGAGTATCTGATCACCCGGGGCCTCACCGTATTTCCGCGGGAGATATGTTTCATGCTCAGTGACGCAGATATTCTTTCAGACACCGGAAAAGTGGAAGAGGTCCTCACCTGGACAAAAGAGTTTCCCGCTATCCAAAAGCTCATATTCCATATAAGCACGAACGATCCGGCAAAGATCGAAGAGCTCATACAGCCGGCATCCCTCGGCGAAAAAACCCGGGTCCATGTCAGCACTCCTGGTCATGACGTCACCTACGGCGCAGGAACGCCCGAGATTTTGATCGCCTTAGGAAAAAAAGGCAGAGAAGAGATCACCGACGCAATAATAAAGATCGCCAGAGAGGACATCGACCCGGATGACATCACCGAACAGATGATCGAGCAGCACCTGATCTTTCAGGTAAACCCTGACTTCGTCATAAAAACCGGCGGCAACCATCTCACCGACTTTCTGATCTGGCAGTCCGTCTACTCGGAACTCTTTTTCACCGACATCAACTGGGGAAGCTTTCGCAAAGTCGACTATCTCCGGGCGCTTCGTGACTACCAGATGCGGGGCAGAAGATTCGGCACCTGACAAAATCCCGGGGAAAACATCATATACCTTCGATTAATGAATAAGATACTACAACAATGTCATTTTCTATTCCGAAAATCCCTCAGTCAAAAGATCCGAGGATAAATCTCATCAGGGACATAGTTATCATTTTTGCCATTGTCCTGGGTGTAGGGGCTGCGTTGTTTGCCGTATCAGGGACCTGGCCCGCCATGGTGGCCGTTGAATCCCAGAGCATGGTGCCCAATCTGAACGTCAACGACCTCGTCTTTGTCGTGGAAGAAAACCGGTACGGCGGATTCATGACGGCAGTTGAGGCAAAGCAGGCGGGAACAACCTCATTTGGCGAGTACGGAGATGTGATCATCTACCGGCCAAACGGGATGACCGGCGTGACGCCGATCATCCACCGGGCGATGACCTGGATCAATGCATCCACGGCCGAGCAGGCGGGATTCACCGGCGAAGCGGCACATGCGGGATATATCACCAAAGGGGACAACAACGAGGCCTTTGATCAGGATGCGGTATTTCCCAATTACGGCAGGATGCAGCCGGTCAAAGAGGAATGGATCGTGGGAAAAGCCCTGTTTACGCTCCCCATGCTCGGATTTGTGCCGCTTCATATCTTTGAATCGGCCCTTGGGGTGATCCTGATCATCATCATCCTCGAAGTCGTCAGCAGAAAACTGAAAAAGAGCAAAGAGACCAAAGAGACCAAAGAGACCAAAACGAAAGGAAAGAGAAAATGAACGTTACCAGTATTCTGGAGAATGTCCTGGGAGGGGCCCGGCTTACCGAGAGCGAGGCGGCGTTTTTGTTCACCGTGAAAAACGCCGACATCTGGAAGATAGCAGAAGCGGCAGACATCGTCCGTGCACGAAAAAACGGCGATGTCGTAACATATGTCCGGAACATGAACATCCACATGACGAACATCTGTAAAAACTGCTGCGGTCTGTGCGCATTCGGGCGAAAAAGCACCGATCCCGAGGCGTTCTGCTTTACCGACGAGGAGTTCCGGGAGCATTCCAGGGACGCATGCAAAAAGAAGGTCACGGAGGTCTCGTATCTTTCCGGGATCCATCCGGAGTTCAGAATCGAAAACTACGAGAAGATGATCCGGACGTTCCATGAGGAGATCCCGGGTATCCATGTCCACGGATGCAGCCCGGATGAGATCCTGTATGCGGCAGAACGGAGCGGTATTTCGACAAAGGAAGCGCTGATCAGGCTGAAAGCAGCCGGACTCGGGTCGGTCCAGGGAACTGCGGCGGAGATCCTTGTCGACCGGGTCCGAAAGGTCATCTGTGAGAAAAAGCTCCCGACCGCCGAGTGGGTGCGGATCATCAAAGAGGCTTCGGAAGCAGGGCTCCGGGCAACGTCCACGATCATGTACGGATCGGTGGAGACGGCAGAGGACCGGGCGCGGCATTTGGCGATCCTTCGGGAGATGCAGGATGAATGCGGGGTGTTTACCGAACTTGTGCCGCTGTCGTTCCTGCACAAAAACACGCCTCTCGAGCGGGCGGGTCTGGTGGATCATGACGCGACCGGACGGGACGATATCCTTCTGGTGGCAGTTTCCCGGCTGTTTCTGGACAACTTCGCAAACATCCAGGTCCCGTGGTCGAAGATCGGCAGGAAGATGACCCAGCTCTGTCTGATGGCGGGAGGAAACGATGTCGGCGGCACGATGTTTGTCGACGCGCTCTCAACGGATGCGGGCGCGGGAGATGAAGCGGATTATTTCAGCCCGGAGGCTATGGAGCTGATGTGCGCAGACATCGGCAGGACCCTGCGGCAGAGAGATACGCTCTATAATCTCATCTGATCCCCCTTTTTTCAGCATATTTGAAAAAGACTTCCCGCATACATTCTGTACATAAACGGTCCCCGGGCGTTCAGGAGAGCGGCACGCCGGAAAAAGAAAAGAAAAAAAGGGAAGGGGGGTTATACCTTTTTGACCCAAAGCCCGTGAATATTGCAATACTCACCTGCTTTGACTGCCTTTGCTGAAGTCTTTACCACCATCTCAGGTTTTTCCCCGGCAGAAAGGAACTTTTCATGCACGATATCGTCATCGGTTTTCAGGGCGATCCAGGTGATGAAATGTTCATCGATCATCGGATGGGGCGCCGAGCCGACCACGACTTTGTATCCTCCGGCGACCTCTTCGACGACCGGGACATGTTTTTCGACTGCCGCATCGGTGCTGTTTTCCGCAAGGAGCTCCATGGGCTCTCCGCAGCATACCAGTTCCCCGCGGCCGCCGTTGATTACTCTGACCGTGTTTCCGCAGATGTTACATTTGTAGATCTCTTTAGCCTGTGCCATAGTAGAATCTTAGGTCGATCTGGAATAAAAACGTACGTATCGGGGAATAAAAAAGAAGATTCAGAGCGTTTTGTGACGCTCTTCGATCGAATCAGCCAGTTTGTGCAGAGAAGAGATCGCCTGTTCATCAGGAAGACCCTTGATATACACAGGTTCCAGGACCTCGGCCCCGAGCGGGGAAAGCATCTCGGCAAGATAATTCACGGCATTGGTTCCCCAGCCGTATGAACCGATCACGCCGAGATATTTTGCCTTCGGACGAAGCGCTCTGACCAGATACGCCGCGTTGACGGCCAGCGGATGCGGGCCGAACAGAACGGTCGGCGTTGCAAGAATAATGGTCGCAGCATCGATGATCGCACTGCCGAGAACACCGGAATCCGTCTCCAGAAGATTATACTGGTGAACCGGGATCCCGCGCTGCACAAGATCGTCGACCAAAAAGTTGACCATCAGTTTTGTGCTGCCGTGCATGGTGACATAGGCGACAACGACCGAATTCTTCGGCGTTTCGGATGCCCAGTCATGATAGAGATCCATGATCTTTGCGGGAAGCTTTAAGACCGGACCGTGACTCGGGGCCACGATCTCTGGCGCGATCTCTTCCACCAGTGCCAGCTGTTCACGGACCGCTGCTCTAAACGGCATCATGATCGCGGCATAATAGCGTTTCACTCCTTCCAGATACTCAGAAGAGTCATCGTTCTGGAATAATGTCGGCGAAGCGTAGTGGGTGCTGAGGAAATCCGTCGTAAACAGAACTTTGTCTTCGACGACTTCTGCAAACATCGTGTCGGGCCAGTGGACCCAGGGGGCAAGATAGAACTTCAGCGTCTTGTCGCCAAGAGAAAGCGTCTCTTTGTCCCCGATAACGATGAACCGCTCCTCGACCTCTTCCAGATGGTGCATCGCCATGAGGAGTCCTTTGCAGACCTCGTTCGTGACGACTTTGGCCATCGGATAGACTTCCAGAAGCAGCGGCAATAATCCGGAATGATCCTGTTCTGCGTGCAGACAGACGATATAATCCAGGGAATGCTGATCAGCCCGCATCAGATTGGTGATGAACTCCGCCTCTTCATGCGCTTCACCGGTATCAATAAGGGCTGCCTTTTCGCTGCCTTTTACGAGGTATGCATTATTACTGCTGCCCCTTGGCGTCGGCATGATCGAATCGAAGCACCGAAGATCCCAGCTGATCGTTCCGACCGCATAGATATTTTCAACAATCTCGCGGGCTGCCATGACTGGTTACACCTTTTTGAACTGCGACTTACCAGCGCTGCAGACAGGGCATTTCCAGGTGTCTGGAAGTGATTCAAAAGATGTTCCGGCAGGGTACATGATACCTGCGCCTTTTTCCGGGTCGTAGACATAGCCACAGACCATACAACGGTATTTGTCCATTTTGTATCAATCCTTCCTTAGTTTCTAAGGCATTACAATAATTTGAGCCTCAGGTTTATAAGCACTTCCTATAGGATAATTTTGACGTAACATTAACATCTGCAAAAGCCAATTAACAACTACACTATGGCGAGTGTAAGTCTTCGAAGATATGGTCAGATCGCTGATGTTTTAGTCAAATACGGGTTTGGTTACTTCATCAATGAGATGTTTCCCGGATTTATCAATACGAAAAAAGCAGCCGTGGAAGAGTTCAGCGGCTACTCGGCGTATGTCAGGATCCGGATGGCGCTTGAGGAACTGGGTCCCACGTTTGTCAAGTTCGGTCAGCTCATGAGCACAAGAACAGAACTGTTCCCTGCCGAGATGATCGACGAACTGTGCAAACTCCAGGACCGGGTGGGCGTTGTTCCGTTCGATGAAGTGATCCCGACCCTCGACGAATATATCCCCGACTGGCGTGACGTGTTCACCTCGGTCGATCCAAAACCCCTCGCCGCCGCCTCCATATCGCAGGTCTACCGGGCCGTCATGCAGGACGGAACGATCCTCGCACTCAAGATCCAGCGTCCAAGGATCACCGCAAGGATCGAGCAGGATGTCGTTCTCCTCCGGTCCATCGCCCAGCTGCTCGAAGACAAACGCCCGGAACTGCGGATCTACAACCCGGTCTCGCTCGTTGATGACTTCACTACGCAGATCAGAAAGGAGCTGGACTTCACCCGTGACGGAATGAACGCCGAACGCCTTGCCCGAAACATGAAGTTCTCCGGCATTCCGGGGATCAAAGTCCCGAAGATCTACTGGGACATCTCCGGAAAAGAGCTGCTGGCAATGGAGTTTGTCGCCGGATGCAGAAGCGACGACATCGACGCGATCCTTGCGATGGGCATGGATCCAAAAGATCTGGCGAGCCGGGGTCTGAAAGCGTTCATGATCCAGATCTTCCAAAACGGGTTCTATCACGGTGATCCGCATGCGGGAAACCTCCGGATCTCCCCGTCCGGCGATCTCGTCTTCCTCGACTTCGGTGTCTGCGGGGTCGTGATGAAGGATATGCGGAACAAATTCATCTCGCTGATCCTTGCTCTTCTTTCGGCGGATACTGACCTGACGATCCGCTATATAAAAAATCTGGGTGTCCAGATCCCCTCGACCGGGATCGACGAGTTTCGAAGCGAACTGTATCTCGCCCTTTTGGACTACAAAGAGATGGGCGCCCAGGTGAACTTTTCCGGTCTGCTTGGTTCCATCCAGGATCTGTTCCAGAAAAACAACATCCGCGTTCCGGCAAACATCATGCAGCTGTTAAAGGCCCTGATGCTTGTCTCCAACGTCGCCTTCACGCTCGATCCGGATCTTGAGTTCACCAAAGAGGTGGAACCGTTCTTAAAAAAGATCGTTGCCGATGATATGCGGGATCCCGCCAACATTCAGAAAAAGCTGCTGGACGCCAAGGTCAGACTCGAAGACCTTGCCCGCGTCCCGCGGCAGCTCGGATCGGTCCTGGAGATGGCTTCGGAAGGCAAACTCAAAGTGGATATCTCCGCAAAAGAGGTGACCGATCTGAGTAAAACGATCGAAAGTTCGGTCGATAAACTGGTGATCGGTCTGATCCTTTCCGCGATCGTGATCGGCCTGTCGCTTGTTATGATGAGTCAGACGTTCACGGTGGAGTTCGTTCCGGTGATTGCCTACATCGCTGCGGTTCTCGTGATCATCGTCATCTTCTACAAGATGCGGAGCCGGAGCAAAAAACACGAGGATTGACCCTCTTTTCCCGGCAATCCGTGACAACAAGTATATCAAAGAGAAGGGGCGATACTATTAGTTATACAGTACTCTTCCGGAGTTAATCAATAATGACACATAGTACATTGAAAGAGAAACTTCAGGCTCTCGGTATAAAACAGGTCCTTGGGTATCTGGACTCCGATCCTGAAAAAAACATTCCGAAACTCCTCAAATGGGTGGAGTTTCTGGATAAAAACAACACGCTGGAAGGTCCTCTTCCAACCGTGAAACGGGTGCTTTCCGATAAGGACGGGGTTTGGTACAAGTTCATAACCGATCTGTACACCGACATCGATCCTTTTGTCAGGAAAAAGATCTTCGAGAACTTCATCGTCAATGCCGTTGTTCTCGGCAGAGACAAGAAGATCAAGCTGAGAGAGGAAGAGGGATGCAATATTCCCTGGGCGATCCTGATGGATCCGACAAGCGCCTGCAATCTGAAGTGCATCGGGTGCTGGGCGGCTGAGTACGGGAACCGGATGAACCTGACCCTTGAAGAGTGGGACTCGATCATCGAGCAGGGAAAAGCTCTCGGTACTTACTTTTTCCTGTACTCGGGCGGCGAACCGCTTGTCCGGAAAAAAGACATCATCAGGATGTGCGAAAAACACAGCGACTGTGTTTTCCTGTCGTTTACGAACGGCACGTTGATCGACGAAGCATTTGCGGACGAGATGCTCCGGGTCGGGAACTTTGTTCCGGCGATCAGTATCGAAGGGGATGAGGCGGCGACGGATGCCAGACGCGGCGCCGGCGTGTATGCCAAAGTCATCAAGGCGATGGAGATCCTGAAACAGAAGAAACTGCCGTTTGGTATCTCCTGCTGTTATACGAGTGCAAACACCGATATTATCGGCAGTGACGCCTACATCGATGATATGATCGCCCGGGGAGCGAAGTTTGCCTGGTTCTTTACGTATATGCCGGTCGGCGTGGACGCCGTGCCTGAACTTCTGGCAACACCTGAGCAGAGAGAACAGATGTACCGTCAGGTCAGACATATCCGCGCCACCCGCCCGATCTTTGCAATGGACTTCTGGAACGACGGCGAGTATGTGAACGGCTGTATCGCCGGCGGCAGGTTCTATCTCCACATCAATGCAAACGGCGATATCGAGCCATGCGCATTCATTCATTACTCTGACGCGAACATCAGGACCCACACGCTTCTCGAGGCATACAAATCTCCGCTGTTTATGCAGTATCGCGCAAACCAGCCGTTCAATCCAAACCATCTCCGCCCCTGTCCCCTGCTTGACAATCCGGAGAGGCTTACTGCGATGGTGGATGCTGCCAAAGCAAAGTCCACGGATATGGTGAATCCGGAAGATGTTCATGATCTGATGAAAAAGACCGTTCCCGCAGCAGAGAAGTGGGCGCCGGTCGCCGCTGAACTCTGGGTAGAGAATCGTGCGGAAAAGGCTGCGAAGGCTGCCTGTCCCGGCGGCTGCGGATGCGGGTGTAAGAACCCGGACCGCAAATAACCAAACTCTTTTTCATATAGGAGTTACGCGGTGTACTATCTATCGAAAAAACTGATGTGCGTATGAGATGTACTTCGATTTCGTGTATGGTATTAGTGTCGACACAAGAGAAAAAATCAACCGCGAATCGGCGCGAATCCCGCCCTTCGGGCTCCCAGAATCGGATTTGCTCTTCCTCACTTTCGCAATCCAGCTTCGCTGTCTTGCTCATCCCTTCATCGGGACCGTTCGGGCAAATCCTGTCGGCGCTCCAGCGCCTCCCGTTATTGATTTATCTCTTGATCTTACGTAGTGATTGACAGTAAAATGGATATTTTCACATATAGTAATGCCCAATATGCATCTCTCTCACGGGAGCCGCTGGGGCGGCGACAGGATTTGCCCGAACGGTCCCGATAAAGGGACGAGCCGTCGTGTTGATAGCGGGTTGGACGCTGAAAGCGGACAACCTTAGCGGAGCAAGGCTTTGCCTTGCGACTAGACACGACGGGCGAGAGTGAGGTTAAGCAAATCCGATTCTGGGAGCCCGAAGGGCGGGATTCGCGCCGATTCGCGGTTGGTTTATCTCATGCTTCCACACCCAACCTTACCTTTCCCGAATCGGCGCCGCACCAGCACCGAGTAAGTCCGATTCACAATTTTTAACGTGTCGGATGATTCACTATAGAATCATCAGTATGATCACGTTTCTTGCAGGCATTTGTATCCTCATCTTCGGCTATTTCTTCTGGAGTAAAGTCGCGGAAAAAATATTCGGGCCCGACGACCGGAAAACCCCTGCACTGAAGAATCCGGACGCGGTCGAACGTGTTCCTCTCTCCAGACGGCGGAACATGCTGATCCAGCTGCTGAACATCGCCGGGATGGGGCCGATCGTGGGTGTTGTCCTTGGGATGAAGTTCGGGCCGGTCGTCTTTCTCATCCTCCCGATCGGCAACGTGATCGGCGGGGCGATCCATGACTATTACGTGGGGATGATCTCGGCCAGAAACAATGGTTCCGATATGACGGGCCTGGTCGGCAAATTTCTCGGCAGGACCTCAGGCGCGATCTTTCTTGTTCTTGTGATCCTTTCACTTCTGCTTCTTGTTACGACGTTTACAAACATTCCGGCAAATTTCATTCTTCTTCTGCTGCCCTTTGGGCCGGCGGTTCTGGTCTGTGCGGTTGTCGGGATCTTTGTTTATTATATCATCTCGACGATCTTTCCGATCGACAAAGTGGTCGGGAGAATTTATCCGGTATTCGGCGTGGCATTGATTCTGGTCACCGCCCTTTTGTGTTTTGCCTACATCCCGTTTGCTTCGTCTATTCCTGACCTTGTCCTGACGCCGGCAGGGATCACCGAAGCATTCTCCGCCCATCCCGGCGGCCAGCCGATCGTGCCGATGCTTTTTATCACTATCGCCTGCGGGATCCTGTCCGGGTTCCACGCGACCCAGTCGCCGATCACATCAAGGACGATCACCTCGGAACGCGAAGGAAGAAGAGTATTCTACGGGATGATGGTCGCGGAAGGCATCATCGCGATGATCTGGGCGGCGGGCGCTTCGATCATTTTTACGCTCAGACCCGAGATGCTTGCGTCAGCGAACGGCAACGCGATCATCTTCGAGATTTTGGATCTGGTGTTCCCGACGTTTCTTATCGTGCTCGCGATACTCGTTTTGATCATCCTCGCGATAACGAGCGGGGACACGGCCCTTCGTGTCATGCGGACCTCGGTCGCGGGCCATTTCGGATTCGATCAGTCGACGATGAGAAAGCGCATTCTTCTGGCTCTTCCGCTGGTTGCCGCGATAACCTTGCTTCTTCTCTGGTCGAATCTGATCCCTACCGGGTATGCGGTCCTCTGGAACTACTTTTCCTGGTTCAATCAGGTGATAGCTTCGTTTGCGCTGATGACGGCTACGGTGTATCTGATCAGTAAAGGAAAACCGTTCTGGATCACGATGATCCCGGGCGCCGGGATCCTGTTTGTCGTGATCTCGTTCATACTCTGGTCGAGCCCGGCACATCTCGCCGGCGTGCCGTTTGGGATCGGCATGCCTCTTGAGATGTCGTATCCCGTGTCAGGCGCCCTGACCGCGGCGGTCTATTTCTTTTTGGTCAGGCAGGGACGGAAACTGCGGGCCGACACGGCCTTCTCGGCTGATGAGGAGTAGATCCGGTTTAATCAATGAGTGCGGCGTGATCTCACGGCAGGGTAAAATAATTACCCATAAATAATTCTTTTTCCAATAGAGATGACATTTCATCAAAAATGACTATTTAGAAGGCCTCTCTATGGCAGAAAATAAAGAAAAACCCACACAAAACACAAAAATCCTCGTGTCGATTATTATAGGACTGGTGCTTGCCGCCTTCCTTCTGGCATATGATGCGGGATTCTATACCCTCGGAGAAGGTACATCCCAGTATGCCGTTCTCATCCTGCTCCTTGCCCGGATGATGATTGCCTCAGTTATTCTCTATCTGTTTACGATCACCGGAGTCTTCGAACGTCTGGTTTCCGGAGAAGCAAAACTCACGGATCTTGTCTGGACAGCACTCCTGACTCTGGGGATCTCCCTTTACGGTAATTACGGCGGGGTTGAAGTGAACGGGGTCCTGGTTAACTTCCGTGACGTCGGCGTCATTCTCGCCGGTCTTATCGGCGGCCCGGTCATTGGCACTATCACAGGTCTTGTCAGCGGATATCTCAGATTCCTGCAGGGGGGCATCGTCGCCGTACCCTGTATGATAGGGACGATTCTGGCAGGTTTCCTCTCAGGTATTGCGATCCGGTTCTGGCAGGGAAAACTGACCGTCCTGCGTGCAGTTATCATTGCACTGATCGTAGAACTCCTGCACGTGATCGTCGTTTTCCCCATCTATGTATTAAGTATGGGAACGATGACCACTGACCAGGTCCTCTCTACGATCGCATTCTGCGTACCGGTGATGTGTGTCGTCACTCCTCTCTGTGTTGCGATTTTTGCCTTTTTTGTCCGCAGATACGCATGTGTCGGCAGAACCGGCATCGAAAAGTTACGCTGGAGCAAACTCACCCGCAAGTGATCAGACGGGAAAAAATACCCCGTCCCGTATCTTTTTTTATCAGGAAACCGGGGGCGCGCCCCAGGTATAATATGCGGGAACGCTCAATACTACTTATATGCTGGAACTACTGGTGACCATAATATCAGCCGCGTCTACCCTGATAATTATCCTGGATCCCCTTCTCTCGGTCTCGATGTTCATCAATCTCACCAGAGACCTCCAGAAAGCCGAGATGATCCGCCAGGCATTCGTCGCAACAGGCGTCGCCGGCATTCTCATGCTGACATTTTTGATATTCAATAACCTCCTCTTCGATCTGCTCGGTATCGAACTCGAAAGCTTCAAAGTTGCCGGCGGTATCATCCTTTTTATTCTTGGTCTGCAGATCGTTCTGGGTCTGGAGATCGGCGGTTCTTCGGCCGGCCACAAAAACCTTGAAAGCAGTGACCGGATCGGCAAAAAATCCATGGCCGGCGTCATCATCGGCACGCCGATCATGTGCGGGCCGGGAACCATCACCACCGTCATGATCCTTGGCGCACAGGACGGCATTCTTCTGACGCTCCTCGCCGTCATCCTCGCTCTCCTGTGTATCTGGCTGATCCTCATCTTCTCGGCGCAGATCAAAAAACTCCTCGGGGAAACCGTCCTCGTCATCCTCTCAAAGATCGTCGGTCTTCTTTTGACTGCTATCGCAGTTCACACGATCTGGACCGGGATCCTCGGCCTCATCAGTCTCTCGGTCATCTGAACATGGTCATCTTCACCCCGAACCAGACCGAGTTCCTCGTCTTCGATCTCGAAGCATTCGTCCCGCCGGCCGACCGGAAAAAACGGACCGGCGCTTCCCTTGCGGTAAATGCATTTCGGGAAGGTCACACCCTTCTCGGCGGCGTGGTCTACAGCGGGCTCCCGCTCGCCGGCGAAGTCACCAACGATTATGCCCATTTCTGGATGTGGCGCGAAGGAAGCGAAGAAAACGTCGTGCTCTCACTCTATCAGGTCTTTGCTGAGATGTGGGCGCGTGTCAATACCAAAAAAATGATCCAGGCGGATCCTGTGGTTTGCGGGGTCGGCATATCCACATTCGACATGCCGTTCCTTATGGCAAAATGTCTCCAGTACAACGCGGCCGCGCCCGAAGAGATCTATGAAACTCTCGGCAAATGCCGGATCGTCGACCTCTCCGTCGCCGGGATAGGATTCGTGAGGAACCAAACCCCTATTCTGCATCCCTGTTCCCACAACCAGCTCGCCGACGCCCTCCTGCCCGAACGTGAGCAGAAACCTACCGGAAAAAAGGTATGGGATATGGTCGACGCGAAGGATTACAGCGCCGTCGAACGAAGGTGTGAAGCCGAAGTCAGGGAAATGGTCGAGATCGCCGACAAAATGCTGCTCAGCTGTCGATATCCCCGTAATACGGTTTGATGTCAAGGACCGGGGTATTGTCAAGCGCTTCAAGCCCTTTGACGGTAAGGACCAGATCATTGACCGACGTGATCGTGACAAGCGTGAGGGAGATCGGATTGGGCCTGACCGGCGCCCGGGTCGAAAAAACGCCGCGCATTTTCCCGTCCCCGTGACCATGCGGCTTCACCTTCAGAATATCGCGTTCTGCCCGGTCGAACCAGCACAAAACAAAGACTTTGTCCCCTGCACAAAGACCAGAGAGACCGTCCCGGTATTTTTCATAGATCGTGATCCGGCTCGGTTTGTCGGTAAAGATCCCCTGCCGGGGAGCATCCTCTTTGGTCTCAAACGGCGAATGAACGATCCCGATCGGGACGCACTCGATTCTCTTCTGCACCGGGCGGGAGGGGCGTGCCAGCAGATCAAGGGCATTATTGCATAACCAGTCGCAGGAACCGACATAGGGATTCTCCCGCGGAACATGCGTGTAGGTGACGCCCGCAAACACCGATGCCAGAGATCGTGCCTTTTCATACAGGGGAAGAAGATCCGGCGACCGGACCGCGTATCTTCCGGTCATCTGGGAGATCATCAGATTGCTGTCGGAAAAGACCGCCACTTTGGTCTCTTTCGGGGTGCAAAGCCGCGCCGCCCGGCCAAGAGCCGCATTCAGGGCCGCATACTCGGCCGCATTATTGGTTGCCCGCCCGAGGGTCAGCACATCCGATTCCAGCACATCGTCTCCCCGCAAAATCAGCCAGGCTGCTGCGGCCTGTCCGGGATTTCCCCGGCTTGCTCCGTCGGTGTAGATCGTCAACTGGTCCATGGAATAGTAACTCGACCTATACTTTAATTAATTTGCCTGTTAGAGTATAGAATATGGACACAATCACCATTCACGTAGGAACCCACGGGCTGACTGCGTCAAGCAGCTTTCCCGGCGGCAACATCTCCCCGAAGATCGAACTCCAGGGTGTCTCAAAGGAAGTCCAGTATATAGCAATGGTCGTTCAGAACAAGTCCGGCGGCGAGAACACCAAATGTATCTGGACCGTCTGGAACATTCCCTCCGTCGGGTACATCCCGCCGGGATACGACGCCGGACCTGCGCCGAAGTTTCCTTTCCCGGCAGTCCAGGGACTCAACGACTTCGGCGAGCATGCCTGGCACGGTCCGTCGCCCGGCCTTGGGATCACCGACCGGCTCCTTTTCCAGGTATTCGGCAGGGTCGAACCGCTCGTCATTGCGGCAAATGCGAAAATGGATGAGGTCATCGAGGCGCTTCGTGATGGAAAGACCGTCGCGCACGGCAGTCTCGAAGTAGTCTATCAGGGATAACACCCCTGATTTTTCCACAGCCGCTCCCGTCAGCGGCTGCAGAAAAAAAAAACAGTATTGAAGAGGGTTTGGTATCGATTATTCTATCTGCAGAAGTTTGAGAGCGATCAGATCTTCGTAGATCTTTTTTACCGCACGCTGGGCGTCGGCCGTTTTCTTCCCGCCGGTGATGATCAGTTTTCCCGAACCGAAGAGCAGAACGACCACTTTCGGATCATCCAGCCGGTAGACGAGTCCGGGAAACTGCTCGGGTTCATACTCGATCTTGTCAAGATTGAAACTCATGGCGATCTTGTTGAGGTTGATCCGGCTGCCGAGATCCGCCGAGGTGACGATGTTTTGGACGGTGTAGGTCGGATTGTCGATGATCTGGATCTTTAGATCCTTTAACAGGGTAACGAGATACTCCAGTCCTTTGGTGAGGTTTTCCAGACTTTTTGCACCGGTGAGAACGACTTTTCCGGATCCAAAGACCAATGCCGCGATCTTTGGATTCTGCATACGCAAAACGACTCCCGGGAAACGCTGTTTATTATATTCCGCTCCCGGAATCTGGGCGGCCAAGGCCACCAGGTCCAGACTGTCATTCACCTTGGTTGATGCAACGATATTCTCAATCTTCAGTGAGTCTTCGGGAAGGTTTGACATATTTATAAGATATTACAGGTAAGTATATAAATACTCGTGTGACCTGCTTAAAAAAAGAGGGGGGAAACCGGCTTAATCGTATTCACGCCAGGTGTGTTTGCACTTTGTGCAGCGGAAGAATCTGACCTCGGATTCATCAGCACTGCGCAGCTGACGGAGCCACCACTCGGCCAGGCCGTGACCGCAGTTCGGGCATTTTATCGCGATCGTAGGTTTCGTTCCGATATCCGCGCCTTCTTCCACGATGAGGATGTCGTTTTCCTGCATGTACGCGACTTTTTTCATCTGCTCCTTATTTTCGGCGGTGATGGTTTCGGTATATCCACATTTTGAACAGCATAACTGGCCGTCCTTTGATTTCATCAGCTTTCCGCATGTTGGGCAGAACATCATAGAATATACTATTGGTTTTTCAACGTTAAATACTCTTATGGGATCCGTCAGTCCGGGTGGCAAACCCATTTATCCGACTATGCCCTACCAATAAGCATCTAATATGCTGGATACCCTTATACTCTGGATCCTTATCATCAGTCTGACTGCATTTCTTCTTACGCTGATCCCGGGAAAACATGAACGATTCACCGCGATCACCGGGTGGATCCTTCTGGAGTTCAGCTTTCTTCTGATGCTGCCCGCCCTTATCGAAGAGGGGAACATCTTCTACCCGGTCATGGTGATCGCCGGTCTTCCGCTCATTTATATTACGGTCAGGCGCCTGACTGCCGGTGATGTGCGGATCCTGCGGCTCACCTACGCGGCCGCGGTCGGCGGGATCGTGTATGCTCCGTTCGCCCTGATCACCGAACTTGGGAACTGGCTGATCTCCGTGGTCGTGTTCTGTATCCGGGCGGTGTTCGATATGCTCAGCTTCCCCTACATCATGGCCGGCTGGGATATGTTTGAGTCGGTCTGGGCCGTTCCCGGTCAGACCTACGGATACATGGATCAGATCATCCTCGGATGCACCGGGATTACGGCGGTCGCGATCCTTCTTGGAGTCATCGCTCTCACCAAGACCTCGTGGAAACAGAAGATCGGTCTGACGTTGCTGGTCGCGGCACCGATATTTATTATAAACATCTTCAGGAACGTGTTTGTGATCATGGCATACTTCGGACAGTGGTTCCCCTGGTTTGAGGAGGAGCTCGCTCATCCGACGATCCCCGGGTATGCAAGCTTTTTCTGGTCTCACAATGTCATCTGCGAAGGAGCGGCGTTCCTCCTGATCCTCGTGATCGCCTACCTGCTCTTCAGGTTTTCACCCGGACTGATAAGCAATATCAGAGAGATCCTGTTCATCTACCGGGACGATCTGCGTGCCCTGCTCGGCAGAGGTCAGCGGAAGTAACCATGGACTGCCCGTTCTGCAGTGACGACGCCTGTCTGTTCGGCAATGATCTCGCCTATGTGAAATGGGATCTCTATCCGGTCTCACCGGGTCATGTCCTGATCATTCCCCGCCGGCATGTTTCTTCCTGGTTCGATCTTACCCCCGCCGAACACGCGGCCGTGAGTGAACTGATCGGCCGTGCGAAGATCCATCTTGATGCGGCGTATTCGCCTGCAGGTTACAATATCGGGGTGAACTGCGGGGAGGCGGCAGGCCAGACGGTCATGCACGCCCACCTGCACCTCATCCCGAGATATGCCGGTGACGTTATAAATCCGCGCGGGGGCATCCGGGCGGTAATCCGGGCAAAACAGGATTATCCTCAGGCAAAATAACGCAGTTAATATAGGATGAGCGGGATTAACTAATAATTATATGTACAAATCCATCGACGAAATAAATGAGCGTATTCGTGATGGAAGTGTCCGTGTGGTCAGCGCTGAAGAGATGCCGGATATCGTCGACGAACTCGGCGTTACCGGGGCACTTCGTGAAGTGGACGTGGTCACCACCGGTACTTTCGGCGCGATGTGCTCGTCCGGGGCATTTTTGAACTTTGGTCATCCCGAGATCCCTATCAGGATGGAGAAGATGTGGCTCAATAATGTGGAAGCATATGCAGGCATTGCGGCCGTCGACTGTTATCTTGGAGCGACCCAGGAGTCGACCACCAGAAACGCGGAGTACGGCGGGGCCCATGTCATTCAGGATCTGATCGCCGGAAAATCCGTGGAGCTCCATGCACGGGCAAAAGGGACCGACTGTTATCCCCGCACCTCCATAACCAACGAGTTCACGCTCCAGGAACTCAATCAGGCAATCATGGTCAATCCGAGAAACGCCTACCAGTGCTATAATGCAGCCGTGAATATGAGCGACCGGGCAATAAAAACCTATATGGGCTATCTTCTGCCTTCCCACAGAAATATCACCTACTCCGGCGCCGGGTGTCTCTCTCCTCTTCCAAACGATCCGACCTTTTCCGTGATCGGTTCGGGCACTCCGATCTTTATCGGCGGCGCAAACGGCGTCGTGGTCGGGGAAGGCACGCAGTCATCACCCGGATCGGGATTCGGCACCCTGATGACCGCAGGAAACATGAAGGATATGTCTCCTGATTTTATCCGCGCCGCCACCATGACCGGATACGGCGTCACGATGTATGTCGGCATCGGCGTTCCGATCCCTCTTCTGAACGAGGAGATCGTGCAGCATACCGCGGTCCGCGATGAGGATCTGAAAACGAGCATCGTCGATTACGGCACGCCGTTTCGGGACCGGCCCGTGATCCGCGAGGTCACCTATGCCGAGCTGAAGAGCGGATCGGTCGAGATCGACGGAGAAGAGGTCCGCTGTTCTCCCCTCTCGAGTTATAAAAAGGCACGTGAGGTCGCAGCCGAGCTGAAGGTCCGGATCGAAAAAGGCTCCTTTACGATGGCTCATGCTTCCCGGCCGATCGATGCCGAAAAGAGGAACAAACCCATGGCGGAGAAGGGGTATGTCTGTCATGTGAATGAGATGATGGTCGCTAAATTCGTGACGATCACCGGCGGCGAAAGCGTCAAAGAGGCGGCGAAACGTCTGCTGAAAGGCGAGACGAACCATCTGCCGGTTATCGACAGGGAGAACCGGCTGATCGGTATCGTGACAACGTATGATGTCTCCAAAGCATTTGCAAATGATGAGCAGGATATGACCGTTTCGGAGATCATGACCAAAAACGTCATCACGATCGGTCCGGACGCGCCGGTGGACTTTGCCGCCCGGATCCTTCAGCAGCACAACATCGGCGCCCTTGTGGTGATCGACTCGTCCCGGCATATCCTCGGGATGCTGAACTCGTATGATCTCGGTGATCTTGTCGGCGGGAGGGGACGAAGATGAAGCTGATGGTCGAGTTTGACTCCGACGGGGTCCAGTACCCAAACATTGCCGCCGCTATCCTCCGGTCAGGCGTGATGGTGAATGTGGAACGCGCCTTGATCGACGGGGATGAGGGCTGGGCGCTCCTCGATGTGGATGACAATGATGCCGGCAGATTCATCGCGGCACTCACGCGAAAAGGGGTCACGATCCGTATTCAGAAGGACGCGGTTTCCCACAACCGTACAGACTGTGTGGACTGCGGACTTTGTATCAGCATCTGTCAAAAGCAGGTCTTCTCCTTTGACGAGAACTGGCAGCTCGTCGTTGATTCCGAGCGCTGCGTCCTCTGCGGAAGATGTGCGACCTACTGCCCCCAGCGGGCGCTGAGCATCCAGAAGTAACGGCTCACATGATCCGCGAAAAGTTCGCATACCGCGAGACGATCACCACGATCCTCGCCGACGATGTTTGTCACATCGAAGCGGCAAAGGAAGGGATGATCGCGGCGCGGACCAGTCTTGAGCGGTATCTTTTGGCCGATCCTTTTTTTCAGATGAGTTACGGACCCGTTCCGGCATCCGCCGGCTCCCCGGAAACGGTCAGACGGATGGCGGATGCCGCATTTGAAGCTGATGTCGGCCCTATGGCCGCGGTCGCCGCATCGATCGGCTGGGCGGGTGTTTTGGCGATGCGGGATTTGGGCGCCGCGTTCGGACTGATCGACAACGGGGGGGATATCGTACTGTTTTCTGATCGGGACGTGCGTGTCGGGATCTACGCCGGGTCCGCGCCGTCTTCGGGAAAAACCGCATTCATCATCCCGCCGCAAAACGAGATCCTCGGGATATGCACATCCTCAGCGACCGTCGGCCCTTCGGTCTCCTTCGGGATCGCGGACTTAGTGACCTGTTTTTCCCGTGATCCGGCGAAGGCCGATGCCTGGGCAACCGGACTCTGCAATATACTTACGCCGGAGAACTTTGACGAGGTCATGGAACAGGTTGCCGGATCCTCGGTCTCTGCCGTGTATGCGGTGATCGGGGACTGGATCGGCCAGTGGGGGGATCTTCCAAAGATCGCCGCGGCAGATGTCAGGTATGATCTTATCACGAAAGGTTAGGCGCACTGCTCTTTTGCACACTTCACCGCTTCCCGGTAGGCGCCGGGACCGGAGAAGGCTTTGAGGAACTTTTCCCCGTTCCAGACCGCGATAAAAAAGAGCGAAGAGTTCTTATCGAACCCGAAGATCAGCTCCGCGAGCTCCGCGTTTCCGATCTTGATCCCGCGGAGGATCTGTGAAGAGGGCTGGAGCAGCAGACGTTCATAGATCTCGACTGCGGGTTCCTCTTCGAAGGCGTAAAGATAGGTCTGAAGAGCATTGGTCAGATCCGATGTGCAGAGCCTGACCGCAGTCTCTTTTGGAAGGCCGCGAAGAAGTTCCGCGAGGACGAAGTCGTCATCCCCGGACGCTTCATACAGTTCATCGGCCAGAGAGTCAAGCTCGGAGTTGGAGGTGTACGCCATATAAGGTACTTTTCTGTTGTGTGATTCAATAAAGTATAATGTCTCTCTCCTCCTAATTGTTAGGACATGAGAAATGAGGACATAGACTGGGCGCTCTTTCATTGTATCCCTGAATGCGGGAACATGACGGTCGCCGAACTGGCAGAGCGTTCACTGTTTTCCGTGGAAGAGATAAAAGCCTCCCTTGCACGACTCGAGAAAGCCTGTCTCATTCACGTTGCCGGCGATACGGTCTGTGCTCTCTCACTCAATGATATGTTCATACTGAACGAAATCAAAAACGCCCCCTCAGATATCTATATCGAAAACGGCGTTATCAAGGTCCGAAAATGAATCTCAAACCTGAATCCTATATCCTCAGAATAGGACACCGTCCCGAAAGGGATCAGCGTGTCACCACCCATGTCGGTTTAAGCTCCCGCGCTCTGGGGGCAAGCGGCATGTATCTTGCAGCCGATGATGCCAAGGTTGCTGACAGTATCACGGATGTTGCAGCAAGATTTGGCGGGACCTTTTTTTGCGAAAACAATGTCAAGTGGAAGTCCTGCATCAACCAGTTCAAAAAGAGCGGCGGCAAAGTCGTCCACCTGACCATGTACGGTCTGCGGCTTCAGGACGTTATCGCCGATATCAGAAAGGAGGAGAAGGTCATGATCGTGGTCGGCGCCGAAAAAGTCCCGGGCGATCTCTATGAACTTGCCGATTACAATGTCGCGGTCGCAAACCAGCCGCATTCGGAAATTTCGGCTCTTGCTCTCTGTCTGGATCATCTGTATGAAGGCAGGGAACTGGATCTTGCCTTCCCGGACGCCGAACTGGAGGTCCTGCCGACAAAGATCGGAAAGACCACGATCAAACACGAGCACGGGAACGAAGAAGAGCTATGAAGAGCGTTCTTGTCGCCGGATACACCACCCGCCATGTTGCCGCATCGGCCTCACGTGCCAGGTATGATGTCTATGCAGTAGACCATTTCTGCGACCAGGACCTGATCTCGTGTACGAAGGATCATCTCGCTTTCGATGAGCTGGACGAACTGCCGTTTGCCGTTGACGGGATGCTGGAGAGGTATGACATCGATCATGTCGTGACCACATCCGGCGCGGAACTTCTGGAGATGCCGCGCCGTCTTGGAACTGTGGCAGATGTCGCGAAACGATTCATGGACAAGGGAAAGACCCAGGACTTTTTTGAGGAGATCGGCGTACCCGTTCCCCGCAGGCTGGAAAAGGGCGAGTACCCGGCGATGATGAAGACCCTTTCCGGCGCCGGAGGCTGGCGAAACGCCTGTGTCCGTTCGGATGCGGAACGCGGGATCTGGGAAGAGTTCGTGGAGCATGTTCCCTGCATGGCGCAGGAACCGATCGCCGGACAGCCGGCAAGCGTTTCCTGTCTCGGGACCGGGACCTCGGCGCTGGCTCTTTGCGCAAACGAACAGATCCTTCGCGGCGGGGACACCTGCGCCTATGCCTTCTCCGGTTCTCTCACTCCGTGCAGACATCCTCTTGCCGGACGGATGATGGAGCTTGCGGAAAAGATCGTGGCTGCAAGCGGATGTGTCGGTTCGGTCGGGGTGGATTTTGTTCTGACCGATAAGGAGGCTTACGCCATCGAAATAAATCCCCGGTTTCAGGGAACGGTCGAGACGGTGGAAAAGGCGCTTGGGATCAACCTTTTTTCCCTGCACGCCGATGCATGCCGGGGCATCCTGCCGAAAAAACGCCCGGATCCGGTCTGTTTTGCGGTCAGGCGGATCCTCGCCGCCCCCTGCGATATAACGATCAATGCCGATCTTTCCGCGATATCTGCAGACATCAC
Organism: Methanocorpusculum parvum; assembly: GCA_002287215.1. Taxonomy (GTDB): domain Archaea; phylum Halobacteriota; class Methanomicrobia; order Methanomicrobiales; family Methanocorpusculaceae; genus Methanocorpusculum; species Methanocorpusculum parvum. The sequence continues at coordinate 45,128 of LMVO01000043.1, forward strand.
CGACATTCCGTATCCGGGCACCTCCTTTGAAGAGGGAGAGGTGATGTTTTCCGTGACCGGTTTTGGCAAGACCCGCGAAGAGGCGTTCGCCTCGCTGGATAAACATATTAGGGATGCACTCCAACTTATTAAGGAATGACGGTCATCACAGAAGAGCAACTCGGGAATCCGGCAATCTATCAATATCTGCTGAAATTAGTGGGAGAAGAGGGCCTGGAACTCCTTCGCCGCTGGTCAGACGTGGAATACGCGCGCAGGTGGATCGAGGCAAAACTGAGCAGTGAGGATCTCAAGGCATCCGACAAAGCGCGGTTCCTGGCCGAGTCCCGGCGTTCCGATGAGGAGCTCACCGGTGCAGAACGCAGCGATGAGGAGATCGCCGAACTTACCGGGATCAATCTGAACTCGGTTCGTCACACTCTCTATAATTTATACGAGCACCGGCTTGCCGAATACCGCCGGATCAAAAACAATGAGACCGGCTGGCTGACCTATCTCTGGCTTATGCGTATGGATCATATGAACATGGTCCTGCGTAACGAGATGGAGGTCGCGGCAGGAAAACTTGCCGGGCGTCTGAGATATGATGAGGCAAACGACTTTTATCAGTGCAAGAACTGCGGGATCACAACGACCTTTAATAACGCCATGACGACCAACTTCTCCTGCCCCCATTGCGGGACGATGCTTGTGCATTTTGACGACGAGCTGATCGTTGCTGCGCTGAAAAAACGTCTGGCCAAGATGCAGACCGCGCTTGACAATGCCTGAATATTCCCATACTCTTTTTTTGGCCGGCTGTGATGCCGGAGTCGTTTCCCACTGCGAAAAAGTTGCCGCGGTCGCCGCACGCTATAGCGGCGAGTTGGTCGATTCCGATCTGGTACATGCCGGGGCGATGCTGCATGACATCGGGAGATCGAAGACGCATTCAATCAAACATGCCGCGAAAGGGGCGAAGATCTGCCGCCGTCTGGAACTTTCCGAGGATATCGCCAAAATCGTCGGAAGGCATACGGGCGCCGGTCTGACCGAAGACGAATCCGTTCTTCTTGGTCTGCCGCCGGTTTCTGCGGTGCCGGAGACGCTCGAAGAGAAGATCGTAGCACATGCGGATAATCTGGTGTCCGGATCGCGCGAGGTGACGATCTATGAGCGGATGATGCAGATCGCGGATCTGCCTGCCCGTTCGAAACGAAAGATCTGGCGTCTTTCGATGGAAGTCGAACTGCTCGCCGAATGATTTTTTTCCAATTAATGGAATATCTTTAAGGGATTTACTTATGGATAATGCAAAAAAAGCAGTAGCTGCGTTTTCCCAGGGGTTAAACTGTGCACAGTCGGTGTTTTCCTCATTCTCGAACGACCTCGGTGTCGATGAAAAGACCGCAAAGAAAATCGCCGGAAGTTTCGGTTCAGGCATGCGGTACGGCGAAGTTTGCGGCGCAGTTACGGGTGCGCTGATGGTGATCGGTCTGAAATACGGCGCCTCCACTGCAGAAGATGTTGAAGCAAAAGCGGATACGAATGAAAAAACCGTGGAATTTCTCGATGCGTTCAAAGCGGAAAACGGCTCGATCCTCTGCCGGGACCTTCTTGGATACGATATCCTGAAGGAGCATGAACTCGCGATAATCAAAGAGAAGGGCCTGTTTAAAACGATCTGTCCCAAGATGGTGGAGTCCGCATCCGTTATCCTTGAAAAAAAGCTGGGCGAATGGGAAGCAGACGAAAGAAAGTAATCCCCATACTCTAAATCTTTCCACGACCCATACTGTTTATCATGTTATGGCAGCCGCTTAATGTTGAGTCGTGGGTTTCGATGCGCCGCGGCTCATTGGCCGACGTAAAGGAATCGGTCGAAGCAATAATCGGGGATGTGCGGAAAAATGGCGATGCGGCTCTTTTTGCGCTGACGGAAAAGTTCGATAAGCAGAAGCTTTCCTCGCTTCAAATCTCGCAGGAAGCGATCGATGCGGCATATGATGAGGTCGATCCGGCCCTTGTCCAGGCGCTGATCGAGGCCGAGGCACGCATTAGCCGGTTCCATGAACTTCAGATGGATAAATCGCTCTGGCTTGAGGAGACGGAACCGGGGATCACGCTTGGAGTGAAGACGACGCCGCTGGACCGTGTCGGCGCCTATATTCCCGGCGGACGGGCGGCGTATCCTTCCACGGTCCTTATGACAACCGTTGCGGCCCGCGTTGCCGGCGTTCCTGAGATCGTTCTTTGTACGCCGCCGCCGGTACATCCGCTGACCCTTGTCGCTCTCGACATTGCCGGCGTGACGGAAGCCTACTCGATAGGCGGAGCCCAGGCAATTGCAGCGCTGGCTCTTGGAACGGAGACGATCCGGCCGGTCCAGAAGATCGTCGGCCCGGGGAACGTGTTTGTTACCCAGGCAAAGATGCTGCTTCGCGAATATGCGGAGATCGACTTTCCGGCAGGTCCAAGCGAGATCGGCGTTCTTGCGGACGAGTCGGCAAATCCCGCGTTCATCGCAGCCGATATCCTTGCCCAGGCAGAGCATGATCCGAATGCCGCCTGCGTTCTGGTGACCTCGTCGGAACGGATCGCTCATGACGTCGGGACCGAGATCGAAAAGCAGATCGCGTCCGCCCCGCGCCGGGAGATTATGGAAAAAGCTCTGGCCCACTCAGGCTATGTGATCGCCGGGGATCAGGATCTTGCGATCGATCTGATGAATGAGATCGCTCCGGAGCATCTTTCGATCCAGACCGTCGATCCGCTGGCGACGCTTGGAAAGATCCGCCATGCCGGCTCGATCTTCATCGGCCCCTACACGCCGGTGGCCTGCGGGGATTATGCGTCCGGAACGAACCATGTTCTCCCTACTGCCGGCTATGCAAAGAGTTACTCGGCGCTGGACGTCCATCACTTTATGAAGCGTTCGCAGGTCCAGATGGTGACAAGGGACGGGCTGGATTCGATCGGGGACATCATAGAACTTCTGGCCGGAGCTGAAGGACTTGCCGCCCATGCCGCGTCGGTAATGATCCGCCGGTCCTGAACTTTTTTTTCTTTTTTTCCAGCGCCTGGTGAAAGATACGTTTCACTGCCGACGAAACATCTGCTGAAAATAGATCCGCGTGTACAAATCCAAAAAATAAAGCAGAGCCGGCTTTTGGAGAAGTGAGAGAGTGCTTCTCCGGCCGGCCCTGTAAATGGTTTTTTCCTGTAACTGCTGATGAAGATTATTTCTCTTCGCCAAACACGTTCTCGTAGATCATGTCCGAGCCGGTTGCATTCAGGCGGGCGCGCTCGTCGATTTCTTCGGCGAATGCAAGGACCGGGAGTTCCATGTCCATACCCGGTTTGTGACCGAACATCTTTTCAAGCTCGACCTGCTGGGCGTGCATGAAGAGTGAGTTCGGGATGTTCTGCGGGCAGATGTCTGTACACTGACCACAGTTGACACAGGAGTCGGCGATGTGGGCGAATCTGATCATCTGGAACATGAAGTCCGGCGGGACCTGCCCTGGTCTGACAAGGTGGGGCTTCTTGGTGGAACACTCAACACAGTAGCAGATCGGACAGTTTTCAATACAGCCGTAGCATTTAATGCAGCGGCCGGTCTCTGCCATGATGTATTTCAGACGGTCGGTGCCTTCACCGATCTCGGCAAACTGCGTTTCCTGGTTCTTCTTGCCCATCTTGATCATGACGTTTTCGATCTTGTCACGGATCTCGAGGCCTTTCTCTTCAGGTGCGGAGGTTGCAAGGACGCCTGCTTTGACAGCGCCGTCAAAGATCATTGCGCCTTTGTCGGAGCAGATCTCAACGAAGGTTGCCTTGCCGGCTTTCTCGCCGATAACACCCCAGTTACCGCAGACGATATCGGTCTGGCGGGGGATCTTGGTTTCGCAGCGCTGACAGTTCTTTCTCCGGCCAAGACCTTCCTCTTCGAGCTCATCGATCTTGATGCCTTTGTGCTGACCGTCTTTGGTCATGACGATGAACTGTCCCTTGTCGATCTCTTCTTTGACGACGTCGTTGGGGTCAATGCCGTATTTCTCGGTGATCATCTTGCGGGCGAGAACCGGTGAGACGGATCCTCCGCAGTTCAGACCGATCATGACGATGTTGTCAAGGTTGATCTGCTGGCGTTTTGCAAGCTCGTACATTGCCTTTGCGTCGCAGCCTTTGCAGGTGACGGCAAGTTTCATGTCTTTTGCACCGTTGAGGTACTTCTTGATGAGCTTGGGCAGCAGCAGGGTTCCGCAGTGGAGGGAACCGGCAGACTTTACGAGGTCAGCCGGATCGGTGATCACAACAGGTTCGGCATCGAAGACATCGGCGCCTTTCTGAACAGTGAGTACTGCATCGACGGTTTTGCTCTCAAGCAGGTACTTGAGGATTGAGGTTACTGCTCCGCCGCATTCGCCTTTGATATCGGATACGTTGGTCCATGCGTAGAACATATCGCCTTTTGCTGACATTTTTAGGCCTCCTGGATCTTTTCAACTTTTACAGCACATGCCTTGAACTCCGGGATCTTACAGACCGGGTCGAGTGCATTGTTGGTCAGCATGTTTGCTGCGCACTCAACGAAGTGGAAGGGCATGAACATGACGCCTTTCATGATGTCAGGGGTAACTCTTGCACCAACAACGACTTCGCCGCGGCGGGTCATTGCTTTGATCATTTCGCCGTCGGCAATACCGAGGTCGGCTGCATCTTCGGTGTTGATCTCGATCCATCCGGTCGGGACTTCGTGGTCAAGACTGCCGGATCTGCGGGTCATGGTACCGGTGTGCCAGTGCCACAGGCAGCGGCCGGTGGTAAGGATGAACGGATACTCTGCATCCGGAACTTCAGCAGGTGCTTTCCATTCGCATGGGAAGAAGATTCCAAGTCCGTCCGGGTGGGAGAACTTAGCTCCGTGAAGGATCGGGGTTCCCGGGTGGGTCTCTTCGGGGCATGGCCAGTGGAGTGCTTCGGGTTTGTCGAGTCTCTCGTAGGTCATTCCGCGGTAGGACGGGGTGAGCATTCTCATTTCGTTGAAGACATCTTCGGAGGTCTTCCACGGGAACTGTGCTGCGTAGCCCATCTTTGCTGCGACCATTGCGATGATTTCCCAGTCGAGTTTTGCTTCTCCTGGCGGGTCCTGTGCCTTTCTCCATTTCTGGACACGGCGTTCGGTCGAGGTCTGGGTTCCGTCACGTTCTGCATAGCAGGTTGCCGGAAGAACGACGTCTGCAAGCTCTGCGGTCTCAGTGAGGAAGATATCCTGGACAACCATGAACTCAACTGCCTCAAGGGCGTGTTTGACGTGGGTTAAGTCCGGGTCGGAAAGCATCGGGTTCTCACCCATGATGTAGAGTGCTTTGAGCTCTCCGGGCTTGTCGGTTAAGACATCCATCATGACAGTAACTTCGTAACCGTTCTTCGGTTCGCAGATACCATCCGGGAAGCCCCATGCATCTTCGAACTTTTTGTGTGCTGCCGGGTCAGTGACCTTCTGGTATGCAGTGAAGCTGACGGGGAGTGCTCCCATATCGCAGGCTCCCTGCACATTGTTCTGTCCGCGAAGTGCGTTGACACCGGTTCCTGGGCGGCCGAGGTTGCCGCAGAGCATCTGGATGTTGGCGACAGAGTGAACGTTGTCGACACCGACTGTGTGCTGGGTGATACCCATGGAATAGAGGATAGCAGTGGCGCCGGAGGTTCCGATCCACTCTGCTGCCTGCTTGAGCTGAGCTGCGGGGATGCCGGAGATCTTCTCGACATTTTCAGGCGAGTAGGTGTCCTTCATGACGACTGCTTTCATTGCTTCGTACTCTTTTGTACGGTTTGCGATGAAGTCCTTGTTTTCCCAGCCGTTCTTGATGATAAGCTGCATCAGACCGTTGAGGATTGCCACATCGGATCCGCTGCGGAACTGCATGTACAGATCTGCCTGCTTTCCGGTCGGCGTGAAACGCGGGTCGGCGTAGATGATCTTGGCGCCGTTCTTCTTGGCCATGGTGACACGGCGTCCGATCAGCGGGTGCTGTTCAAAGGTGTTGGAACCAAGAATAAAGAGACATTTTGACTTCTCGATATCGAGAATGCTGTTTGTCATTGCACCGGAGCCAAAAGAGGTTGCGAGACCGGCAACGGTGGAGGAGTGGCACAGACGTGCACAGTGGTCGATATGAGTCGTCTTGAACACACCACGGGCAAGCTTCATCAAAGCGTAGTTATCCTCATTAGAGGTTCTGGCGGATGAAAGACAGGCAATCTCGGAGGGTTTGAATGTCTTCATCTTCTGTGCGATGTAGTCGGTTGCTTCATCCCAGCTTGCCTGAACGAACTTTCCGTCCTTCTTGATCAGAGGGGTGGTAAGTCTGTCGGGGCTGTTGACGAACTCATGCGCATACATGCCTTTTGGACACAGTTTACCTTCGTTGACTGGTGAACGGGTGAAGGGAGTTACTCCTACGGTTTTTCCGTCACGGACAACGAGGTTGAATGAGCAGCCGGTTCCGCAGTACGGACAGGTTGTCGTTACATACTTCAAATCAGTCATTTGTAAAACCTCATATGAATATAGGTTTGAAACTGCGCATATTAACCTTCATGCCGAACTGGTATTATAAGTTAACATTAACTATTGTTAGTTTACCTGCTAACAAAACACCCTTTCAAAATCTAAAATATATTTACAAAAATAAATTATAAACACAAATGTTTGATTATCAATATACGGTCAAATTGGGCCGGTTTTGTCAATACGCGCAATATAATGGCGAATTCCAGATTTCAAAGCGGACAAAGAATATTGGGATTTATCGAAATTCAGGGAATTTGCCGCGGTTTCAAATATTTTTGTGATTATTATCGGTGGGTTTGGCAAATTCAGGGTGCGCCGCATGCCAATCAGCTGATTTTATTTTATCATGCAGGATAAAAGGGTTATTATAGTATTCAGGTAATAAATTATCTTTGTGCCCAAACCTCTCCTTACTGATCGTCAAAAGATGGTGATTCAATACCGTAAGGATGGTTTGACCCAGCAGGAGATCGCCGATCTTCTGCAGACAACCAGATCAAATATCAGTCTGATCCAAAAATCTGCAAATGAAAACATCCGCCTGGCCAAAGAGGCCCTGGCATATGTGTACTCTCAGAACTCCACGCTGGTATGCACCCTTTCTGCAGGCAGCGAACTGACACGGGAAGCCTACACAATATATAAATCAGCCCGTCAGCTCAATATCAAAGTCCAGTATGATACCAGTGCACTGATCAATCGGATCATGCTCGCGGTCCCGGAAAAGCTTGCAGGGACCATAGTTAAAGAAGATATCAATCTCTATCTCAATCCCACCGGGATCATCTACGTGTACTGATCCTGCGGCAAAAACGCTATTTTACGACTCACTCTTCTGAAAACAAAAGTATGCGCTGCTGATGGATCGGGGAGAAATCCGGCGGTTGAGACCGCGAGGCTTTGAACCACGCTGATATAACAACTGGTTATCAGAATCAACAATCATTAATGATCTCTAACAATGCCAAATTTATTCTAAAATTTAGAAATATTTTCAAAAAATTATTCATAAATCCGGTTAACATTGATGCAGTGTTTTCACAACCTTATTTATTGGCTGCCTGATATAAATTACAATGTATGAAAAAATTAGTGTCCGTAATGGGCGTATTCCTCATTCTCTTTGCAGTGATCTTTGCAGCAGGATGTGTGACCGCCGATCAGCAGGAGCCCACGCAGCTCAAAATAGCGACCACCACTTCGCTTTATGATACGGGACTTCTGGACGCCGTCCAGGATTATTATCTGAAAAAGTTCAATGTTGATCTTCTGATCACATCCCAGGGTACTGGAAAAGCTATAGCCTCCGCCAAAAATGGTGATGTAGATGTACTTCTCGTCCACTCTCCGGCTCAGGAAGCAGCATTTATCGATGAAGGATATGGTGTCAATCACCGGGGCATTGCCTACAACTACTTCGTCATCGTCGGACCCGCAGCCGATCCCGCAGGTATCGCCGGCATGACTCCTGAAGAAGGAGTTGCCAAACTCAAAGAACTCGGCGAAGCAGGCACATCCGGCATCGTCTTTATTTCCCGCGGCGACAACTCAGGTACCCACTCTGCAGAAAAGGCCATCTGGAAATCCGCAGGATTCAACTACACCGCCCAGATCACCGGATCCGGACCCTGGTACAAAGAGACCGGTGCCGGTATGGGCGACTCCCTGACCACTGCAGGTCAGCTTGGCGCATACATCCTTACTGACGAAGCAACCTATCTTGCCTACAAGAAGAACAACAACCTTCCGCTCGAGATCATCATCGATGAAGGCACAACCCTTCTGAACAGATACACCGTCATGACCATCAGCCCGGAAAAGTTCCCGAACACCAATCTGGTTGACGCAACTGCCTTCACCAACTGGCTGATCTCCGCAGACGGACAGAACTTCATCGGCGCCTTTGGTGTCGAGACCTATGGTAAAGCTCTCTTCACGCCGATGAGCACATTAAAGGACAGCACTCTTCCGCCGTTCAACATCGACTGTAAAACTCCCGTAGTTGCACCGTCCGCTTAAGAACACAACCCAATCTTTTTTTTTAATCTATACCGCATAGGATAATCACACATGGGAGAGATCAGCGACGGATTTATCGAAGCCGTAACACTTATCGTTACTTTGAACCCGGAGATCCTGGAAATTGCCGGCAGAAGTCTGTATGTTTCCGTTGCGGCAACCCTGGTCGCGGCGCTGGTCGCCATCCCTCTTGGCGCTCTTATTTATTATTATGATTTCCGCGGCAAACGTGCCGTGATCAATATCGTCCAGACCTTATATGCTCTGCCGACCGTGATCGTCGGACTGCTGGTCTATCTTCTTGTCTCCTATTCAGGACCCCTCGGCTCCTTAAATCTCCTCTATACGACCAATGCGATGATCATTGCCCAGGTCATTTTAGTCTCCCCGCTGATCATCGGATTCACGGTTGCCGGCCTTACGGGTCTGGATAAAGAGATGAAATACACCACCCTGGCCCTGAATGCACGCGCCTACCGCGCCCTGCTGACCCTGGTGCGGGAAGCGAAGTTTGCCATCCTTTCTGCAGTCGTGCTGGCATTTGGCCGGGCGATCGCCGAAGTCGGGGCCGTGATGATGGTTGGAGGAAACATCCGGCACTTTACCCGGACCCTGACGACCGCCATCACGCTCAATACCTCTATGGGGGACTTTGCCATGTCGATAGCGTTGGGAATTATCCTGCTGACGATCGCCCTGATCGTAAACCTCGGTGTCAATGTACTTCAGCATTATAACGGGAGGGTGAAGGATGAGTGAAGATATCCTTACCGTCCGCGGTCTTGCAAAAAGCTACAGCAAAAAAGAGGTCGTCCGCCCCCTGGACCTCTCGGTGAAAAAAGGCGAGATACTGGCGATCATCGGACCATCCGGCGCCGGAAAAAGTACGCTGATGCGGATGATGGATACGATCGAACCGCCTTCACAGGGGGAGATGTGCATCTTCGGTGAACCCGTAACCAAACACTCGGTGCACAGGATACGGGGAAGGATGGGGATGCTGTTTCAAAAGACGGTGCTGTTTGACCGGACCGTCGCTGAAAATGTCGAACTGGGTCTTTCATACCGGCATCTGCCTAAAATAGAGAGGGGAGAGAGGGTCGCCGCGATCCTGGAACATATGGGTCTGAGCCGGTTTGCAGAACGCGGGGCACGTACCCTTTCAGGCGGCGAAGGTCAGCGTATCTCATTTGCCCGCGTCCTGGTGACCCGGCCGGAGATCCTGTTTCTGGATGAACCAACGGCAAATCTGGATCCGGTCTCGACCCGGATCCTGGAAGAGATGATCATCCGGGAAAACCGGGAAAACAAGACGACAATCATCATCAACACCCATGATCAGGCTCAGGGTCAGCGGCTCGCCGACCGGATCGCCGTGATGATGGACGGGACATTCGTCCAGATCGGATCGGCTGATGAAGTGTTTTATCATCCAATCAGCGGGAAGGTGGCAAAGTTCGTCGGGATTCAAAACATCTTCACCGGTCATGTCAGAGACGGGGAGGTCGTATCTTCTCAGGTCAGCTTCTGTCAGGTCCCCGTATCATTGGCGGGGAACGTGCAGAACGTGCAGATCATGCTGCGCGCCGAAGACATCGCTCTTTCGAAAACAGGGATCACGGGAGACCGGAGATCCGTGTCAGGCGTCGTCATCTCATCGGCCAGGTCAGGGGCTTTTCTGGAGGTCAGTGTGAATGCCGGCTGTCTTTTCACGGTCATCGTGCCGTTCAGACAGACCGGGGATGTGTATGCTCCCGGGGAACGTGTCTGGATCGGCTGGCGGTCTGATGTGGTCCATGTGATACCCGATACATCATAACCATCAAGAGGACAGCGTGTCAATATACTATTCAGATGGCACAACCTCTTTCAGAAGATGCGATTTTTGCGTGCGGCAGAAAACTCCTGATCGCTGAAGGAAAGATCTCCTTCACCGTCAGCTCCGACGGGCTTGAAGTGAAGTTCCCGACGACCCGCAAGATATCTGCCGAACTGGATGTGCCGCATTATTATGTTCTCCCCTATTTTGCCGGACTTGAAGCGAACGGGTATCTGACCCGTACCGAACGGGTAGGCATCTTTACAACGCCTGCGGGATCGCGCCGCCTCTTTACCGGTGTATCGGATGAAGAGCTCAGCGAGATCGAGGGGATCCTTGGAAAAAAAGTACTGGATGCTCTTTTCGAGAGGGACGAATAGAGCCGGCGCTCATAAGCTGACGGCTGTTTTTTCCGGTCAGATAAAAAAAATATCAAAATTTTATCAATAAAAAAAATCAGAGTTTCTGTCCGCATTCCGGACAGAATTTTGTTCCCGAAGGAACCGCGGCATTGCACTGCGGACATTTTCGCAAGGTCTCAACTTTCGTGCCGCACTCCGGACAGAACTTCGCCCCGGGCATGAGGGCTGCGCCGCAGTTTGTGCAGGCCGATTTGCCTGCAGGGACCATCTTCTGTCCGCACTCCGGGCAGAACTTCGTGCCTGCAGGAACTTTTGCCCCGCAGCTGCTGCATGTCTCCATATTCTCTGCCGGATTTGGCTCTGCTGTCTGGCCTGCGCCCGGCTGGCCGCCGAAAGGAGCCGGCTGACTTCCGGCGCCTGCCATCCCCTGTCCCATCATATTTCCCATACTCATTCCGGCACCCATACCGGCGCCCATCATGGCAAATCCTGATCCTTCGCCTCCTTTTGCAGCGCCCTGTCCGATGCCCTCAATGGCTTTTCCGGACTGATACTGGATGTAATTCACCCCGAGTGCCGACATCGCCCCGCGCTTGTTGATCGCTTCCTGGACCTCTTCGGGCATGTTGATGTTCAGGCCGGCGAACTTCATGATCTTGAGACCATAGACCTCAGTCTCGGTCGTCAGTTTGCCAAGGCAGAGCTGTTCGATCTCCTGCAGATAAGCAGGCATATCCAAAACGCCCATCTGTTTTTTGGCCTTCAGTTCGCCGAGGGTATCATTCAGAATAGTGACGATCTGGGACTTGAGCCAGTCAACGATCTCTGCCGAGGTCGTGATCCCTTTTGTTCCGACGAACTGGGTGATCAAAAGAAGCGGATCGACGACCTTATAGGAAAACTGGCCGAAGATCCTGAGCTGGACAACGCCAAAGTCCACATCGCGGAATGCGAGCGGCTGGGGTGTTCCGAACTTATCCCGGAACTCACGCTTCTGGGCCCAGTAGAACTCACCGATCTGGACATTGCCGACCACGGTCCCGAGAATGTTTTTCAGGACAGGAATATTCTGCGTCGTCAGGGCGTACCGGTCGGGCCGGTCGAAAACTGCGAGGGCTTTTCCGTCACGGAAAAAAATACCGTATTCGTCTTCACGGACGAGCACGTTATCGTTCCACATAACGTTTCTTGGGAGCCGCCACATGACGTTCTCACCTTTCTGATCCTCGACCCAGTAGAAACCTTTTCGGGAATCTGCACCTTCGATGTCAGAACCCGAACCGATATTCTTGTTTGTTTTAGAGAAGAATGCCATCAGAATGCACCTATTCCTGCCATATCTACGCAGCGTCTGTCAAATATCACGGTAAATTCACCAAATCCTTCCCGGATCTCGCGAAGAAGGGAGGCAGTTTTCACAAAATTCCCGGTCCCGGCACTGCCGGATGCGGCCTTTGCCAGGTCGCCAAGCCCGCGTATCCCGTCGATCAGCGCGAGATCATACTCGTAGAGCGCATTCAGCTCGGTCTTTTTGATCCGGGCTGCCGGCGAGATGCCGGTGTATCCCTGTTCTGCGTGACGGATCTTTGCCTCGGCGGTTTTTGCCTGGGAGATCACGGCTGCCAGATCGTTCATGAGATCGAGTTCGAGCGCTCTGGATGCTGACTCGCGGGTCATCTCCAGAGGCAGAAGAACAGTGTTTTTCAGTTCATCAGCGATCTGCTGACGAAGCATCGAGTCGGCGATCCGGATATCCTCCTTTTGCCGGTATCCGCGAAATCCCGGGATACACAGCTGGATCTTTTTGATAAGACCCCGGTCTTCCTCAACTTTGTCTCGTAAATCTACTGTCATAATCCACTTATTTTTTCAATATCAGGAAAAGTATGGCTCCTGCCGCCACGATCACCAGTGCTGCGCCGATCAGGATCGGGGCAGTAAGAACCGGGAAAACTGTTGTCAGCAGTCCCTGGACGAGGAGGATCACTCCTGCGAGGATCAGGAACAGGGGAAAAACCGGTGAGACCCGTTTGCCCATGAACATGGCAAGACAAAGCGAGATCACGCCGACCCCCGTCAGAAAGATGCCTGTACCTTCCCAGAATCCGACCGCCGGTACAAGATATGTCACCAGAATGGAAACACCAAGCATCAGGATGACTGACGCCCATATCAGGTGCATGCGTTTATCTTCAACATCACTCATGAGAGATACCTAATATATATGTATCATTGATTTTGTATGCAGGCAGATAAAGCACTTTGGTGCTGTTTATTTTAAAGTCATACTCAAGTGTCTGCAGGGTCCCGGGGATCTCCGTTTCATACCGAAGGAACAGGAACTCCGCATTCTCTCCGGCGATCCCCTTCTCCATCGTCATTACCGCACGCTTTGCTCCTTTGAACCCGGAAACGAACGTGAGTTCCGGCTGATCGAGCGTGAGGTCCATGTTCCATTTCCTGCAGGAATCTTCGGGAAGTGCGGCGGCGCAGACATAGAAGTCCCGGGTGCCCCTCATCTGTTTCCTGTCGGTGATAAACCGGGAGATCCTGCCGCCGGAGATGCTCTCTTTTTTGACATTCAGATCAGCATTCACGATCCAGAAGGGAACATAGATAAGTTCCTCCGACCGGTTTTCGGCCGGGGCGGCGATTGAGTAGGAGACATCTCCTACGGTTCCGTCTGCAAACAGACTGATCCTTCCGCAGTGACTGCAGGCAAGCATCATGTCGCGTTCCTTGGATTTGAGCGGCGCACCGCACCCCGGGCATTTTAGTTCTTTTAACAGCATCTCAGATCACCTTTATTTGAAGTAGTCATATGTTTCATTGTAGATCGGCTGTACTTTTTTCTGGGTCCTGCCTGACTTCAATCCTTTTCCGTTCACTGCTCCCTCAAGGATCTCATCACCGTATCTGAACCGGTTATAGAAGTAGCCGAGAAGAGCGACGGCGGCCACGATCCCGACAACGAGAACGCCGATACCTACATCTGTCCCTTCGGTCACGATCGCAAGACCAATACCGAACCCTGCAAGTCCGCCGGAAAGAGCGCCTCCGATACCGGCAGCGGTACTTTGGCTGCCTGCATTTCCCGGCGCCCTGCCCGAGACGACCCGTGCGGTGATTCCGTCCACGGTCGCAAAGTAGGTCCGGCCCTCATAGGAGTATCTGACGATCCAGAAGGGATAATAGACCAGCGTGAATGCTTTCGGGAAGAAGAACGACTTCGAGAAGTAGATCTTGTCCATCCTCGCTCCCCCGTCTTCGACTGCGGTCTGCCGGATGGCCCGTCCTCCGGCCTCGTATGCGTTGTCACGCGAAGAGGTGACGCCGAAGGTGACGATCTCCTGATCATCATAGGAAATTGCCTGTGCGCGTTCCGGGATCACGATGCTTTGGATCCCGAGGTCTCCCGTTTCACAGGCGATTTCCGAGTAGATGTACTCCCGGTTGATCAGTGCTTCGCGGGGGATCTCGACCTTCTGGTTGTCTTTGCCCCGTCTCTCCTCCTCGATACCGCAGACGCATGCTTTTCCCCGGGCGATCAGCCGCCAGAACGGAAGATACATGGGGTATGCCTCGGTAACTTGTGCGGTTTGGACAAGATCCTGTGCTTTCGGACCGGTCTTCCACCAGTCTCTGACTTTTGCAAGGGCCTTGTCTTTATCGACCGTCATTTTGTACATGACTTTGTTTGCGCCCTCGTCGGTCGTCAGTGCGAACACGGACTCGCAGAACTTGCACAGGACCAGATCCTCTCCCTCTTCACACTGCACCTGACCTCCGCACGAGGGGCAGGTCATCGAGACAAGGATCTTTTGCGCTTCAGTCATTCTGCTTTCACCTCCGCGTCAGCAGGTTTTTGTCTTTCGACCACCCGGGCCGCAAGAAGTTTTCCTGCGAAAAATCCGGCGATCACCAGAACGAAAAATATCGGGCTGACCATAATTCCAAGAATGCCGCCAAGCAGCCCGAGCGTGAATGCAAGTCCCATGACTGCGATGTAGGCGCCCGAACTCCGGGTCGGCGATGAGGTCGTATAGACCGCGCCGGATGATCCGTCGACGACCGCCTGATAAGCGGCGCCCTTATACGTGTAGGCGATCTCATAGATCGGGAAGTAGACGAGTGCCTGGTCGATAGGCGTGCCGGTGAGTTCGGGGAGATATGAATCGATCGCGATGTCCGGCTGGATCACGTCGGCTCCTTTCGTCGATGCATTCGCATCATATATGACGATATTTCCGGGAGGGATGGTCAGATCCTGCATTCCCGGAAGAAGTGTTCCCTTTGCCGGTTTTACAAACACGGCCTCTTTGCCGTTCACCGTCCGGCGGAATCTGAATACCGGGAAGAACTCCTTTGCAAACTTTGTGATATTTGCAGATGATTCGAGATCTTTTGCCTGTGCCGGACCGGCTGTCCAGCGTTTAAAGATACCTTTTGCCGCATTCTCGTCGATGGAGAAGGGGAGCAGATAAAAAAACAGCGCAGAGCGCCTGTCGATATAGGTGACGGTCCCGCAGAACGAACAGGTCGCCATCTGCGTTCCGGGTTTGACCTGAAGTGATGCGCCGCACTTTGGGCACTGAAAATCGGGCATATAATTTTCTTGGCGTCTTAGCGGATAAGGATATCTTCCTGCCGGGACTCAGAGATCGCTGAGCCGGAGAAGACAGGCCGCCCTCTTCTCAGAGGCGCCGAGTTTTTCAAAACATGCGGCCAGGTTTTCCAGCGAGGTTCTGTCGTCCGGGGAAAGGATCAGTGCACGCTCGAAAGCGCTGACTGCGTCACCGTATTTTTCCAGGGCAAAGAGCGCGGCTCCCCTTCCTTTCCATGCTTCGGCATCGTTTGGCAGAAGTTCCGTCAACCGAAGGTATGCTTCGGCTGCTTTCTCATAGCGTTCCTCTGAAAACAGCGACTCGGCGGTCGTTTTCCAGAAGACAGGGTTGTTGGTCGGGTGAAATGTCATAATGAAACTGCAGAAAATTTCGTATGTAAAAGGGTCATGATCTGGATGGGCAGCACATAGATGCCGCCGGAAATGCTGATATCGGGATTCGAACCCGAGTCGCCGGCGTGAAAGGCCGGCATGATTGGCCTCTACACTATATCAGCTCAAACTGCCTATAATAGTCAACGCTGAATTATAAAAAGATTTTTGTTTGACCCTGTGTGATTTCGGGGTCAGTATGCATCGCCGGAGTTCTGCGTCTCCGTCTGGAATGCGGCAAGAAGTTTTTTGTAGACTGGGCCTGGAACGCCGTTTCCGATCATTCTGCCGTCTATTTTGGTGATCGCACAGATTTCCGCTGCCGTTCCCGTGACCAGGACCTCGTCTGCGGTGTAGAGATCGAAGAGTCCAAGTTCGCAGATCTCAAAGGGGATCGCAAGTTTCGCGCAGATGTCGAGAAGAACGCTGCGGGTGATGCCTTTGAGGTTGTTGATGGTCGGAGGGGTGGAGAGAACGCCGTTTTTGATGAGGTAGATGTTGTCGCCTGAGCCTTCTGCCAGTTTGCCTGTTCGGTCGAGGAAGATCGCCTCGTCGCCCCCTTTATAGTTTGCCTCGATTTTGCCGAGGATATTGTTGAGGTAGTTGAGGGACTTGATGTTGGGCGGAAGGGTGTCCGGAGGGTTTCTTCTCACACAGACGGTGACGGCGGTCAGGCCGGTCTCATACAGATCGCCGTACATCGCACCCCAGGCTGAAGCGGCGCAGATGATCGTGGGATTTTCACAGTGTCGGGGATCGAGACCCATCGTTCCTTTTCCGCGGGAGATGATCGGTCGGATGTAGGCATCCTTCAGATCATTTTTCCGCAGTGTTTCCTTGATGATCTCGGCCATCTCGGCGCGGGTGATCCCGGGATTGAGATCGATAGCCTTGGCTGAGTCGAAGAGACGGTCAACGTGTTCACTAAGACGGAACACACGGCCGTTGTATGCCCTGATCCCTTCGAACACACCGTCCCCGTAAAGGAACCCGTGGTCAAAGATCGAGACAGTTGCCTGATCTTCAGGAACATATTTCCCGTTTATGTAAACTAACATGATAAATTATATGTGATGTGGTATGATATAGGATTTTGGTCTCCCTAATGAGGGCGCCTGAACTCCTGTGTTTCTTCAGTCAGTATTCCCGGGGAAAAACGTGATTCACCGGGCGATGCGGACCCCTCGGTCCGGGTGCGTCAGCTACTTATATAGTCAGAGCCCACAAAAACGGTATGTCAGTACAAAACGGCAATACCATTCGCGTACATTACATCGGCGAACTTCTCGACGGCACACGCTTCGACTCATCGGAGGGCCGTGACCCCCTCGAGTTTATCGTTGGTTCCGGCATGGTGGTCCCGGGGTTCGATGCCGCGGTTCTCGGAATGGAGATCGGCGAAACAAAATCGGTGACGATTTCTCCGGCAGATGCATACGGTGAAAAGACCGATGAGATGACCGTGGAGATTCCTCGCGGAGAGTTTGGCGAAGGGTTCACCGCAGAACCGGGCGAACAGCTGATGATCCAGCTTGGCGACGGAAACCAGATCCCGGTGACCATCACAAAGATCGATGAGGACACGGTGACGCTTGACGCAAATCATCCTCTGGCGGGCAAGACCCTTGTGTTTACGATCACTCTGGCAGAGATCCTTGAAACGAACCCCGACGCGTAATTATTCATAGCTTCAGGCCATACATCTTAACTACGATTATGCCGCAGATAACCATACGCTCGTTTGCCAGATTTCGTGAACTTTTCGGAGAGGTGAATACTCTCAGCGTCCCGGAGGGGACGTCTGTTCTGGGCGCTCTTCTGGCTTTTGCAAAGACACAGAAAGACGGAATGGACGAACTCTTCCCTAAAGGGGCGTTTGGA
The DNA here is from genome assembly GCA_002287215.1 of Methanocorpusculum parvum. Lineage (GTDB taxonomy): Archaea > Halobacteriota > Methanomicrobia > Methanomicrobiales > Methanocorpusculaceae > Methanocorpusculum > Methanocorpusculum parvum. The sequence continues at coordinate 62,764 of LMVO01000043.1, forward strand.
TCACACATTATTCTTATGTATAACCGGGAACGGATCGATTCCGACGATGCAAAGACCCTTCATACGGCAGAGGGTGACGAGATCGTGATCTATCCGCCGGTTTCCGGAGGATGAACATGGTCCTTGCATTGCAAAAGGAGGATATCGATGTCGCCGCGCTGATCGCAGGATCCCGCACGAACAAGGATGGGGCGCAGGTCGTTTTCATCGGCTGCGTCAGGGATGACGGCGATATGGACGCGCTCGAGATCGAGGCGTTCGTTCCGGTCGCGGAAAAGGATCTTGCCGATATCGCGGCAGAAGCAATGGAACTTTTTCATCTGAACTCGGTCGATATCATACACCGGTACGGCCGTCTTGCCTTAGGCGAGACGATCGTGGTGATCCTGGTGGGGGCAGCCCACCGCGGCGAGGGGTATGAAGGTTCGCGTTATATCATCGAGAAGCTGAAAGAAAAGGTCCCGATCTGGAAACAGGAGCTCTCCGGAAATGCCCGGGGAGAATGGGTGCATTAATCTTCACCACTTTTTTTCTGAAATTTTTGGTGTCAGTATGCAGAGATCATCGGACAGTCCGGATCCAGAAGGACTTCCTGCGGCTGGGATTTCAGGCTTACTGCGCCGACTGCGCCGATAATGCCATTTTTGCCGTAGACGGCGACCCCGCATTTCTGTGCGGCAGTCATGACCTCTTCCATTGTGACGCGTTCCTGACGGATCTTTTTTCCAAGCAGGATCAGATCCTTTGGGACCGTGATGGACGTCATGATCGCGACCCCCCATTCATCTGAGACGCTTTCCTCATCGACGAATCTGCAGACGCGGGCGGCAAGAGAGTTCAGGACGTTTGGGTCAACGGCCAGTTCGATGAAACTGCAGGAGTTTCCTGCAGTTTTTTCCTCGATATCCTGACAGAGGGCGGCGACCTGATGCCGGATCCCGATGATGCTTCCTGCGTCGGTCAGATACTTCATGAGTGCCTGGGAAAGGGCAAATGTCGCCCCCCCGCATCCTTTCCGGTCGGTATCATCCACGCCGATGGTGACCGGGGTCAGGGCGGATGTCCGCACTTCACCGGTGATGACCCCGCCGGCCGCGCTGATCTGTACTCCGTTCACGCCTTTTGCATGGCCCATCATTGAGGAGAGGGAATATGCCGGCCCGCCCGGGACCGACCGGATGGTCTGGACGATCTCGGTTCCCTCTTTTCTCACCAAAGCAAGACCCACGGCGGCAGAATCCAGTCTGAGTTCATTCGCTTCGCCGATGCGTGCACGCTCACGGAAGATCATACCGTCACGCGTGACGGAGATCGCCGCGCCGCCGGCTTTCCGGTGATGGAACTCGCAAAAACCCGCGCATCCGCTTGAGAGACATTCATGGAAGATCTCGACATCGCTGCCGTCAAGGGTCGTAAAGATCCGTTTGCAGGTGGTTTGCGGGAGGGCGCTTCTGAAGGCGTATTGTGCCGGGTTTCTGCCGTGCGGTTCTTCTTTTACGAAGATACAGCCCTCTTTGATCAGCCGGTTGACCCAGTCCTGGGCTGTTGAACGCGGAACATTAGCGGCAGCTGCCAGATCGGCAGTCGTGAAGTGGCCTTCTTCGAAGGTCATCCGTCTCATGGCTGCGAGGAATGCGCCCCGGCGTTCAAGAACGCCGCCGGGTTTTTCCTTACCGGTCATATTTATCGGTGATGAACAGGAGATCGGCCAGGATTGCGCTGGCCGTTTCAACGGATCCGGCTCCCCGGCCGATGAACGTTATCGCGCCGGCATACTCGGTTTCGACGGTCACGGCGTTCAGCGTCCCGGTCACCACAAGAGGATTGGTCTTGGAGATCAGGCGCGGAGAGACCTCCAGAAGATTTTTCTCCGGATAGAGGGATGCGATCAGACGGATCGAGTGCCCGGTCTCTTCAGCCATCAGGAGGGCATCGACGGTCAGATCGGAGATGCCGGTACGTTTGACATCGGCGAGGGTGACATTCATTCCAAGCATGGTGTTTGCCAGGATGACGAGTTTGATCGCCGCATCGGTTCCGTTGATGTCGTATGTCGGATCCGCCTCGGCATATCCGAGATCGCGGGCCTCGGCGAGGGCCTGGACATAGGTAAGTCCTTCCTCTTCCATTCGGGTGAGGATATAATTGCAGGTCCCGTTCAAAACACCGTAGAGCGCTTTGATCTTGTTGCCGGCAAGTCCGTATTTGATCCCCCGGAGAATGGGTACGGCGCCGGCGACGGTTCCTTCAAACAAAAATGCGGCATTGTTCTTCTCCGCCAGTTCAAGAAGTTCGGCTGAGGCAAGAGAGACAGGGCCTTTATTGGATGTTACAACATGTTTGCCGCGGGTCAGCGCTGTTTTTATGATGGAAAGCGCCGGTTCGCCTGTGTCGGCATTCGTCGGCGTGACCTCGACCAGAATATCGTATTCGGATTCCGCCGCGATACGCGATGCAGGCCACGCGGGGTCGCCGCACCGCCCGGTCTTCTTTTTCTTTGCAAGGATCTCTTCTATATCAAGACCGGCGGGATCGAAGGCGCCGCTCTTTGAGTCGGCCGCCGCAACGATACGGAAACGGGCATCGGCTCCAAGCACCTCAGCAACGCCGCGTCCAACCGAACCAAGGCCGATTAGGGCGATGTTCCATGTTTTCATAAGCCGCCTCCTATCTGGTTGATGATCAGAAGATGTTTCTCGGCAGCGATGTCCTTGAGCGTTGTGACCGCCTGATTCATCTCCAGCTCGCTCATCGCTTTGATCGTGAGTTTTGCCGTCGAAGGCTCGGCCATTCCGGGCATGACCAGATCGAGTTCGGTCACTTCAGCAACATTTTCCTTATCGATCCGGTTGACCGTGTCCGTAAGATCGGTGTGCAGGATGTGGCCGATGAGGATGAATGTTTTTGTACAGGTAAGATGTTCTGTCCCGATCCGGACGATGGCAACGCCGTTTGCACGGAGAGCGTCCATCAGTTCCACGAGCCGTTTTTCTGGAAGTGATATGACGATGTCGACAATTAAGGCCCCATTGACTGACTTCGTGTCGCGCTGATGGGAGATTGTTATGATATTTGCCCCGCTTTTGGATATTGGTTCTATTGCAGCAAGTAACTGCCCGGGTTTGTCTTTGAGCTCAAGTCGTAGTGAGGTTCTGACATTTTTCTGCAAGCGTATCCCTCTTATTCTTAATAATTCTTCTTTTAGAAATGGATAAGGATTCCCATAGGACCCCATATCATTCTCTATACAGAGGGGGGCTGGAGGTTTTTTCACGCAGATGTCTGCAGAAGGAGATGCCTCCGGCATACTCAACGGAAGAACTTTTAGCCTGTTAAAGACTCATAATATTAATAGTATTAATAATGAAGCTCGTTATCAATGAACGCCGGTGTAAAGGCTGCAATATGTGTACGAAAGTCTGTCCTTACGGAATTTTCCAGGAAGGAAAGAGACCAGGTTCACGCGGCTACATCATCCCGGTTTTGGACCATCCTGAGAGATGTACAAACTGCCGTCTGCAGAAGCTCTATGGTCGCCAACTCTGCGGGATGTGTCAGATGATATGTCCGGACCAGGCAATATCCTGGATTGATGAAAAACCCTTCGAGCCTCAGAAAGTGGTGATTGAATATTGACGGACAAAACTGATTTCCTGAATGGCAATGTTGCCTGCGCAGAAGGAGCTTTGGCTGCCGGATGCAGATTTTTCGCCGGCTATCCTATCACCCCCTCAACAGAAGTCGCCGAGCGGATGGCAGTTCGTCTGCCAAAAATCGGCGGGACCTTCGTCCAGATGGAGGATGAAATTGCAAGCATCGCCGCGATTATCGGAGGTTCCTGGGCCGGCGCACGGACGATGACCGCGACGTCTGGACCCGGCTTTTCCCTGATGATGGAAAATATCGGCTATGCTGCCTTCACTGAAACACCGATCGTGATCGCGAATGTTCAGCGCGGCGGCCCCTCCACTGGTCAGCCGACGATGGCTGCCCAGGGCGATATGCTTCAGTGCAGATACGGCTCGCACGGGGATTACAGCGTGATCGCACTTTCTCCGTCTTCCGTTCAGGAAATGTATGATCTGACGGTCAAAGCATTCAATCTTGCCGACCGGTTCAGGACACCGGTTTTCCTGATGACGGATGAGACCATAGGACATATGCGGGAAAAGATCACTTTGCACAGCAATGTGGAGATCATACCCCGCCGCGAGCTCAAAGAGGGAGAACTTCCCTGCGCCCCGGACGAGAACGGGGTCCCCGGGTTTGCTACCTTCGGTATGGGTCACAATGTCCATATCACCGGACTGACCCATAACGAAAAAGGATATCCTGCGACCGATTCTGCGGAGATCCACGAGAAACTGGTTCGCCGTCAGGTCCGAAAGATCGAGGACTTCAGAAATGAGATCGCTGATGTCGACATCGTCAACCCGGACGCAGAACTGGTCTTCATCTCGTACGGAGCTCCGACCCGTACGGTCCGCCAGCTTCTCCACGATATTCCAGATACTTACGGTCATCTGAATCTGCGTATCGTCTGGCCGTTCCCCGATGAATCCCTGCTTGCATTCAAAAACGCCAAAGCGTTCATCATCCCGGAGATGAACCTCGGGCAGATCGCAAAAGAGGTACGCCAGCACACCAACATTCCGATCGTGGTCGTGCCGAAACTCGGAGGAGCCCTCCATACGCCGGCCGAACTGCTTAAAGCAGCGGAGATCGCAAAAACCGTGAAAAAACCGGTGACCGAGGTGTGCTTATGAATCTGGAAGACTGGTATCGGCAGGACAGACTCCCCCACATCTACTGCGCGGGATGCGGCAACGGAACGGTCATCAACTGCACGCTGAGAGCAGTTGAAGAGCTGGACTACAAACAGGAGGAGACGACGTTCATCTCCGGGATCGGCTGTTCTTCCCGTGCTGCGGGATACACCTCATCCGATTCGCTGCATACGACCCACGGCCGGGCCCTCGCCTTTGCGACCGGTCTGAAACTCGTAAAACCGCGCCAGCATGTGATCATCTTTACCGGGGACGGGGACTGTTCAGCGATCGGCGGGAACCACTTCATCCATGCATGCAGGAGAAATATCGATATAACCGTGATCTGTATGAACAACAACATCTACGGCATGACCGGCGGTCAGGGAAGTCCCTGCACTCCGTATGGCGCTATCAGCACAACGACCCCGTACGGTATGCAGGAGCAGGCATTCGATCTCTGCAGGTTAGCAGAGGCCGCAGGAGCAAACTATGTTGCACGCTGGACCTCTTTCCATGTAAAAGAGCTGACCGAGGCGATAAGAACCGGACTCGAGACCCCGGGTCTTTCGTTCATCGAGGTCATGACCCAGTGTCCGACTTCGTTCGGCAGTAAAAACAAGATGCGCCAGGTGACCCAGATGATCGACATGTTCAGAGAAAATGCTGTCCTGAAGGTCAAAGCAGACCGCGATGCGGCCAAAGGGATCGCGCTCCCTCCTGAAAAGTTCGTTGTGGGTCAGTTTGTCCGCAGGAACAATCCCCCGCTCGGCGTGGAGGCGGCAAAATGAAATCCGAGATAAGGTTCTCCGGTCTTGGCGGGCAGGGGATCATCACGGCGGCAGTCATTCTTGGAAGAGCGGCCGCCCTGTATGGGAATAAGTATGTTGTCCAGACCCAGAGTTACGGCCCCGAGGCACGCGGCGGCGCCTCTGCCTCCGCAGTGATCATCTCGGATGACCCGATCCATTATCCCAAGGTAACGGATCCGGATGTGTATGCCATTATGTCCCAGGAGGCATACAATAAATACGGCTCACATGTGAAAAATGATGCCGTGATGCTTCTCGATCCGGGCTATGTCACGAGCCGGCCGGCATGCAGATATTATGAGGTGCCTGCAACGGCAGAAGCAAAATCCCAGCTTGGAAAAACCGTGTTTGCCAACGTGATCATGCTCGGCGGGATCCTCGAAGCAACTGGGATCGTGTCCTACGATGCGCTTGAACACGCGGTTTTGGACAGTGTCCCAAAAGGCACAGAAGAGAATAACAAACGGGCACTTGCGATCGGGCAGGAACTTGTCAGGAGTCAGCAATGAAATTCCGTGAATATGAAGCAAAACAGATCTTCCGGGAATCAGGTATCCCGGTGCCAAAAAGCGTTCTGATCAACTCCGCCGAAGAGGCAAAACCGGCTCTGGAAAAAGTCGCGGAAAAGGTCGTCCTCAAAGCTCAGGTCGATGTCGGCGGCAGAGGGAAAGCCGGCGGCATCCTTCCGGCAACAGCGGAGAACATCTCCGAGGTCGCCCGCGATCTGTTCGGCAAGACGATCAAGGGACTTTCCGTCGAAAAAATTTTGGTTGAAGAGGCGCTCGAGATCTCGCATGAATATTATCTGAGTATTACGATCGACCGTGCAAAAAAGATGCCGCTGATCCTCTTCTCCAGTGAAGGGGGTGTCGAGATCGAGACACTCGCAAAAGAACGACCCGAGGCACTCCGCCGCGTGTATGTGGATCCGTCCTTTGTCACGCTTCCTGACTTTATCGTCCGAAACGTGATAGGTAACGCCCCTAAAGAAATAGGTAAGATCGTTCGTGATCTGTTTGCCGTTTTCCGGTCCAAGGATGCCGTCCTTGCAGAGATCAATCCACTGGTGATGACGCAAAAAGGCATTCTCGCAGCAGACGGCAAGATCATTCTGGACGACAACTCTCTGACCCGTCAGGGCATCTCCGAGAACAGGGACCTTACTCCCCGCGAGGCAGAGGCCGAAAAACACGGTTTTTCTTATGTCGAGCTGGATGGAGACATCGGCGTGATCGGAAATGGGGCCGGACTTACCATGGCGACCCTCGATATCATCTCGCATTATCACGGCAAAGCCGCGAACTTCCTGGATGTCGGCGGCGGAGCGGCGTCGGACCGGGTCATGTATGCGGTCAGACTGGTTGCATCCATGCCGGGCGTAAAAGTGATCGTGGTCAATCTTCTCGGCGGGATCACCCGCTGTGACGAGGTCGCCAAAGGAATCATCGAGGCAGGCGTCCCGCAGCCGGTGATCGTTCGGATCGCCGGTACAAATGAAGAAGAAGGCCGCAGACTTCTTCAGGAATGCGGATACGTCATGTCCGACACGATGGACGCGGCGATTCGCCAGGCAGTGGAGGCAGTACAATGATCTATGCAGGAAAAAACACGGGCATCCTTGTGCAGGGAGCGACCGGTTCTCAGGGAAAATTCCATATCAATCTGATGAACGCCTACGCACGACAGGTAGGCGGCACCGGGGTTGTTGCCGGCATGACGCCGGGAAAAGCCGGTCAGGAGGTCTTCGGCGTCCCGGTCTACAACTCGGTTATGGACGCAGCAGAGGAACATGAGATCGGAGCTTCGGTCATCTTCGTTCCGGCCGGCGGATGCGGCGACGCCATCATGGAGGCTGCCGATGCACGCATTCCAACTATCGTCACGATCACGGAACATGTTCCGGTTTATGACATCATGCGGGCAGTGGCCTATGCCGGTTCCCGCGGATCACGGGTCATCGGCCCCAACTGTCCAGGCATGCTTGTACCAGACGAATGCAAACTGGGTATCATTCCGGCAAATCTCTGTATGAAAGGAGATGTAGGTGTCGTCTCGCGCAGCGGCACCCTGACATACCAGGTCATTGCCGAACTCACATCTGCCGGTCTCGGTCAGTCCGGGATCATAGGAATAGGCGGAGACGCCGTCATAGGTCAGACTTTCTCCGAAGTTGTGGATGAGTTCCATGCGGACGGGCGGACAAAGACCATTGTTCTGATCGGCGAAGTTGGCGGCAGTCTGGAGATCGACGGCGCACGCCGTGCGCTGGATCTCGGCATGCCGATCGTTTCGTATATCGCCGGGGTTTCCGCCCCGAAAGAGAAACGTATGGGGCATGCCGGCGCGATCGTCGAAGGAGGAGAAGGAGATGCCGCGTCCAAGATCGAACGTCTGCGGGGACTCGACATCCCGGTTGCAACACGTCCGTCAGAGATCCCGGCGCTCATCAGGAGTATGTGATGAATGATAAGAACAGAAATCTTCTATTAGCCGCGGACAATCTGGCAAAAACGGTGAACGCACTTGCCGTAATCTCATTTCTCCCGAAAGAGGATGATATCGTGATTGATACGCCGACCGTTCATGTGGTTGATATCCAGCCGGAGATCCTGCGTGATCACAGTATGCTGGCACTCGTGGATTACTGTTCCAATCAGATCGTCGACGCTGTCCTCCAGTATAAGATCCTGACCAAAGCGGACTGCGGGACCGTTGTCGCCGCGTTCCCGTATGCCCTGCTCATCTATGATGTGGGGAGCCAGGAGAACTCCTTCTCTGTAGGGGACTATGCCCACATCGTCGAACCGGAAGCTTTGCATGCCGTTCTGATGCTCGCGCTTGAACTCGCCCATGACGGACGTGAAGGCAGATCGGTGGGCACTGCGTTCATCGTGGGAGACATCGATGAGCTGAAACGCTGGTCCCACCAGGGTGTCCTGAACCCGTATGAAGGCCATCCAAAAGAGGTCCGTGATATAAAGATCAGGGAAAACTGGGAAAGCGTCAAGGAGTTTGCCCAGCTCGACGGCGTGTTCATCATCGATAAAGAAGGGATCATCGCCGCCTCCGGCCGATACCTCGATGCAGACAGCCGGGATGCGAACCTGCAAAGCGGACTTGGCGGCCGACATCTTGCCACCGCGGCGATCACCAAAGTAGTACATGCGGTCGGGATCGTCGTCTCCGAGTCAGGCGGCGTCATCCGTGTTTTCGTCGGCGGAAAGTCCGTTGCCCAGATCCGGACAGACGTCAGACTGGTTCTGTAAAACGGCGGGATCGTTTTAGTCTGCAAGGATCGTTTATTTCCCGTCGATTCGCAATGATGCAAAATTTTCTGATTTGCAATACAATCTTTTTTATATTCAAACATCAGATTATTCTGAAGTGATTCAAAAATGAAGAGAAATATCAGTATCACCCATCTTTCTCAGACTCCAATGGAAAAGCAGAAAGTCGAACTCGTCGAACGCAAATGCATCGGTCACCCCGACAGTATTGCTGACGGGGTCGCCGAAGCGATTTCCCGGGCACTTTGCAGAGAATATATGGAAGAGTGCGATGGTGCTGTCCTTCACCACAACACCGATCAGGGAGAAGTCGTCGCAGGCGAGTCCAGACCGCAGTTTGGCGGCGGCAAAATCATCAAACCGATCTACTTCCTCCTTACAGGAAGAGCTACCCGTCAGTTCGGCGACAAAGTATTCGCAACCGACGCCATCGCTGTAGAAGCGGCGCGCGCATATCTGAGACAGACTATCCCCACGTTCAATATGGAGACGGATGTCATCGTCGACTGCCGTATGGGAACCGGTTCCACCGATCTGCGTGATGTGTTCCACACAAAGAAAGGCCACACAGCAGTTCCGCGTGCAAACGACACCTCTTTTGGTGTTGGTCATGCACCCTTCTCCCAGGTTGAGCAGATCATCCTCGGCCTTGACGAATACATCGCCAATGAATTCCGCCCGAAAAACCCGATGGTCGGCTACGATCTCAAACTCATGGGACTCAGAGATATCAACACGATCACCATTACCGTAGCTTCCGCTATGGTCGACCGGTATTGTTCCGGGATCGACGAGTATGTCGAGATGAAAGAGAAGATGGCGGAGTCCTTCACTCAGGTCGCGAGACAGTACACCGACAGAAAAGTCAAAGTTGAGATCAACACCGCAGATATCATCCGCAAAAAGACGACCTCGGTCTTCCTGACAGTCAACGGAACCTCCGCAGAGATGGGCGACGACGGATCCGTCGGACGCGGAAACCGCTGCAACGGGCTTATCACGCCGAACAGACCTATGTCCATGGAGGCCACCTCCGGTAAAAACCCGATCAACCATATCGGCAAGATCTACAACCTGCTTTCCACGGAAATCGCAAAGGAAGCATGCCAGAAAGTCGATGGTATCGAAGAGATGTACGTCAGACTTCTCTCCCAGATCGGTCACCCGATCGACTACCCGCACATCGCAAGCGTTCAGTGCATAACCAAACGCGGATACACATTCAAGGACTTCGCACCCGAAGTTGAAGAGATCGTCAACAAGCGTCTGGAGAATATCACTGATATCACCAGACTCGTCATCGACGGAAAATTAAAGACCTTCTGAACCTATGGCAAAAATACGTCTGGCGATTCCAAATAAGGGCCGTATAGCAGAGCCTATCAATGATCTGATGGATAAAGCAGGCATCCATATCAACATGACCGGTTCACGCCAGCTTATCGCAAAGACCATAGATCCGGAGATCGAGGTCCTGTTCGTCAGGCCGATCGATATCCCCGAATACGTGGCTAAAGGTGTTGCCGATATCGGCATCACCGGGCTGGATATGGTCGCGGAACGCCGTGCAGACGTCGCCTGCCTTCTGGACCTGAACTTCGGCTCAGCCAAACTCGTGATCGCTGTACCTCAGGAATCCCCGATCACCTCGGTCGAAAAGATGAACGGGATCAGGATTGCAACCGAATTTCCAAATATCTGCAAAGATTACTTTGCCGAAAGATCCATCGATGTGAATATCATCGAGGTTTCCGGGGCATGCGAAGCGGCACCCCACCTCGGCATCGCCGACGCCATCGCCGATCTGACCTCGTCTGGAACGACCCTTGAAGTCAACAAACTCCGGATCGTTGAAGAGATTCTCGCAAGCACGACCAACGTGATCGCGAACAAAACTTCGCTCACAGAAAAGCATGAAAAGATCGAAGAGATCCTTCTTGCCTTCGAGAGCGTGATCGCGGCAAAAGGTCAGTGTTATCTGATGCTGAATGTCAAACGCGAAAAACTTGAGGAGATCAAATCGCTGATCCCCGGGCTTGGGGGTCCGACCATTATGGATATCGCCGGCTCCGATTCCGTGGCTCTTCACGCCGTCGTTTCTACCAACAAAGTGTATCAGCTGATCAATCTGCTGAAACGCGCCGGAGCGAGGGATATCCTTGTTCTGGACATCACCCGGATGGTGAGATAAGATGGAAGTTTTCCCGGCGGTCGATATACTCTCCGGGAACTGTGTGCAGCTTGTCGGCGGAGACCGGCTGACGGCAACAGTCTACGGATCACCTATCGACAATGCCCGCCGCTGGATCGCTGAAGGCGCGGCAAATCTTCATGTCGTCAATCTGGACGGGGCATTTGCGGCGAGCAGCACGAATGCCGCGATGATCCGCGAGGTGGTCGAGATGACCGACGTCTTCGTTCAGGTCGGCGGAGGCATCCGCAGTCTTGAAGATGCCCGCGGCTGGCTGAACTGCGGAGTCTCCCGGATCATTCTCAGCACATTCGCCACTCAGGACCCTGCCGTTATCAGGACGCTAAGTCAGGAGTTCGGCAGTGAGCGCATTATGGCAGGCGTGGACGCAAGAAACGGTGAGATCGCCGTTTCCGGATGGCAGGAACTGGCAGGCGACTTTATCGGCTGGGCAGAAAAGTTCGAGGAACTGGGTGCAGGCTCTCTTCTCTACACCAATGTGGATGTGGAGGGGAAACAGGCCGGAATCGACCGTGCCCCCGTCCAAAAACTTCTGGATGCCGTCAGCATTCCAGTCGTCATCGCCGGCGGGGTGTCATCATCACAGGACGTTCGCTCTCTCAAAGAGCTGGGAGCATCCGGCTGCGTTCTTGGTTCATCCCTGTACAGCGGAAAGATCACCTTGAAAGAGGCGCTGGAGGCAGCATTATGAGATCAGTTGAGAAAAGCAGAGAGACAAAAGAGACCGCCGTGCGGGTCGTTTTCGACCCGGATACGCCAGGAACCGTCGATATATCGACCGGTATCGGATTTATGGACCACATGCTGAACGCCTTTGCCCGCCACGGCGGCTTTTCGCTGACCGTTGAGGCAAAAGGTGATCTTGAGGTCGACTGTCATCACACGATCGAGGATATCGGGATCGTTCTTGGAACGGCCGTCAAAGAATCTGTCGGCGAAGGGCGCGGCATACGGCGGTTTGCCCACGCGATCGTCCCCATGGACGAATCACGCGCCACTGCGGCACTGGATATCTCCGGCAGAGGATATCTTGTCATGGATGGTTCCTTCACCGGCATCTCGACAGGAAGTATTCCAAACGATCTGTTCGAACACTTCTTCTATAGTTTCTGTACCAATGCAGGAATCACTGCCCATGTGATCTTCTCAGGCGTGAACGATCACCACAAATGCGAGGCGATCTTTAAGGCTTTTGGCATAGCTCTCGGGAAAGCTCTGTCAGTTCGTCCCGGCGAGACCGCGGTTCCAAGTACAAAAGGAACCCTCTGACTTTTTTAATACTCTCTTAAGAGAAAATCGGGGGGCTTCAAAGGAAACCGCCCGTGTAAAATAATCAAGCCTGGGCTTGTTTTATGCACGGGAATCTTAGACCCGCACACCACACAAAATCTGGTTATTCTTTTGTGGCGAGGTCGATGTCCTCTGCCTTAATGGTCTTTCTGCCGGCGTGCTGGGCAAGTTCGAATGCCTGCTTTGCGATAGCTTCAATGTAGGCTTCTGCTTTTGCTACTAATGCATCTGCTGCATCTTCGCCCACGCGAACTGCGCCGGCTTTCTTTGCAAGTCTGACGACTGCTGCTTTTGGTAAGTCTGCCATAATTATTCTCAAACAAAAAATGGTTCAAAATAATATATAAAACTATGCCAGTATTGGCCATTTTTATCATACAGAAGGTTTTTCAAGGTTATTTTAGATTCTGCTTAACGATTATGCCCGGATTTGCGATCAGGTCTCAATTTTAACCTGGATCATCAATCGGGTCAGGATTATCGGGTATTATTTTTTGCCAGGGCCGCTGCCAGATTCAGGGCAGGGACGTATCCGGACGAGGCGCGCGAACTATCGACAAAAACGCCGGGAATATTCGTAACCGGCGCACCATGCCCGATTCCGGCTCCAAGAAACGTGAGTGTGCGAAAAATCAGGTTCCCGGATATGCCGTCCGGGGCGATGATGACCCCAAACTCTTTCACGGCATCCTCGATCAAAATCTCACAGTGCACGGCGCCGGTCTGTTCCGCAACCTGGATCGCATCCCGGATCGATCTGTCAACGACCGGGTGTCTGCCGATGTCGCCTGTTCTCCCGCCGGAAAGGACAGCGGTATTATCAGACATGCCGAACCTTTGTGCAAGTTTTCTTCCCCGGACCACCAGATCCGCCTTCTCTTCCACACTCCACCCCTCATCAACACCGACCGGTGCGAGGAAAAACCGGTCGCCATGTACCGTTTCCAGCAAGGCTATCCGTTCCAGACGGGGGACCCCGTATGCGGTCTTCAGATATCTTAGGGTCTCATTTGCCGGGAGAGTGCCGCGAACGGCACCGTCGATCTTACCCGCGCACAGATCATCGATCAGCGCTGCGTGAGGACGATCCGAAAAGATCGAACCGACATAAGCCGATTCGTTCTGCGGAAGATAACTATAACAGAGGACACGGACATCCTCTGATGCTGCCTTTTCTGCACTAGCCAAAACCTTTCCGGCGTCAGCTCCGCAGCCTATCCCAAGCGTTATCATACAGTTGTAATATTGGTTATGCCCTCAACACAGAAGTTGAAGAGCGTGGTCTGCTCGGCTCCTTTCTGCAGAACCAGTTTGCGGGTGTTGGTCACCGTTCCGATGACTTGGGCGGCCATACCGACTTTTCTAAACAGCTGACAGACCTGCTCGACGGAACTCTGGTTTGCCGTTACAACAAACCCCATTCCGGGATACATCCGGACCCACTGCTCAAATCCGATACCGAGCTTCTGCAGATCCGGCCGGGGGATCGCATCAAGATCGATCAGACCCCCGACACCGCTGGACTCAAGAAGCATGCCGAGCGTTCCGATGATGCCCGGATTCGAGATGTCCTTTCCTGCCGTCAGCAGATGACGTTCGCCGAGCGTTTTCATCACCGCGATCTGGGACCTGAGGAGTTTAGGATCCTTCATCGTGACCGAGTCCCAGTTCATCCCCGCATTCGGATGGATCCTGCCGTTCAGATCGATCGCGACGATGATCGCATCGCCCGGTTCTGCAGTCGTACTGTAGATCACACTATCCAGCTCGGCGATCCCGAGGATCGAAACGTCGATGACATTGTGCGGGGCGTCGGGATGGAGATGGCCGCCGACCACCGGTACATCAAACGCTTTTGCCGCATCGCACATGCCCCGTGTGACCTTGTCCATGAGTTCATCATCTTTTGCAGAGAGAACATCAACCATCGCGATAGGCCGGCCGCCCATAGCTGCTATATCATGGATATTGACCAGGATCGAGCAGTATCCCGCCCAGTAGGGATCAAGATCCATCAGCTGATTCCAAATTCCGTCTGCAGCCAGAAGAAGAGCCGAACGACCGTTCTGTATCACCGCCGCATCTTCACCGTAGGAAGCAACGACATCGATGTTGTCGATGTGGAGGGTTTTTACGAGATTTCCTATTGCTTTTTTGCGTCGTACTCCGTCATACTGTCTGACGGCGTTTGAAACGGATTCGGGAGTATATGTGTCTGCAGACATAATGGTTGAATCACCTCTTGAAATTGAAGAAACTGGGTATGCTGCCCCCAGTCTGTGTCTTGTCTATTTATTCCCCTTCTGTAATGATAATATCTGTGTTTTAACAGGTACAGGGCAGGATAAATTATATCGTTACGTATGGTAAATATACCTTGTTAATGTGGGTATATGTTTGAAGATAATATGATAGCCCAGCTGAAAGGGATCGGGCTGAGCGAGTATGAGGCAAAAATATATCTCATACTCGCCTGCATCCACTCTGCAAGCCCCAGAGAACTCCACGAGACCACACTGATTCCCCGGGGACGCGTGTATGAAACACTGGGTTCTCTGGAAAAAAAGGGTTTTATCATTTCAAACAGACGGTCTCCGGTCCGTTACCGTACTGCTGATATTCCATACACCATGGAACGGCTGAAAAAAGAGGCAGTCATCAGGTATGACATGCTGGGTATGGCTCTTGAGACCTATGCTGCCCTTGCCTGCCCAGATCAGCCCGGCCAGACCTATAACATCAGGACCGGGTGGGGTGTGGAAAATCACATCCGTTATCTTCTGAGGACAGCAAAAAACGAACTTCTCATCATCTCCGATGATCCTGTATTTTATCAGCTGTATGCTGAAGATATTGCCCGGGCAGAAAAACGCATCCGCGTCAGCTGTATCGTCAGCAGCAGAAAAACCGCGAACAGCATTCCTTTTCAGTGTTATTTCGCGGATGAAGATACAAAAGATTCCCTATTTTCGCCGCCGCTTTTGAGAAAACTTTCGATGCCTGTAAAGGAGGTCATCTATGCAGACAGAAAGGAGGTGCTTTCGGTATATGAACGGGAAGGCAAAGAAGAAGCGGCTTTCACGAAAAACAGCATCTACGCCGAGTTCATCACCCGTGTCGTTTTGAAAAACACGATGATGATCAGCCCCTGAAATATTTTTCCAGGATCTGCCGTCCTGCCGATCCCGGGCTTTTCCCAACCGTTATTATCTTCAGACGACCCATATCTACAGTAACGAACATGGACTGGGCAGAGAAGTACCGCCCGATGCATCTTGCCGATATTTTAGGCAATGGATCCGCGGTCAGACAGATAGTTGACTGGGCCAAGACCTGGACGCCGGACTCACGCCCGCTGCTTTTTACGGGGAAACCGGGTATTGGAAAAACCTCAGCAGCCCTTGCTCTTGCCCGCGATATGGACTGGGAAGTTCTTGAATTGAACGCCTCGGATGCCCGCACGAAAGCGATCATCGAACGGGTCGCCGGAAACTCGTCAACAACGACCAGTCTGTTTGGCGCCGGACGAAAACTGATCATCATCGACGAGGTGGATAACCTTGAGGGAAATGCGGATCGGGGAGGCGCCCGGGCGATCGCAGATATTCTCAAAGAAGCAAAACAGCCGATCGTTCTGATCGCAAACGACGCATACGGGGTTTCCGATTCGATCCGCAGACTCTGCGATCCGGTCCCTTTCAGGGCGATCGGTGTCTCTACGCTGCAGAAACGGATGAAGGAGATCTGCCGCTTCGAAGAGATCGCCTGCGGGGAAGACGCACTTTCAGCGATCGCGGAAAGTTCGGCAGGGGATATGCGTACTGCCGTAAACATGCTGTTTGGCTCCTCGACCGGGAAGACGAGCATCTCCGCAGGAGATATCAATACCGCCCAGAAGGATGAACGGGCAACGATCTTTGATCTGGTCGGCGGGGTCTTTGCCGGAGCGCCTGACCGGGAACTCCAGAAACTTTCGTTTGAGTGTGACGAAAAACCCGACTCTGTCATGCAGTGGATCGAGGAGTCGATCCCGCTGATGCATGACCCCAAACGGCGGATCCGGGCATACGGCAGGATCTCGCGGGCCGATGTGTATCTGGGAAGAACGATGCGGCGCCAGTATTTCACCCTCTGGCGGTATGCCACGTCGATGATGACGCTCGGAGTCGCTTCGGAAAACGCAGGCGCCGGCTTTCGGACCCGGATCATGCCGCCTTCCCGCTGGAAACGGATGAGCACCGCAAAGAAACAAAAAGCGGTCAGACGAACACTCGCGGCGTCGCTTGCGGAAGGATACAGTATTCCTGAGAGTCAGATCCAGAGCCAGTATCTGGATCTGCTTTCCCGGTTTGCCGAAAAGGATCCTGCAGCATTCTGCGAACGCCACAACCTCGACGTTGATCAGATGGGAATCGTTCTGCATGACAAGGCCGCCGCTGCCGCCGCGGTAAAGACAGTCCAGCAGGCCGCAAAAGAACGGGACACAAAGGTCAAAAAGATGGCGGCTTCAAAGAGGGCGGAGATGCGAAAACTCGAGGAGCAGCTTGAGGCACTTCGAATGCAGGAACCTCCCGTCCCGGAAACGCCGCCGGCTGCAGAAGAACTGCCGCTCGAAGAACCTCCGGAAGAAAAAAAGCTCGCCCCAAAGCAGGCGACGCTGGACTTTTTCTAACCTGTTTTTTCCCGAAAATCTTTTTTTGCTTGGTCGGGCTGCAGACGGTGTGACACCTGAATTTGACAGTTGGCAAATATATTTCACCCACATCTCTTTCCTTTTTTCTGATTAAGGGGTGCGGGAGGGCGACTCCGGCGCGGAGCCCGACGCGGTGGGAATATCTTATGTCCAAGGCTCACGTTAACGTTCTGCTTAGCGAATCTGTCGTTGAATAGTCAGAACGGAAGCAGCTTGGGAGTATGATCACAATCTAATACTTTCCGAAGTGAATACACCCCCAACACCGCGTACGTAATACCTGAATATTCCATCTCCTTCGAACTACCTGAAAACATATATGGGCCATGGGGAATGGGATATCTCCGCCGCGTCGGGCTCCGCGCCGGAGTCGCCCTCCCGCACCCCATAATTAGATAAATGTATGGAATATTGGTGATGTATTCTATAGGAGTTACGCGGTGTTGGTGTGGATTCAATTCGGGAAGAAATATTTTAGGTGTGGAAACATGAATGCCTTAAACGAAATCGCATTGCATCCCATAAGTACCTCAGTTTTTTCGGTCGAAATCAGACCGCGTACGTCCTATTCTAAAAAGTACGTGACTCACGAGGGCGTTTATCAGGGCTTATGACAAATGCTCAGAGGTGCTCATTATGTGGTATTTCCACTAACTGCCAAATTCAGGCTGACCAAACCTCGGCTTTTATCATATAATTTCGTATAATCCATATGAAATTACACTAATACCAGGTCACATGGCAAATACTGATTGAAAATGATTTGATCAATCCATCGTAGCTTCAATGAATTAAGTTGACGCGATTCTCTTTTATTATATTTAAGATAATTTTATGACTTAAGATATCTCAAAAGACCAATAATTCTACCTTAGAGATAAAGTATTATTATGCGTCAAGTTGATAGTATCAGGTATGTCTTCTTCACGAACAGAGATAGAGTCCCTCACCATCCTTCCCGGAACCACCCGTGATGGAAAAATAGAGGGATTTGATGAGATCGTTATCCGCCCGGGCGACACGTTCTCCATCGTCGGTCCGACAGGTTCGGGAAAAACCGCTTTCATCAACGACATCGAAGTGTTCGCCCAGGGAGACACCGTCACGAACCGCCGGATTTTGATCAACGGCAGCGAACCCGGCGAGGCTCTGGTCCGCGATCCAGCCAGAAAACCCATCGCCATGATCACCCAGAATACCAAATGCCTTGCCGATTTGGTCGTCTCCGAGTTTCTGGCAATGCATATCCGTTCACGCAAACTGGACGGAGAGGGTATTGTCGAGAAGACCATCCGCATCGCAAACGAGTTTACCGGAGAAAAAATCCTGCCGCATATGCGGATGAGCGCTCTTTCCGGCGGGCAGACCAGATCGCTTTTTATTGCCGACGCTATCATCATCTCCGACACGCCGATCATTTTACTGGATGAAGTGGAAAACGCCGGCATCTTCAAAGACCGGGTCATCGAAGTTCTGCGTGAAGAAAAGAAGGCCATTATCTTCGTGACCCACGACCCTTATGTCGCTCTCCTCACGGGAACGCGGATCGTCATGGAGAACGGTGCCGTGACAAAGATCCTGACCCCGGGAAGAGAAGAAGAGGAAACGCTTGCGGAGATCGCCCGAATGGATGCGAAAATAACAAATCTGCGGGAACGCATTCGTGCAGGCGAACTCCTGTGCGGGCTCGAAGGAGTCCAAGCATGAACGTAAAGCTGATCTCCATAGCCGGACCGCCAAGCGCGGGAAAGACTGCGGTTGTCAAACAGATCATTAGGAGTCTGCCTGACCCCAAAAAAGCCGCATACCTAAAAATCGATGTGGTGCAGGCATGGGAAGACGAAGAGCTCGCTGCTGAGTTCGGCATCCCCACGAAAAAAGTGTATTCAGGAGATATGTGCCCGGATCATATGGGGATCATGGTTATCCGCGACGCGATGGAGTGGGCAGAACAGATCGGGGCCGAGTATCTGCTCTATGAAAGTGCGGGCCTTTGTCTGCGCTGTACTCCCTACACCAAAAATTCGCTTGGCCTCTGCGTTATCTCGGCCGTGTCGGGAACGCATGCTCCGCTAAAAATGGCCCCGATGATCGCCCTCGCGGACGTGGCCGTAGTAACAAAGATCGATCTTGTTTCCCAGGCGGAAAAAGAGGTCTTCCGCGAGCGGATCAAAGAGGTCGCGCCGAATATCGACATCATCGAAACCAACGCCGTCCAAGGGACCGGGATGCGGTATCTCAATAAAGTGATCGCGGATATGCCGCCCGCTCCGTTAGACAAGGATATGCTCCGCGGGGTCCCGCCGCTTGGCGTCTGCACGATCTGCATCGGGAAAAAGGAGATCGGATGGCAGGAACATTTCGGGGTCATCCGTCAAATCGACGCTCCCGACAGTATCTACCGGGGTGACTGATGGGCTGGACACCGCCGGGAAAGGACTGCGGAGCCTGCGGAGCGGAAAGCTGCGAAGCATTCATGAGCCAGGCGGCTTCCGGCCTGAAAAACCTTGCCGCCTGCCCGTATTATCATGAGGATGTTCCAAAATACACTTGCAGAGAACTGGCAACATCATACTCCGGCACGGATGTCTGCAATGCTCCGTACGACTTCGTGATTTCCGCGCTCCCAAACGAGCCCTCCGCACGAAAAATCCTTCTGCCGTTTCGACCCGATCTGGTCGAACGTGAGGAGATCAAAAAAGGCGATATCGTTCTTGGCAGACCGGCGGGAGCGGGATGCCCAGTCCAGCATGTCATTCGGGTCATCGAAGCGGATCATATCACCGGGCTGATCACCGGCCATGTGGTCGGTCCCGCCTTTTCCCGGGACAACACTGATATCATTGATCTGAAGATGTACCATATGATCGGATTCGAGGGAGTGGCCAGGGTCGTCGCCCGGCCCCCGCAGTTTGGAGTCCGGCATCCGTTCCTGCCGGGATTCTGTATGATGGACCGGATGCACACCGGTATCGTCAATATGATCCTGCAGAAATCCTACGGCCTCCACGTCAGAGTGGAGGGGATCGTGATATTATGAAAACGCTTGCAGAAATCAACCGGAAAATCGCCGACAAAACCGCGGTCGTCATGACGGCAAAAACCCTCAAGGAACGTATCCGCAAGGGAGAAACCATCACACCGGACGACGTGGACGTGGTGACCTGCGGAACATTTGGGGTGATGTCCGGGACATCCGCGGTTCTCGCGTTCCAGGCCGGAGCGCCTGGAACCTTCCGGTATGCCGTCTCCATGACGCTGAACGGGGTCCCGGCGTTCATCGGCCCCTGTCCGAATGAAAGCAACGGGCATGTCGATTGTATGGTGTATGGGACATCCCATGCAGAACACGATCCCTCATACGGCGGCGGACACCTTTTTTCTGATCTTGCCGCAGGAAAGCCGGTCACCGCAGAGATCGTTACCGACACGGGAACGATCCGCCGTCAGGTAGGTCTGAATGATATGTCCTCTGCCAGACTGATCGTCACCCGCGGGGCATTCAAAAATTATATGGGGTTTGTGAACCGGAGTGAAGAAGAGATCTCCACGATCTTTTCGACCTTCCCTATGAAGCCAAATCTGCAGAGCGCGTCCGTTTCCGGATGCGGGGAGATCAACCCGCTCGAAAATGATCCGGAATTACGCTATCACATCCCCGGAGCGGCAGCACTCGTAAACGGCGGCCCTGGTCTGATCCTTGGGTGCGGGACGAGATCGTCGCCGCAGAAACCGAATCTTTCTCTCTCTGCGGATATGCGGGGCATGCATCCCGATATGATGGGCGGTTTTGTGACCGCGCTCGGCGCCGAATGCCTGACTTCAATCGGGACCGCGATCCCTGTACTGGATGACGAAACGCTGAATGCTCTCCGTGTTCTCGACGAGGATATCCCGCTGCCGGTCGCCGACATCCAGAACAGGACTCCATTCGCGGCCGCGACCTACGCGGATATCTGGCAGAACACCGGCCGACGGGTCCGTGTCGATGCTTCGCGCTGCGTGGATGACTGCACGGAATGCGCGAAAGATCTCTGTCCGGTCGCGGCGATCCGGCCCGACCTCTCGATCGGCAAAGCATGCATGGGCTGCCTGACCTGCGTGA
The DNA here is from genome assembly GCA_002287215.1 of Methanocorpusculum parvum. Lineage (GTDB taxonomy): Archaea > Halobacteriota > Methanomicrobia > Methanomicrobiales > Methanocorpusculaceae > Methanocorpusculum > Methanocorpusculum parvum. The sequence goes on from LMVO01000043.1 coordinate 83,929, forward strand.
CCGTCTGCAGACATCAGGTGTTTTCCGCAAACGCAGGAACGCTGCATATTCCCGATGCGGATATTCGAATCGGTCTTCGCCAGTCCGACCGCGTGCGGGGAGACCGGGCGGCTGCCCTGGTTCGTGACCGGATCTCTTCCGGAGAATGGAGGTTTTAGATGGGTGATTATGTATTACGCTGTCTTGCCGGCGGGGAACTTCTCGAAGACCATTATACCCTTGCCTGCCCCAATCATCCGGGTTTTGTCCGTGCAGAATATACAGCCGCGCAGTTGACCGTCCGGAAGAATCTGCCGGGCGTATTCCGTTTCAGTGACTGGCTCCCAGTCCGCGGCTCGGTCCCGACACGATCAAGGCCCGTGACCTTTCAAAACCGGGAGCTCTGCCGCGAACTCGGACTGCCGAACCTCTGGATCACGTTTACCGGCTACTATCCGGAATGCGGCTGTTATGTGCCGACCGGTTCGTTCAAGGAGCTGGAAGCTTTGCCGACGATCGTCCGACTGAAAGAGGCAGGAGGGGGAACGCTGGTCGTGGCATCCGCCGGAAACACTGGTCGGGCGTTTGCCCAGATGTCAGCGGAATTCGGGACACCTGTCGTTTTAGTCGTACCGGAAAGTTCGGCCGACAAGCTCTGGACCGCAGGATACTTCGATCACAGCAGTATTCGGCTTATCACGGTCCGCGGCGATTACACCGACGCGATCAAAACGGCCGATAAGATCTGCGAAGCCCCGGGATATTTCCCGGAAGGCGGAGGCAAAAACATCGCCAGACGGGACGGGATGGGCTGTGTGATGCTCGATGCCGCCGTCACGATAGGAAAACTGCCCGACTATTACTTCCAGGCGGTCGGCTCAGGCACCGGAGGGATCGCCGCATGGGAAGCTACTGCCCGCCTGATCGGAGACGGACGCTTCGGCAGTGTGTTCCCTGAGCTCCATCTTTCACAAAATCTTCCGTTCGTTCCAATGGTCCGTGCATGGAATGCCGGCAGGGATCATATTCTCGATGAGGATATGCCGAATGCGCAGGCCTCCATCAACGCGGTATCCGCCCATGTCCTGACCAACCGTACGCCCCCCTACGGGATCCGCGGCGGGGTGTATGATGCGATGAGATCCTGCGGCGGGCGGATGTATGCCGTAGAAAACAGCGATGCGGCGAGTGCCGCCAAAATCTTCGCCGAAGCGGAAAACGGGATCGACATCGATCCTGCCGCCGCCGTTGCCTTTGCGTCCCTCATCTCCGCCGCCGAAGAGGGCTCCATCCGGAAAAATGCGAGCATTTTGCTGAATATCACCGGCGGGGGATATCAGCGGGTGAAAAAGGACTGCGAGATTGCACAGATAGGCGTTTACAGAACTGTCGATCCAGGAGAGGTGCCGGCATTATGAACGAAGAGACGGTCCTTCAGATCATGCACGAAGAGGGAGTTGACATGGTCGCCTCGCTGCCGTGCGATAAAAACAAGCGGTTCACTGCGCTATTAGAAACGGAGTTCCCGGTCATCGACCTTGCCCGCGAAGAGGACGGGGTCGGGATCGGGGCAGGGGTAGTCCTCGCCGGCAAACGTCCGCTCGTCTCGATCCAGAGCTCGGGGCTTGGGAATATGCTCAACGCCCTTTTGTCGCTTTCCTGCGTGTATCACTTCCCTCTGCCGATCCTGGCAAGCTGGCGCGGCGTGTGCGATGAGAAGATCTGCGCTCAGATCCCGTTCAATGCTCCCCTCCCAAAACTGCTGGATGTGTACAACATTCCCTACCGGATTTGCAGATCGGCGGAGGATCTGGAAGGGATCAGAGAGGTCATCAGAGGTGCGTTTGCAGAGCAGACGCCCTATGTCGCCCTGATCCTTCCGTCCTGCTGGGACCCTCAGGAGGATGCGCCCATCACATACCCGAAACGTTCGCTTCCGGACCGGACATTTTTCCTGCCGGGATACGCCGAACCGGAGCTCACCCGGCTTGAAGCGATCAAAGAGATCGTCTCCTCGGTTCCGGAAAACGCGGTCATCATCTCCAACATCGGGGTTCCTTCCAAGGAACTCTTTGCGGCAAAGGACCGGACAGGGAACTTCTACATGCTCGGAAGCTACATGCAGGCGTCCGCGATCGGGCTCGGTTGTGCGTTTTCTTCACCGAAAACGCCCGTGTATGTGATAGACGGAGACGGAAGTCTGCTCGGCTCGGCAGTTCTGCCGGTGATCGCAGCACAGAAATGCGAAAATCTGCATATACTGGCGCTGGACAACGGCACATTCGGCAGCACCGGGAATCAGATCAGTCCGGCGTATGAAACCGCAGATATCGGCATGCTCGCACGTGCGGCGGGGATCGGCTCGGTCGAACGGGCCGCGACCCCGGGCGAGATATCCAGCGCCGTGGTCAAAGGAACTTCGTTCGTTCATCTGCTCATCCGCCCGGGAAATTCTGCATCGCCGAATATTCCCCTCTCGCCGGAAGAGATCCGCAGCAGAGTGGAACAGTTCATCCGGGAAACCGGATAACCGCTCACGCTTTTTTTACAGGCACACGGAGGATGGTTTTCATTTTGCAGGGGTCGGTCTTTCGCGGATCCGAGAGATAGATCTCATGATGCCGGCGGCCGGTGAAGGGACCGATATGCATGCACTGCACACAAAGACCTTCGGAAAATACCTCGAGCGTCACGAACTCAGACTGGCGGATCATTGACGCTCACAGGAACTTTTCTTTGTTTTTGAATAGGAGTTACGCGTTGTTATTCTCAATCCAATTCGGGAAGGGTATTCCTGGGTGTGGACACAAGAGGAAAAACAACCGCGAATCTCCGCGAATTAACGCGAATCGCATTTTCCTTACGTTTGGGTGCTCTGCTTCGGCTTATCGCCTACGCAGAAATCGCACCCTCTCTTGAAAAATGCTATCGGAAAAACCCGCGTGCGGGTTTTTCTGTTGTTTCATTATTTTTT
>LMVO01000044.1 GCA_002287215.1 Methanocorpusculum parvum
AGTCGAGATTTACGTCGGTGTGCTCAAACTGATAGCGGGAAAATATTCTGTCCTGTAATCCCGATGTGATGCATGCACTGTTTTCACCGAGGGTCTCCAGGGGGCGGTACAGGGTTTTGTCTGTGAACGAAGGAAGGTTGTACCATTCCCGGGTGTCGGGATGCATGAGCCAGGTGTGAGCACGTTTGATGCTGAAGTTGTCGCTGAGTTTGTAGGCGGTGAGGGATTTGATCAGGGTAGAGATGTCGATTCCTTTCTTTTTTAGCGGGGAGAAGAGGGATGTGAGGTCAAGGGAGGTGAACATTTTTTCGCTGAGGAGGAGAGGGCCAATCGGAAAAGATATGTGAGGAGTGGGTGTAATACTGAGTGTCTCTGTGCGTCTGTTGGTTTTCATTGTGCAAAATTAAATTGACGGCTCACGGGGACTAGTTTTCTCTTTTGTTGCGTTTACAGGATGTCTGAATGAAGGATATTTTTGCAACTGTCAAAGTCAGGTTAAAAAATTGTGTGAGTTTCATCACATAATTCGTGGAAATTATGTGATGTACATCACATTATTTTTAGAATGCCTAAATTGAAATTTACTGGGATGGTGGTTGATTTGACCTTACTTCATTCTCTAAAGCAGTGTAATGCTCAAGATCATTCAACTTCATTGCCTCAAAAATTATATCAATGACATCTTTACCTTCGGATAAGTCAGCCATTCCAATAGTGTGGACATAATCAGTCGGATGAGAGTAATAATTTACATATTTCATTACTCTCTCGCGTTTCTGTTTGTCAGTTATCAGTTTTTTTACCCCATCTCCAAGTTTTGAACGATATTTGAATGAACAGTATGACTCAAGAAATCGTCTCATCAGATTAGGTAAACAATCTGAGTGCTCTGGCTCTTCTGATGGATCTTTATAATACCTATAAAGTTCTTCAAAGAGGTAGCCATATTCGGCATTTTTCTTTGTTAATGTTTTAGGCATATCTTTTATGACAGATTCATTACCTGATTCTCTTTCAGATTTTTTTACAAGATAATATGCTATTGACGTTTTTCTATCTGGGATATCCTTAAACCACTGTAATGAGAGACAAAGGAATTCATAATTATGGGTTGAAAGAAACAATTGTTTACATTTACATGGTTTTCCAGGCTCTCCATGGAAGATAGTTTTGATCAATGAATAGGTGTTAAACAGGTGGCGGGAATCCAAGCTTGAAATCGGGTCATCAATATATACGATTGAGTTGTCGAATATTGTATTTTTCTCTCGTAATTTTGCCAAAAAATATGCAAAGGCTATTGATGTTTTTTCACCAGAACTTAAGTTATAGGCCTTCTGCTTTCCTCGATATAATAGAAAGCCACCCGTATCTCCTTCTGAACGAATAACAATATCTCCTTTCCCAAAATACGTTTCAAGATATTGATTTATCTTTTCCGCCCCAATTTTACCCTCCTCAAATTGTACTGATAACTCTGTTATTTCTTTCTTAAGCGTCTCTCGTTGATTTTCCATTGTTTCAAGAGATAATCCTAATGTTGAAGTTTCAAGATCAACTTGTTTTAAATTAGAATCCTTAATAAATTCCCCGGCATAATGTTTCAATAAAATTTCTTTTGATTTTTCTATTTCTGTCTCAAAGTGTTGTGTTCTCTCGTTATTTTTCGCTATTAATTGATTCACAATAGATATATGCGTCTCAAATTCAAATTGATCGAATTCAATCTCTCTGACTGGAAGTCTTGTGAATATATTATTTATTTTTTCATCAGCAATTTTGATTAAATAATTCAGATAATTCTTATATTCCTGTTTAAGTAGAGATAGAGAAGATAATTCAGTAAAATCTGTATCGCTGATATTTTGATAAAAGAATATTTTTTCTGGTATCTTGACTAAGTCCAGATTCTCACTCAGCTGGCTTACTCTCTCTTTATATTCTCGAACCTTTGACAAGAATGAATTATAATTATCTGAAAAATGCTCGAGATACCTCTTGAGAGTTTCAGGAGGTAAAGACTGACCACAAAATTTGCATACACTGTCATCATTTTTATGGAGATTTACTCCTTCTCTCACCCACTCATTTAATTTTGTATCTTCCACTAATTTTTGAATTGGTTGGGTATCTATAATTTCTGAGGCTATTTCACGAATTTCATAAAATAGTGATTGAAGGTCAGGAACTTTTAAAGATAATTCAGGAATTTCATCACGTTTATCTGTATAGTGGTATGTATATAATGTTGATGACAATGATTTTTCGTCTAAAACGTGGCTTTGTTTGTCATCTCTTATTTCTCCCACTACTTTTTTCAGTTTAGTTTTATCATAATCTGGAATGTTTAAATTTTGTTTAATGTCTCTGGCTTTATTAGTATAGGTCTCTTCTAAAGTGGACGTTTGGCTATCTATATTATCTTGAGTTTCCTTGATTTTTTTCTTAAGTTCTTCGCAGCCAGCCTTTTTTTCATTTAGCTCTTTTAACAACTCGATATTTTCTTCACCCAAAACGAAAAAAGGTTCGGCGGAAGCATCTTCATTCCAGCGGAAATTCTCTTCTACAAAATCTTCATTAAAGACACGAATACTCAATGGAGTTGATAGTGATTTTTGTGTATATTCCGTGCCATCTCTACAAGTAATTTTGAATGATCCAGACTCATAATGTTCTGGAAGTTCATGTTTTTCAAAAGAGCGAAATATTCTTGATAATGTTGTTTTTCCAGAATAATTCCATCCAAATATCAGATTAAAATTAGAAAAATCTTTGTTACAATTCCAGGAGTAATCTTGATATGATCCAAAATTTTGTATCCTGTCTATTTTTTTAATCATTATTCCACTTCATTGTACTCAATCTCTCTCGTACATTTTACCATAAAGAATAGTAATAACCCACATTTTCATTCAAAAGTGTGAGTATCGAGATAATAATACTTCACATAACCAACTATATATCAGTTATCATCGCTGGAAGTTATAATGACATGATTTAAGCGGTGGTTAAAGGATTAACCTTCATTTTTCTTAATCCCACAAAAAGCATGCCTTTTTCTTCAATCAAAAAACAGGATATCCCACCGCGGACCGCTCCGCGCCGGGTCGCCAGCCTTCGGCTTGCTCAGCTGAGGCTGCCCCTTCGGGGCAGCCCGTAGTCACTTCCCGCACCCCGAATTAGAGATAAGAGAGATCTTTACTCGCTAAGTAAGGAGCCGCCGGGGCGGCGACAGGATTTGCCCGAACGATCTCGCAAGTTTCCTTCGAAAACTTGCTCAGCTGAGTTTATCGACTTCGTCGCCAAACCGCTCTCGATGAGGGAGGTGAGGATCAGCAAATCCGATTCTTCTCGCCCGAAGGGCGGATTCGCGCCGATTCAAGCGAGGGCTGCAAGCCCGAGTCGGAGAGCAAACTGAAAGTTTGCGAACGCGGTTGGTTTTTCTTTTACGTCCGCACCCAACCATACACGAACTCTGTGAAAGAGAACGAAAAGAGCCTGGCCTCTCCTGAATCCAAAATCAAGACCTGCCGTCCCTCACCTCTCAACCCCTCCTTCCCGTCAAAAGTTCCTTATCCCCAAAAACCAATACTCAATAGATAATGGCAGCAACTACCGACCCCCCGTTCACCATCACCAATTCCATGATCGAACGGGTCGGAGAAATCAGCCGGCGTATCGGGACGCTCACCGTCGGGATCAATATGAGCAGGAATCCCCGTCTCCACCACGCCAACCGGATCCTCTCCATCCATTCTTCCCTTGCCATCGAAAACAATACCCTCACTCTTAAACAGGTAACCGATATCATCCAGGGAAAACTTGTCCTCGGACCCCCAAGCGAGATCCGTGAAGTCAAAAACGCTTTTCAGGCATATGAACTCCTTCCCTCCCTGGATCCCTACTCCGTAGACGACTTTCTGCACGCTCACCAACTCATGACGGCAGATCTCATCAATGATGCCGGAAGGTTCCGGACTAAAGGCGTCGGCGTATTCTCCGGCGATACTGTTGTCCACATGGCTCCTCCCGCTTCACTCGTTCCAGAGCTCATCAGCAGCCTCTTTGCCTGGGCAAAATCTTCAGACGTCCACCCCCTCATAAAAAGCTGCGTCTTCCACTTCGAGTTGGAATTCATCCACCCGTTTATCGATGGAAACGGACGCATGGGAAGATTGTGGCAGACGCTTATTCTTTCCAAATGGGAACCGCTCTTTGCCTGGATCCCGAGCGAATCCCTCATTCACAAATCACGTCAGCAGTATTACGATGCTCTGGGAGAATCCGGAAAAAATGGGAATTCAACATACTTTGTCGAGTTCATGCTTTCGGTCATCAGCAATGCGCTGAACATGTATGAACTGGATGTCAGCAAGCCGAGCGTCCGGTTACGTGAAAAAGAACAAACCATTCTCAACCTCATCAAAGGAAACAGCAGGATAACCATTGCCGAGATCGTGGAAATAACCGGATATCCGCGAAGCACGGTTACTCGACTCATCAAAAATATGTCGGACAACGGGATTATCGAGCGTGTTGGTCCCAAAAAGAACGGATACTGGATGCCGCTTGCTAATTACTAATTTTCATTTATAGTCCCACTTATAGTCTCATTTATAGTCTCACTCTTCCCCTGGGGGTAGCCCGCCACTCGCAAACCTTCGGTTTGCTCTCCGACTCGGGTCTACGACCCTCGCTTGTTCGCCAACCCGCCACTCGCAAACCTTCGGTTTGCTCCGCTAAGGTCGTCGACTTCGTCGCCAACCCGCCAATCAAGTATTTAATACCCATCCGCGCCAAATAATACAACATGACCAATAAGCCCACTGTCGTTACGTGCGGTCTGCCCTATACAAACGGTTTTTGTCATTTAGGGCACCTCCGGACGTACATCCCCGGCGATTTCTACGTGCGCTATCTTCGGCGTCTCGGCGACGACATCGTCTTCATCTGCGGATCCGACAACCACGGGACCCCCATCGTCGTCACTGCCGAGGCTGAAAAAACCACGCCCCGCGCCGTATCCGAAGAATATCACGCTCACTTCGATGCAGTCTTCAAATCAATGGGCATAGCGTTCGACCGGTTCGGCATGACCGATGATCCGACCAACCACAACCGGACCGCCTCCATCCTCCAGACCCTCATCGACCGCGGATATGTCTACGAACAGACCATCCAGCAAAGTTACTGCCCAAAATGCAAACGCTTCCTTCCCGACAGGTATGTCGAAGGCACCTGCCCCTACTGCGGAAAACATGCCCGCGGCGATGAATGCGACTCAGGATGCGGCCGGCACCTCGAACCCGGAGAGATCCTTGACCCCGTCTGCGCAACCTGCGGGACCAAAGCCGAACTCCGCGAACAGAAGCACTACTACTTCAAGCTCAGCAGCTTTAGGGACTATCTGTTAGAGTATCTGCCGAACCTCGGCGGCACGCTGAACGCCAAAAACTACGCCTTCGGCTGGGTCGAAAACGAACTCAAAGACTGGTGTATCACCAGAATGATGGACTGGGGCGTGAAGTTCCCCGGATCTGATGAACTCGTCTGCTATGTCTGGGTGGATGCCCCGATCGGATACATCTCCTTCACCGAAGAGTGGGCAAATGCGACCGGAAACAGCTGGCAGAAGTACTGGTGCGAAGGGGACCGGGTCCACTTCATCGGCTCGGACATCATCTATCACCACTGCGTTTTCTGGCCGGCAATGCTGCACGGAGCCGGGTATCAGCCGCCTTCAGCGGTCGTAGCGAGCGGGATGGTCACAATCGACGGCGAGAAGTTCTCCAAGTCGAAAGGGAACGTCGTCTGGACGAAAGAGGATTACCTCGACAAGGGACTGCCGGCAGACTATCTGCGGTATTATCTCCTCGCCTACACGAGCCACACCCGCGAACTGGACTTTTCCTGGAAAGAGTTCCAGGCACGGATCAATAACGAGCTCGTGAACACGTTCGGGAACTTTGCGAACCGGAGCATGAGTCTCGTCAAAACCAAGTTCGGCGACGTCCCGCAGATGCCGGTCGACGCGGAGATCTTTGCCGAGATCGAACGCTCGCTTGCCGGAATCGAAGAGGCGGTCCGCACCTTCGAGTTCAAGGCAGCGGTCGACGGCATCCTGCTTCTCGCAGCATACGGGAATGGATACATCTCGAACGCGGCACCCTGGAAACTGATCAAAGAAGATCCAAACGCAGCCGCACTAATATTAAAGAACTGTCTCCAGATCGTGAAGGCGTGTGCTCTCGTCATGCAGCCGGTGATGCCGGAGTCCTCCCAGAAGCTTTGGGAGATGCTCGGCTATACCGATCTGGTGGAAACCCGTCCGATCAGCGATGCGCTGGTTCCGTTCGAGAACACAACACTTGGCGATGTGAAGCCGCTGTTTGCAAGGATCGAGGATAAACAGCGTGAGGAGATGGAGGCTCTGCTTACGAAGCGGGCCGAGGATTCGAAGAAGAAAGCAGCAGGAAAGGATACAATGACAGCAGTAATAGAACCAATATCAGAAGAGATCATAACAATAGACGATGTGGCAAAGCTCGATCTCCGGGTCGGCCGTGTCATAAAGGCGGAAAGAGTGCCAAAGACGACGAAACTTCTGCGTCTGCAGGTGGATATCGGGACCGAGGTCAGACAGATCATTTCAGGCATCGCCGATGTTTATACGCCTGAAGAGATGGTGGACAAAAAGATCATCGTGGTCGTGAACCTGAAACCGGCAAAGTTCCGGGGCGAGGAGAGTAACGGGATGCTGTTTGCCGCGGGCGACGAGGCATCGCTTCTTGTTCCGCTCAAAGATGTGCCGGAAGGTACAAAGATCCACTGATCTTTTCCCCTTTTTTGCCAGGTGTCTCCTGGTTTTCGCGCCGAGCCGATGTAAGGCGCCGGCGCCTGAAAAAAAGAACCGATCCCCTATCGGGATCTTATAATGCCGGATACGTCAGACCCGTCACATCGAAGTTCGTTCCAAACCGCGTATTGAACTCGGTCAAAACCCCCTCGACGCTCATATCCGCAAACAGCGCCGGGTGGATCATTTTTGCCAGAGCGACCGCCGCGGCGCAGGATCGCGGCCCGTAGGTCAGATCGTTTCGAAGAAGCCAGACCTTATCATTCTCGACCGCACTGATCGTATCGAACCCGACCCTTGATACAAGCTCGCCATACGCGGCCTGTGGGTCGTTCATATTATTCACGAGCTTCACGATGATCCCCGGACTGGATGAGACCACCCACTCGTCGGAGATCTTTCTGGAACCGGCATCGGTCATGATGTTTTGACCTCCGGCGATCGAGATCAGCTGACCCATCCCCGTATCCGCCCCCTGACCCCAGTAAGCCGTGTAGCTTTCTGCGTAGACAGAGCGGGTCATAGAGATCGGGGCGACCCGTGACTCGATCTCGGTGATGACCTCGTCATAATATGCGGCGATCTTTGACGCTTTCTCAACATTGCCTGAGATCTTTCCGATCTCGATGATATCCTGGACCATCGTCTGAGGCTTCGTGCAGTCGACATACACGATCGGGATCCCGGCAGACGCCATGACCTCGGCATTCTTCGGCTTCGACGTCGCATACCCGATCACCAGATCGACGTCCAGCGAGATCAGATACTCCACATCCGGCTCGTTCCAGGTCCCGACGATCTTCGCATTCGGATACATCTTCACCTGCTCGGCATTATTTGCGATCGACTGGGAGATCCCCACAACCTTTCCTGCATCGCCAAGAAGATACAGGATCTCGCCCGCGTTCGAGTTCAAAAGAACGATCCGTTCGGCAGTCTTGTCCAGCGTCACGTTGGTTCCGTCCGAGTTGGTGATGACAATAGACCCTGATGATCCATTCGTGATGCAGCCTGCGGCGAAGATGATACAAAGCATCGTCAGGACGATCCCCGACATAATCAGTAGTTTTTTCATACAAAACCTCTATGATGGAGCATAGGAGAGAATGAACCGCCCCTGTGCATTTTCAACAAACTCGGCATCGACGCCGTAGACATCGCGAAGCGACTTTGGCGTGAGGACATCCGCCGGCGCCCCGTGATCATACATCTCCCCGTCTTTCAAGAGCAGCACCTTGTCGGTGTACCGGAGCGCCAGATTCAGATCATGCAAAGCGATGATCATACCCGAGTTATCCTTTCTGACGATATCCCGCATCGTCGAGACGGTCTCCAGCTGGTGACGGAGATCGAGGGAACTGGTCGGCTCATCGAACAGGAAAAAGTTTGGGTCCTGGGCAAGCGCCCGGGCAATAAAAACCCGCTGCCTCTGGCCGCCGGAAAGTTCATTCACGAACCGGTCGGAGAGATCGGTGATGTTCATCGTGGCCATGGCCTGATCCACTGCGGCGAGATCGTCGTCGGAGACCGACCAGCTCATATACGGACGCCGGCCGATCAGCACGGTGTCCAGAACGGTCGTAAAGGGGGTGTAATGGAAGTACTGGGGAACATAGCCGATCATCTTTGCACGGTCGATCCTGTCGATCTTCTGCACATCGGCTCCGTCGATCGTGATCGACCCGCCGGCCGGCGTCAGGATATCAGCGATCGTTTTGATCAGCGTGGATTTTCCCGAGCCGTTTGGACCGAGAAGGGCGAGGACCTCGCCGGACTTTGCTTCGAAGCTGATGTTTTTGAGAACCGCGTGACTGCCGTACTTTTGGGAGACCGAGTCGACCGAGATGTTCATGCCAGATACCTCCCGTGTCCTCTGGTGATCAAAAAGAGGAAGAAGAACCCGCCGAGGATGTACATGATGATCCCGACCGGGATCTCGATCGGAGCAAAAATAACGCGTGCGATCGTGTCGGAGATCAGAAGGATGAGGGCTCCAAGGAGGGCAGATGCCGGCAGAAGATATCGGTAGTCGTTACCGATAAGCATCCGGCAGATGTGCGGGGCCATGAGGCCGACAAACCCGATGATTCCGGTGAACGCGAGGCATGCCGACGCGGCGAAACTGACGATCAGAAGACCGGAGATACGGAACCGCTGGACGTTGATGCCGAGATTTTTCGCAACATCGTCGCCGCTTGAGAGGGTATTGAGATCCCAGGCCCGCCGTTCGACGAGGATGAAACAGATCAGCACGATCGGGAACAAGATCGCGATCGCCTGCCATGTGGCCCCCCACATCCCGCCCATGAGCCAGGTGACGATATCCCGGAGAGCATCGTCGTTGGAGACATATTTGAGGCCGAGCAGACCTGCCTGGAACAGATAGCCGATCACGACTCCGGCGAGGATCATGATCGCCTGGGAGGTGTGTTTTGTCTTGGAGATGAGGTAGACAAGGATGACGCTCAAAAGACCGAAGATGAATGCCGAGAGGATGAGAAGCAGGGATTTTACCGAGAAGGCAACGCCGGCAAGCAGGATGGTGCCGGCAAACAGGGAACCAAAGATCACCGGGCCGAGCACGATGATAAGGGCGGCGCCAAACGATGAGGCCGAGGAGAGGCCAAGCGTGAACGGGCTGACGAGCGGATTTCTCAAAAGTCCCTGCATAACGGCCCCGGCGGTCGCCAAGGCAACTCCTGCAAGGACCGCGAGAAGGATCCTCGGCAGACGGTAGTTCATGACGATCAGATCGGCCATGCCGTCGTCGGGCGAGGCGAAGGTTCCCGGAAACAGGGCGTGACCGAACACCGCGAGGACATCCCCCGGAGGAATGTACACGGAACCGATCCCGACCGCGAGAATGGAGACAAAGAGAAGAATAATGAACAGCGTGACCAGAACGAGCAGTTTGCGTTTCTGAATAGTATGATAGAGACGTGTCGTTTTGGTGTTACTACTCTCACTATTCTTCATAACTGAGTAATTATTGGTTTTTCATTTTAAAGAAGGTGCCGGGTTTTGATCCGGGAAAAAAGAGGCAAGGGGATAGTGCCGCGGAGATTTTCACGGCAGTTCGAGTGAGCCGCCGGGCTGCATGATCTCGACATGCATCGGGGTCGTCAGTTCAACGGCCCGCTTGAAGGCCGCAATATCCTGTTCGATCTCCGGGAACGTATTGACATGCATCGGGATGACCGTCTTCGCCCCGACCCATTGCGCGGCGATCATACACTCCTCCGGCCCCATCGTGTAGCGCCCGCCGGCCGGCAGGATCGCGATATCCGGGTGATAGAGCTCTCTGAGCAGTTTCATATCGGAAAAAATCCCGGTGTCGCCGGCATAATAGATCACATGCCCGTCCATCTCGACGACAAAACCGCAGGCCTGCCCCATGTAGAGACTTGTTCCGTCCTGCTGACGGATGGATGATGAGTGAAGGGCAGGGACCATTCGGATCGTGATCCCCTCCCATTCGACCGAGCCGCCGATGTTCATGCCGATCGTTTGAACGCCAAGCGATTTCAGATAGCCGGACAGCTCATGGACCGCGGCCGTCAGTGAAAACCGTTCCGGGACCTCCCCGATATGATCTGCGTGGGCATGGGATATCAGCGTCAGATCGGCATCGGCAGACGCGGGATCTTCGATCGGCATCGGGTCGAACAGGAGTTTTTTGGAGCCTTCGATGATAAAACAGGAGTGGCCTTCGTATCTGATATGCATGTGTAGAATAATAGCGTTTCAAAAATAAAAAAATAGGGTCAGTTGAGTTCGGTCAGATCCGTCGACTCGGCAACATCGATCGACTCACCGAGCGTATCTTCCTGCAGACCGGATGTCATCTTTTCCGTCAGGTCGCGGTCTTCCATAACATCTTTGATCCTTTCCAGATAGGGGTCGAGCGTGGTATCCTCTTTCTGCTCGATGACATGCCGGTATTCACGCAGCGTTGTCGGTGAGATGCCTAGCTCTTCGGAGATCTCTTTCATCGTCATCTCGGTGCTCATCAGGGTCTTCATCTGATTCTGATCGAACGGCATATTGAAATCCAGTTCCCGGAAGAGTTTCAGCTGGACTCTGGCGCGTGCAACGGTTTTGGAAAGCTTCTCATCGCCAAGTTCCCGGGCGATCTCGGTGTCGTTTTTGCCTGCGTAGAATGAGGTGATCAGACGCGCGAGCTGGATCGGTTCAAGTTTTGTCTTGAAAAAACCTCTTTCCTGGATTTCCCGCATGATCAGAGCGATTTCCCGTTCAACTGCATCCTGATCGCGAAGCGTGCCGTGCAGTGTTTTCATTGGTTCGACAATCTTCGTTTTCTGCGTCAGATTGGAAAATAACTGCATCAAATCCTTCTGTCTCTTTTTTGGTGCCATATTTAGTATCCCTCCGTATTGACTATCCCTTCAACATGTATCTGCATCCATATAATGATTATGGATCGAGACGGAAAACCGCCTGCCGAAAATGGAGGATGGAAATTATTAATACGACCGGAAACTGTATGATATCCCCCATTCGAAAACGGCGTGATCCGGGCGGTCTCTCGCGGGCGAAGGGGCCGGAAAAATACCGTATAACTAATACCCCCCGGATGAAAATAACATAAGAGCAGTTGTATGCGGTATCATTACACGAATAACACCCTGTATGTGAGGGGAAGATTTACTGCCGTCAGTACGGGAGTTGACGGCGGCATCCGGCAGGTTTCCACTCTGCTCAATCACACGGTTTCAAAAGACTTCGATCATGCCGATCCCAAAGAATATATCCGCGGTCTGCTTGCCGGCGCAAACTATGCAGACGATGCGTTTGGTCTTCTCACCGCGGTGTCGATGCAGCATCTGTGCGTTCTTCAGTATGATTATATCACGGTCTTTGTGACGGCAGGCGTTTCCAATCCCAATCCAGATCCGACCAGACCGCATACGATCAATATCATCGTCACCTCAAACGAAGGCTTTTCCACCGCGTCCCTCCTGGAAACGATCATCACCGTGACCGAGGCAAAAGCCCATGCTCTGCGGCTTCTCGGCCGGGATTTTACCGGCACGACCTCGGACGCGGTAATCACTGCATCCGAAGGAGAGCCGGTCCATACATATGCAGGGACTTTTACCGAGCCGGGAAAACGGATCTATGCCGCGGTCCTTCACGGCGTAATGGAAGCGGTCAAACGGCATGAAGGAACGGTGTCAGGTCCCGGACCCGCCTACTTCATTTACTCAAGATACAACGGTCACGGCTGGTTTGAATGGAAGAAGAAGGACTGTCCCTATTATCCCTGTCACTTCCCCGGCCAGTCCTGTGATTTTTGTTACTGCCCGTTTTACCCCTGTCATGATGAATCCCTCGGCGAATGGATCGACAGCTCCACCTCGGGTCAGAAGGTCTGGGCCTGCACAAACTGTCTGCTTCTCCACAAACCGCATGTCGCCGCCTATCTGAAAGATCATCCGGATGCAACGCTTGCTGAACTGAAAAAAGTAGATGAACAGATAAACCAATAATTTTTTCCTACACTTTTTTTACTGAAACTTGACTTTTACAATTATCAATTTCCCCCCCCTCTTTCGCGCCTCACCCCTACTAAAATTGGGAAAATAGAAATTGACAGTTACTGAATATTCCGCGATAGGTAAGTTCCCTTGACTGCTCAAATAATTCTTGAAAATAGGATATTTCCACCGCGTCGGGCTCCGCGCCGGGTTGCAAGTCTATCGACTTGCTCAAGGCTTACGTCGCTTTAGCTCCCCTCGCCAGTCGCCCTCCCGCACCCCTAAATAAGAATAGGAAACGGAATCTGTCAAAAATTCTCTGAAATTACTGTTTTTACGGAGAAAATTCTCTAACCGCACTTAATTTGGAAAAGAATAAAAAAAGTGATGGCAGATTCTGCAGAGGGTTTAGACCCATCCGCGGATTTTCATACCTTCAACAACGCGCGCCACGGCAACCACGTATGCTGCCTGACGCATGTTGATCTTGTATTCTTTGGATGCTTTCAGGACATTGTGGTATGACTGGGTCATAGCTGCATCGAGTTTTGCATAGACGTCGTCGAGAGTCCAGTAGTGCATATACATATTCTGCACCATTTCGTAGTAGGAGACCGTGACACCGCCTGCATTACACAGGAAATCGGGGATAACATGGACACCGTTCTTAAAGAGGATCGCATCTCCTTCCGGAGTGGTCGGGCCGTTTGCGAGTTCGCAGATGACCTTTGCCTTCACGGTCGGTGCGACCTTCTCATTGATCGCTCCCTCATCGGGTGCTGCGGCGATAATAATGTCGACCGGGAGGCCCATGACTTCATCGTTGGTCAGAGTCTTGAGACCTTTGAAGCCGGTGACGGATTTTGTCTTTGTCTTGTGACCGGAGACTGCGGTGATGTCAAGTCCGTTCGCATCGTAGATACCGCCTTTGGAGTCGGTGACTGCGACGACTTTGGAGCCGAACATCTCCTGAACGAGTGTTGCCGCAAAGGAACCTGCATTGCCGAATCCGAGGATAGCGACGGTCGCCTTCTTCAGATCGAGGTTCAGCTCTTTTGCTGCTTCACGGAGGGTGTACAGACCGCCTTTTGCGGTAGCGTCGCCGCGTCCGAGGGACCCTCCGACGATCAGCGGTTTGCCGGTCAGCAGACCAAACTGGTTTTTGCCGTTAATAACGGAGTACTCATCCATCATCCATGCCATGATCTGACCGTCGGTATATACATCCGGTGCCGGAACATCGGTGTCGGGACCAAGGTTCTTCCAGATCGCACGGATATAGCCGCGGGAGAGGCGTTCGAGCTCGCCCTTGGACATCTCCTTGGGGTTGCAGATAATACCGCCTTTTCCTCCGCCGAGCGGAAGGTTCAGCACTGCACACTTCCAGGTCATCCATGCTGAAAGAGCACGGACTGTATCGATCGTCTCTTCAGGGTGATACCGGATCCCTCCCTTATAGGGGCCGAGCGCATTGTTATACTGCACACGGAATCCCTGGAAAACCCGGGTGGTCCCGTCGTCCATCTTGACGGGGATAGATACCTGAATCTGTCTCTGCGGCTGCATGAGGATATCAACAACGCCCTGATCGAGCTTGAGGATCTTTGCACAATCCAAAAGCTGCTGTTGGGCCATTTCAAACGGGTTTACCTTCGACATGGTTTGTTTCCTGCCAATCGCACGGAACTTGGGAGTTCAACTGCGTTGTGACAATTAATGTTGGGATTTTCCCATATAAAACATATCGTGTTATTTCTGATTCAGGCTGATATTCTCGAAGCATTTCTAAAAATACTTTATAATTGCCGGGATTTTTATTTCAGGCTTTGAGCGGGGTATTTGTATGTTACGTGTTAGCATGGCACCATACATTTCGCCCGGATCATGAAGGGCACAGACAAAAAACGCGCATAAAAATGGGTCAGGAATATTTATACCAGCGCCCTTTCTCATCAAATGATCCCTCTTCGCTCTCCTGTGGCTCACGGGAGGAAAGATCGAGAAGATGGTGTTTATAGAAGCATGCTTTGTAGGAGACGAAGACCGGGACAAACATCAGACAGCAGACGGCCAAGGCGATCGCTCCGGATGAAAGGATCTCCGGCGCCGCAAACAGCGCGAGAAGCTCCGCCTGGGACAATGCAAGGATCTCCGCTTCCGTCATTTCGGCGAGCGGCAGAAGGGCATCGGATGCCAGGACCGACCATACGGCGGTAAAAATAAAAAATACCGCAAAGATCAGCGCAATATTGAAGAGATAGAATGCCGTGATTTTGAACGAACCTGCAGCTACCCGGAAAGCGCTGTCTTTGAGCGCCCGAAACGGCGCAAGATTATGCACTATCGCCGAGATGTCTGCAAAGAAGAAGAAAAAGATCAGAGGCACGATCAGGAATATGCTGAAATACATCGCGATATCCATGGATATTCCGGTCATCAGCAAGATATACGTCAGCGTGTTGGAAAGCACGAACCCGATCATCAGGACGAGCAGATTTGTGATCAGACAGCGGAAATAGCCGTAGATCGCGTATTTTCGAAAGTCTGCCGGCGAGGATGCGTCCCCGATGATGATCCCGTAGGCGCCTGCAAGAAATGCCGGGGACAGGAAAAGCATGGCAGCTCCTGTTGCGAGTCCTGCGGTCGCGCCGAACAGTGCGAAGATGTAATAGGTCAAAAGGACGGCAAATGCGGCAAAAAGCCCCGGCATCCAGACGAGCGGTTTCTTCCCCAGCAGGCCAAGCGCCTCGGCAAATGATCTCAGCGCCATCTCAGCGGTCCCTTGGCATCGCTACGAATTCCCTGACCTGCAGATCGAAAAATCCTGCAGTGTGCGCCGGTCTGATCACGACGACCGTGTCCGCCCCCTCGATCGTCCCTCCTAACGCGACGACCTCTTCGGAAAGAGGGATCGCTCCCTGATCCGCTGCGATCAGAACACACTCGACGGCGACTTTCATGCCGATACCGACGGTCCGCCTGAACGCTTCTGCCACGACTTCGGTCCTGCTGCTTCCGCCGAGCCGCGGGTTCCTCGAGATCGCCCGTTCCAGTCCGGAAAGGGCGTGCGTCCCGCAGATGACCGTCACGCCCAGAGACCGCAGTTCTTCTGCGAGTGCGGGATCGAACTCCCAGACCCCGGGTGTGGAAAATCCTACTGCATGGGTCACGATCACGAGATGCAGACCGGTCCCCTGTACCGCCTCAAACAGGATCTTTGCGGTGTATCCTTCTGAACTTGCCGCGACGATCGTTGAAAGCCCGAGCTCCTTTGCCCGCTGCACGGCGATCTCTGCACAGTCCCGGGTGTTTTCTTTCCCGGGCTTTGTAAAGTAGGTGATGGTTTTTTCGATTTTCATGTCTTTACTCCCGTTTAATCGTAAAATCTGTGAAATCGGTCAGAACATACCCGGTGCACTTCACGTCCCTGATGATCGCCCGGGGGCATGAGTAAGCCATGGCAAGGAACTTCTCTATAATGACCTCCTCGCCGGTGACCAGGACCCTGACCCTGCCGTCGGACAGATTCTCCACTTCGCCGCAGAGACCCAGATTCAATCCCGCATTCCTCACGCAGGCACGAAAGCCGACTTTTTGTACTCTTCCGGAGAAGAGGATCTCCATTGTCTGTTTCATGTTCATCTGACCTGATTAGTATCTAAGTTTGTCATTCGAGGTTTAATAACTCGTTTGTACAACAAAAACCCTCTTCATCTAAAAGCGCAAACAGTACTAGTCAATCATGCTCGATATCAAATTCGTCAGAGCTCACCCGGAAGTCGTTGTTGCAGATCTGGAAAAACGCCAGGATGCCGAGAAACTTCTCTGGGTCGATACGGTTCTTGAACAGGATAAAATTTTCCGCGAACTCACGGTAAAAAACAATGAGCTTCGTGCCAGAAGAAATCAGATAGCAAAAGAGATCAATGCCTATAAAAAAGAGGGGAAGGATCCTGCCCCACTTTTTGCCGAAGCAAAGGCACTGCCCGGACTGATCAAGGATAACGACGATATCATGGAAAAGGCGACCGAGCAGGTGAGATATTACCTGATGCGTCTGCCGAATATCCTCCACGAGAGCGTTCCATACGGAAAAGACGACACGGAAAACGTTGTCGTGAAGAAAGTGGGCACGCCGCGGACCCTGGATTTCGAGCTGAAGAATCACGGAGAACTCGCCGCGGCAAACGGCTGGGCCGACTTCGAGCGTGCCACAAAAACGAGCGGTGCAGGATTCTATTTCCTGAAAGGCAATCTCGCTCTCCTTGATCTCGCTCTCCAGAGGTTTGCTCTGGATACGATCATCGCCAAAGGCTATACGCCGATCATCCCGCCGTACATGATGAACAAAAAATCCTACGAGGAAGTCACTGACCTCGGTGATTTCGAGAAGGTCATGTACAAGATTGAGGATGACGACGCCTATCTTATCGCCACCGCGGAACACCCGATGGCGGCAATGTATCAGGACGAGATCTTCGAAGAGAAGGATCTGCCCCTGAAAATGGTGGGTATCTCGCCCTGTTTCCGGCGTGAGATCGGCGCTCACGGACTTGACTCCCGCGGTCTGTTCCGTGTCCACCAGTTCACCAAGATCGAACAGTTCATCTACTGTATGCCGGAGAGATCCTGGGAGATGCATGAGGAACTGCTGGCAAACTCCGAAGAACTGTTTACCAAACTCGGTCTTCCCTACCGGGTCGTGAACATCTGTACCGGCGATATCGGAACCGTGGCCGCCAAAAAATACGATATGGAAGCATGGATGCCGCGGGACAATGAGTACCGCGAAGTGGTGTCCTGTTCGAACTGTACCGCCTATCAGTCGGTACGGCTGAACATCCGCGTCCGCGATGCGCATGATTTCGAGTCCAAACAGTGGCTCCACACCCTCAATTCTACGGCGGTCGCCACTTCCCGCGCTCTGCGCTGTATCCTCGAAAACTACCAGACCGAAGACGGCAGGGTCGAGATCCCCAAGGTCCTTCGTCCGTACATGAATGGTCTGGAGTATCTCTAACCTTTTTTTTGCTCTATCCAATTGATATGTCGATCCGTTGGGCAGAATGGTGTTGATTGAAGAAACCGTTTTTTGGTGTGCGGGGTGAGCCGTCAAGCGAGGGTCGTAGACCCGAGTCGGAGAGCAAACCGAAGGTTTGCGACCAAGTCGATAGACTTGCGAGAAAGTTTTCGAAGGAAACTTGCGAGTGTGCGGGTTGGACACGCAGTCAACGATCTTTCTCTTTTTCGTGTTTTTGTGTGTTTTTCGTGAATTTCGTGTGATGAGTGGTACCACACCAAAAATCCCGTACACGAAAACGAAGCCCTCAGTCGCAAATCAAAGATTTGCTTGGCTAAGGTTGTCTGCTTCGCATCCAACCCGCCTCCGCTGAGCCCGCCCCTACGGGGCAGCCCGCCTCCGCTGAGGTTGTCCGCTTTCAGCGTCCAACCCGCACCCAAAAAAAGCTCAACATCGATAAAATGAGAAGAGGTATATTTTACAGAACCTATGATTGGACAAATTCCAATCGATATTCCTATTTGCAGGACAGACTCTATCTAACACGTCTTTAAATAAGAGCCGCACCCTATATCTCTCTATGATAAATGTTGGTGTACTTGGCGCGACCGGCGCGGTCGGTCAGCGGTTTGTACAGCTGCTCGCAGACCACCCCTGGTTCAACCTGACAACGCTTACCGCCTCTGAGCGTTCAGCAGGCAAACCCTACGGCTCGGTGGTAAACTGGCGGCTCGACTCACCCTTCCCTGACTCTTCCGCAGAACTCATCGTCGCTCCGACGACCGTTGACGCAGTAAAAGACTGTGATGTGGTCTTCTCAGCATTGCCGGCCGATATTGCCGCCAAACTCGAAACCGATATCGCTGATGCTGGCGTCGGAGTCTGCAGCAATGCAAGTTCCCACAGAATGGAAGCCGATGTCCCGCTCATGATCGCCGAGGTCAACCCCGAACACGCCGCACTGATCGATGTCCAGCGCAAAAAGGGACGGGACGGATTCATCGTCACCAATCCGAACTGTT
Source organism: Methanocorpusculum parvum (assembly GCA_002287215.1). Classification (GTDB taxonomy): domain Archaea; phylum Halobacteriota; class Methanomicrobia; order Methanomicrobiales; family Methanocorpusculaceae; genus Methanocorpusculum; species Methanocorpusculum parvum. The sequence continues at coordinate 18,397 of LMVO01000044.1, forward strand.
CGACCATCATGCTGGCTACTGCCCTCGCCCCCCTGAGGAAATTCTCCTTCACAAACATCAACGTCGCAACCATGCAGGCGATCTCGGGCGCGGGATTCGAAGGCGTTCCGGCGTTCAGCATCTATGACAACGTCATCCCCTACATAGGGAGCGAAGAGGAAAAGATGTCCCGCGAGGCAAACAAGATCCTCGGGACCCTCGACGGCGGCAAGATCACCGGCGCTCCGTTCTCGGTCTCCGCATCCTGCAACCGTGTGCCGGTCATCGACGGACACACGCTCAATGTATGGATCGACATAAAGGCAACGCCGGCAGAGGTCATCGAGGCATTCAAAACCTGGCAGCCCCCGTTCTCCGGCCTGCCGACCCAGCCGGACCATACCGTCCTCTATCTCGATCAGGAAAACCGCCCGCAGCCCAGGCTTGACCGGAACCGCGGAAATGCCATGACCGTATCCGTCGGCAGGGTCCGGGAAGGCATCCGGTTCGTCGCGATGGGTCATAACACCATCCGCGGCGCGGCCGGCGCCTCGGTTCTGAACGCAGAACTGCTGCATACGATGAAATATATCTGAGAATCCCCTATATACTACGCAAATGGACGACAACACGGTATTAATCGGCACAAAACCTTTGATGAGTTATATCCTTGCTGTAGTCACACAGTTCAACAGCGGCAAGTCAGAGGTTGTGATCAAAGCACGCGGAAAAGCCATCGTCCGGGCAGTCGATACTGCGGAGGTATCGACCCGCCAGTTCCTCACCGGCGTTGTCAAAAAAAGTATCTCGATCTCAACCGACTCGGTCGAGACAGAGGAGGGGCCTGCCAACGTCTCTTCAATAGAGATCGTTTTGCAGAAGTCCTGAATATGGTATGATCCCGGTCGCAGTCTGGATCCTTGGAGCGGTGTTCTGTCTGATCGTCGTCCGGCAGATCGGCACCATCCGCCTTCCGATCTGGGGGGTCATGACTGCGGGAGCGTGCGCTGCGCTGATATTTGGGACGATATCGATCCCTGATGCGTTTTTTTCGATCAATTTTTCGGTGATCCTCTTTCTGCTCGGGATGTTCGTTCTCGGCGCGGCTCTGGAAAAGTCAGGGATCCTGCATCTTTTGTCCCTGAAAAACTTTGCCCGCGCAAAGACGAAAAAAGAGGTCCTGTTCTGGTTCATTCTTGTAATGGCGGCCTTCTCCGCCTTTCTCATGAATGATACGATCGCGATCATCGGAACGCCGGTGGCGCTCTTCTGTGCGGCGGCTTACAAAATTCCGGTCAAAACCATGCTGTTTGCCCTGTGCTTCGCGGTGACGTTTGGGAGCTGCATGACTCCGATAGGAAATCCGCAGAACCTGCTTATCGCGATCTCCGGCGGCGTGCCGTTTGCGTTCCTTGAGTTCGCTCTGTATCTGCTGGTCCCTTCGGTGATCTGTCTGTATGCGGTCTACCGAATCCTTCTGCTGACGATCCCGTCTCCGGGATCTCATGTGGTCCATGAACCGGGAAAGGCATTTTTTGATGAGGCGCTGAGCCGGTGGTCGAAGATCTCGCTCGGGCTTGTTTTTTTCACGGTCGTTTTGCGGATCGTTCTGTCCTTCTTCGGATTCGAACTGCCGTTTGCCGTTATCGCGGCGGCGGCGGCGTTCCCCCTCCTGCTGTTTTCCAAGAGGCGTGTCGAACTTCTGCGCGGAGTCGACTGGTCGACGCTTCTGTTCTTTGCCTCGATGTTTGTCCTGATGGCGGCGGTCTGGAACTCCGGGTTTATCCAGACCATCCTGCCGACCTCGGAGATGACTTCGGTCCCGATCCTTTTTGGAACGACGGTGATCGTCTCCCAGTTCATCTCGAATGTGCCGTTCGTGGCGCTGATCCTGCCGGCTCTTACCGGATCGGGGATCCCGCTGTATATGGCGCTGGTCGCCGGCTGCACGGCGGCCGGTTCTTTAACGATCATCGGCGCGGCTTCCAGCGTGATCGTTTTGCAGCGTGCGGAAAAGAGCGGGGAGACGTTTTCGTTCATGGAGTTTTTTAAAATAGGTCTGCCGGTGACGCTGATCGCGGCGGCGGCGTATATCGGGTGGATCCTTGTTGTCGGGCTGTTTGCCGGCTGACGTGCCTTCGGGGCGGAAAAATACCAGGCTCGAATAGTTAAATAGCATGCGGGCTTATCTCTATTCACGTTAAGGCGACTCCATGCGGCGGATCTATGATGCAAAAATTACCGGGGCGGTCAGCGGCCATTTTCTGATCGATCTGTATACGCCGGTTTTGCCGGTGATCCTTCCGCTTCTTATTACCAGTATGGGTCTGTCGTATTTTCTTGCGGGACTTGTCGTGACGGTGTTCAATGTGACATCGTCGATCACCCAGCCGTTTATCGGTCTGTACGGGGACCGGACGGGGAAACGTGCGAGCGTGCCGCTGTGTGTTCTGATCGGCAGCGCGGGTATCTCGCTTTCGGTTCTGACAAACGATTATCTGATCCTTCTTCTGCTGGTGACCGGCGCGGCGGTCGGCCATGCGCTGTTTCATCCTTCAGCTATGGCGATCGTCCATCAGCTGAGTCCGCCGGCAAAGAAGGGGCTGTATAACTCGATCTTTACGACAAGCGGGAGTATCAGTTATTCGATCGGTCCGCTGATCGCGGGGTTTCTTATTACGGTCGGGGGTCTGCCGTCGGTTGCCTGGATGGTTCTGCCGGGTTTTCTCGGGGCGGCCTGGATCTTTCGAAATGACCGGCGGACCGGCGCTGTGGAGCCGGTGAAAAAAGCCGCGGTGGAAAAAAAGCCGGTCCGGGAAAGATACTGGTGGATACCTGCGGGACTGGTCGTGACGGTGTGTGCTCTGCGTGCCTGGGCGTATGTGGGGGTCATTACGTATCTGCCGACGCTGCTTCTTTTGTGGTATCAGGGGATCGATACGATGACGACATCGATTATTGTGACGGTGATGCTGTTTTCAGGTGTCTTGGGACAGATTTCAGGGGGGTATCTTTCCGACCGGTTCGGACGCAAAAGAGTGCTGGTCCTTGGATTTCTGGCGGCGGTCCCGTGTTTCTGTCTGATCTTTCTCTCGGCCGGATGGCCGATGTATGCCGGGATCATGCTGTATGCGTTTTTTGCGAGCTTCTGTTATGTGGCTTCGGTGACGATGACGCAGGATCTTCTGCCGGGGAGTGTGGGGTTTGCGTCAGGTCTGACGCTTGGGCTTTCGATGGGAGTGGGAGGTGTCGGAGCGGCGCTGATCGGCTGGGCGGCCGATGTTATGGGGTCGCTGCCGGATGCGATGTTTCTTCTGATCGTGCCGACGGTGCTTTGCCCGATCCTTGCGCTGTTTATCAGATATCCGGGAAAGCTTGCCGGCGCCGCTGAAGAGTGAGGCGCGATCCGGCTGACTGCGGACCCGGGCCGGCGGGCCGAGAATAATTTTATCTCCGAAAAATACTATACAAAAAATAATGGCATTTGATTTTGTAGATGACGATGACAACTCCATCCGATTTGCAGATAAGACCGGCAAAAAGAAGTTCTCTGAACATGTCCCGAAGAAGGCTGATATCAAAGGGATGAAGACGAAGAATAAGCGAAAGTGATCCTCACTTTAAAGAATCTTTTTTGTGATCCTTTATGATGATATTTGTTCTGTCATTCGTAAAGCCGGAGTCCTATTCAACAAGATCAGCGGATCTTCATTCCTTCCGTGGCATCCTTGAGCGGAACAAGACGTGATGCACCTTCACCCTCCATAAGGAAAAAGGATTTTATCCGGTTATTTTTGTTGTGCGGGTTGACGTCAGCTTAGGGGGCGAGGGGTCGGGTCGGGATGCTGCAAATATTTTGATTATCCCAAAGGTCCAAGAGAGGAGTGTCTGTTCTTTTCTTTCCCTCTAAAGTCAGAAGCGGGCAGACATGTTTTGCAGTTTTTGTTGTTTGTCTTGCTCTCTGAGGTGTTTTCCTCACACTATTGCCGGATGTTTTGAGAGATCACGGTGCGTTTTTTTCATTGCCGGACGGGGTCTGAGTTCTTTTTTTTGGCGGGCTTCGTGTTCGTGTGCGGGATTTTTCCTGATCGGGCGGATATACCCGGAAACCTTCGGTTTGGCCGCAAGGAAAAGATTTGGTGTCAAGTATGTCGACTTGCTTAGCTGAGGTCGGCCGCGTTCCGCGTCCAACCCGCCCGCTCGCAAGTCTCCTTCGCTTCGCTCAGGAACTTGCTTAGCTAAGGTTGGCCGCGTTCTGCGTCCAACCCGCCTGACCGCAAGTTTTCTTTGGAAACTTGCTTAGCTGAGGTCGGCCGCTTTCAGCGTCCAACCCGCCTGACCGCAAGTTTTCTTCAAAAACTTGCTTAGCTGAGGTTGGCCGCTTTCAGCGTCCAACCCGCCCGCTCGCAAGTCTCCTTCGCTTCGCTCAGGAACTTGCTTAGCTAAGGTCGGCCGCGTTCCGCGTCCAACCCGCCATCAAAACCTTTAATAACTCTCCCCTTGAATTGTTCACTAGGATAGAAGATACAATTATGAAACCCGTTACTCCTTCTTCAATAGTCATCATCGGCATACTTCTTCTTATTTTGGCCGCTGCCGGGTGTATAGCAGCCCCCGAGGAACCAAAAATCGAACCGGTTTCCGATGAGTATTACGCGGACATGAACGTGGCACTCGACAGATATGTACAGACCATTAATGCTGAGATGGCGCAGATCAACGCATCGGTCTGGACTGCCGCCAGGGAACTGGACGGTGTCCCGGCAGATGATCCGGCAGTCAAACTCGCGCTCTTAAAACTCAAAAGTGAGATCCCGCTCGCATTCGACGCAGGACGGGTCACCAAGGATAACTATCTTTCTGCCGTGACCAATCCGATGGGAGAAAAAACCCTCGTCGGGACCTATGTCGGGACCTACCAGTTCACCGAAGAAGAACTCACGTCAGCCGGAAACACCTGTCTCATATCCGGCTACACCACCTTCAAAAACGGTGAACGCGGCGTCCGTATAGCCGCGCCCGTCTATGACGCCGAAGGAAACTTTGACGGCATCCTGCAGGTGCCTCTCGACGTGGACTACCTCTTCGCAGGGCCTGCTGAAGTACTCAAGAATGAATGCGGATACACCGCCTGGATCGTTGATACAAACGGCATCGTGATCTATGATGACGATTCGTCTGAAGTCGGCTCGGATCTCACCGCCGGATCCTCATATTTTACCCCCGCCTACACCAAAGCGGTCCAAACTATCCTTGCAGACACATCGGGACAGGCTTCATACATCCATTTTACCCGCGGCTGGGTCTCCCGGGATCAGATAAACGCGGTCTGGACGACTCTGCAGCCCGGCGTCGGAACAGAATGGCGGATCATACTCACCGATGATGTACATAAATACGAGGGTCCTGAAAGTACGCAGATAACACAGGATGAGCTGAAGGCCTTTGTGATAAATGCCTACGTATATGCCAACACAGAAGGAAAACTAAAAGCTCTTGCCGCATTCAATGATCCGCACGGTCCGTTCGTCGACGGAGAGCTGTATGTCTTTGCGCTGGATATGGACGGCACGGTCCTTTCCCTCCCCCACCAGCAGCCGATTGTCGGAACAAGTACCTGGTTTTCCATGGACTCGACCGGGGTCAAACATATCCAGCGCATGATCGCCCGGGCACAGCAGGGCGGCGGATATGTGTTTTATCTGTATCCGAATCCGGACGAAGGATTCCAGCATGAACTGAAGTTGTCCTATGTGATCCCGGTCGATAACGACTGGTTCATCGGCGCAGGAGTATATCAGCATGATTCGGCGTTTTCCCACGGCAAAGTCATTGACTGGCAGACACGAAACGCCCTGGTCGGACAGGTTCGGACCATGCGGTATCTTGCTGCCGTCGAAGGCATACCCGCGGTGACCGATATGATCATGGATCCGGCCAGTTCGATCCAAAGAGAAGACATCTACCCGTTCGCGGTCACCGGAAACGGCACGATCCTTGCATTCTCCACCGAACCGGCCCTTGTCGGGACCAACCAGCTCGGCAGTGTCAACAGTTACGGGATGTCCTTTGTCCGGGAAGGTATCTCCCTTGGAAAGAGCGGCGGCGGCCTGATGTACACGCTCGCCTGGGACTCCGCACAGAACCGTGAGGTGTATGTCCTGGATTACGTTGAACCGGTTGGAAACGACACCTACTTTGCAAGCTTTATGATTCTTGAGTGAGGAAAAAAATGACACGAAATCAAGTAATGATGATCGGTGTTGCCGGCATACTGCTGATCCTCATAATTACCTCGGGCTGCATTGCGTTTGCGGGAAACACGCCCGAACTTCAGCCTGTTTCCGATGAACACACCCGTGAAATGCAGGCGGCGCTGTATCCGGTGATCTACCTGATCACCGATGAGATGGATGATGCATGCAGTTTAGTGATGAAAACTGCCCGCGAACTTGACGGAAAAGAAGCAAACGATCCGGACGTCCGGCTTGCTCTCGTTAAACTGAGACGCGATATCCCGTCCTCCTTTGAGGCGGGGCTCTTCGATGCAGACGACACGCTGATTGCTTCAACTGAAGACCTTGGCGCGACCATGGAGATCGGCGCGGGCAAGGCGACCCATCATTACACCGAAGAGGACTTCAAGGCTGCCGGATCGCGGTGCATCGTCTCGGGATACACGACCCTTCTTCACGGCGACAACGGATTTACCTTCACCGCCCCGGTGTATGATGATGATGGAAAGTATAACGGGAATCTCCGGGTCGGGATCGACACCTGGGCGCTCTTTGCAGGGATCAACGAATATCTCAGAAATGAATACGGCTATACGATCTGGGTGACCCAGGAGAACGGGCTTGTGATCTATGATCCGGACTCTCAGGAGATCGGGGAAAATCTCATCTCCGACACGCTGTATCAGATCCCCTCTCTGCAGAGTGCCGTGAAAAAGATCCTCACAGATCCGTCGGGCAATGCCTCGTACTTCTTCCACGACCCAACCTGGGTGAACTTTGTCCAGACCAACACCGTCTGGGGGACCGTCAGTCCGGGATACGGTATGACCTGGAAGATCGTTCTGTCCGACAATGTTCCGGAAAAAACCTCGGGGGATCCTGAGGAGATGCGGACACCCGAAGAGCTGAAAGCATTTGTTGAAGAGGCCTATGTCTACGCCCAGAAGGAAGGAAAGGAAAAAGCGCTTGCTGCGTTCAATGATCCGCGCGGGGAGTTTAGTGACGGTGAACTCTACATCTTCGCCTATGATATGGACGGCGTTACCATGGCTCTTCCTTATCAGCCGGGGCTGATCGGAACGAGCCGCTGGTTCATTGAGGATCCAAGCGGCGTGAAGATCATGCAGCGGATGGTCTCCCGGGCACAGCAGGGCGGCGGGTATCTGTGTTATCTGTATCCAAACCCTGACCACAATTATGCCCAGGAGTATAAACTGTCTTATCTGATGCCGGTGGATGACACCTGGTTCATCGGGGCAGGTTCCTACATCCAAAACAGTCCTCTGTCGAACTCTGAGTACATCGACTGGCAAGCCAGGGAGGATCTCACTTATCAGGTGAGAAACATGCAGTACATTGCGGCCACTGAAGGGATCCCTTCACTTACCGCGATGATCAAGGATCCAACCAGCAGTCTGCAGATCGACGGTCTCTATCCGTTTGCGGTCGCCGAAAACGGCACGGTCCTTGCCTGTTCCCTTAAACCCTGGCTGGACGGCACTAATCAGCTGGGACGAACAACAGCTCTCGGCGTATCGCTATTCAGGGAAATGATCTCCACTGCCCGTGAGGGGGGCGGCGTGTTCTACTGCCTGGATGGTGATCCGGGAAGCAGTGATGCGCAGTATATGCTGATCTATGTCGAACCGGCTGGTGCCTCCGTCTGTGTAGGCAGTATGCTTATAATCGGGTGAGCTTGTATGGTCATTCGCTACAAAAAGAAAACTCCCGGACAGATCCGTTTTATCATGGTGGTCTTTCTCATTGCGGCCGTGATTATGATCCTTGTAGGCGCACTCTCGGGTTTGCTGTTTGGAGCGAACTATATCGTGGATCAGTCTCTTTCGGATCCTGATGTTCTGGTGAATCCGTCATTGGCAGGAAATGATATCGTCGTGACGATCTATGAAGGACGAAGGATCAGCGAGCTCGAGCAGATTTCAGTGGAGATCGAAGGCTATGCTCCCGTGGTGATGAATGTGCAGAAAGGCGCGTCCGAGGTCGTTTTTACCGGAATCGCCGTTCAGATCACGGAAACACGGACGGTCGGCGTACGCGGGATATTTACCGACGGCACGGTAAAACTTCTGAAGATAGTCGAGCTGAAGTTCACCTGATCTCTGAAAAATCTTTTTTTTGCGGATGGAAGTTCGGCCGAGAGCAAACTGAATGTTTGCGACCGCGGTCGGTTTTTTTCTCATGTCTCCGCGCATTCCCGTACACGAAATCGAAGTACGTCTCAGAAGGACTTCAGTTTTTTTCCGGTTGACAGCACACCGCGTAAGTCCTATAAAAAAAGGTTTGCCGGGTTCACCCGCGGCGGATCACGGTCCCGGCTTTTCCTTCACGCAAAACTGCAGTCAGTTCGCCTGGATTATGGCCGTTCACGATCCTGACCTCATGCAGATTTTTGCAGTGCGACAAAATCTCCACGGCCTTATGCTCCATAACCATATCATCCATATTCAGATCCATAAGTTCGGTCGTGGTGATGGAAGGGATCAGCTCGGCATCCGGATAGATAAACGGATTCTTATCAAAAAGACCTGCAGTATTTTTCACCAGAATGCAGGCCTTCGCTCCAAGCACTTCGGCCGCGATCAGCGCACCGCAGTCCGTACGATACTGAGGGAGCATCCCCTTTTCCGGAGGCACCTCAAAAAGACCAAACGGCGGCGTTCCCTGGGTCACCGGCAAAACGCCCTGGCGAAGCAGGTTTGGGACCTCTAAAATATCAGATGTCGAGATCGACTGTCCGCCGACATCAGCAAGAAGGATGGAAAGCATCAGCGCATTCTGCTCGCTGATCTTTCCGGCAAGCGACGCAAGAACGCCGGTCGGCATCCCAAGATCCAGACCGATATCCATAACATGACGGACACGCGCCCCGCCGCCCGTCATGATAAGCATAGGAAAATCATGGACAAGATCCCTGATCTCGCAAACAAGAGGATGGACCGCAGACGATCCGTAATCAATAACTCCGTGTCCGCCGATCTTGACGACGCTGACTTCGGGAGCGATACGAAGAGGGATGATCCCCTCCTGCCCGGAAAGAAGACCGACGCGGGAGAGCGTTTCACCCTTAAGATTTGATTCGAGACTTTTACGTGTATAGGGCGTTATTCTCATACGTACTATACATAAAGTCACTCAGAGTATTTCTTTTTACCGTGTTCCGCCTCATCGATCGGGGCAAGATAGATAAGTTCGGCATCGACACCCTCCAGAATGGCTTCAAGTTCCGTTTTTCTGAAGTGGCTGGCGGCAAAACGAATGTCGGTCCGGTCTCCGGTAACCGCAGCGATACGGTATCTCGGCTCCTGGACGCCTGTCCCGACCTTGTTTCGCTCTCTTACATAAATTTTTGTTGTCATTTTTTATCTCACCTGCTTTTTACACTGATATATCAGCTGGTATATGGGATAAATATTTGTATTGTGTGATAAAAAAATCCAGGCATATGTATTTATTAATCTGTAATGATAATTAGTGATAAATGCACGAAAATCCGATCACGTATCAAAAAGCTCTTAATGCCTCTGCCGTTGCCGATTCACTCAGCTGCGACAAGGCACTCGCTATCTGTAAAATTTTTGAATTCGACCATGCCCCGTTCCGCGAGTACTGTGAATCACACCAGATCACGTTCACTGACTGCAGTGCGGGTTTTTAAGAAAAAAACTGTTTTTGGAGAGATCAGCGTTTCGCCTGATTTCTCAACTCTTCTAAAAGGAGCGGCATGAACGTTCCGGCATCGCTGATCAGACCGATCGCCTGGGAGGTCCCGCGGTCCATGAGTTTGGTGACGGACGCGGGGTTTATGTCCACACAGATGGTTTTGACATGGGAGGGGAGAAGATTTCCGACAGCGACCGAGTGCAGGAGGGTTGCGACCATCAAAACCATCCCAAGCTCGGGGATGTGCCGGCGCATGGCGTCCTGGGACTCCATCACGTTCTGGATGACATCCGGCAGAGGGCCGTCGTCACGGATCGATCCGGCGAGAACATAGGGCACATCGTTTTTGATGCATTCGTACATGATCCCGCGGGTGACCAGGCCGGATTCGACGGCGGCACGGATCGAGCCGGCACTCATGATCTTGTTTATTGTATAGAGATGATGCCTGTGTCCTCCGCTGACGAGTTCGCCGGTCGCAAGGTTCATGCCAAGCGATGTGCCGAAGATGCTGCTTTCGAGATCATGGGTCGCGAGGGCGTTGCCGGCGAATAGGACATCGAGGTATCCCTCGCGGATCATCGAAGCGACGGCGTCGGACGCGCCGGTATGGACGATCGCGGGTCCCCCGACGAGAGCGACCTTTTTTCCGGAGGCTTTGACCGCGAGGAGTTCTTTGGCGATCCGGCTGATGATCGTCCGGCTCGGCCGCTCGGAGGAGACGCTGCCGGCCATGAACTCGAAGACGCCGATCTCACGCGGCCGTTCGGGGAAGTCGACCCTGACGCCTTCCTCGCCGACGACAACGGTGTCTCCCGGGAGAAGTTTGCCCTGCACGACGCATTTTGCGGTCATGTTTTTTGTGTCGACCGCGATGAGCGCATCCATTTTCATGGTGCCGACAGGTATCCACGTATCTTTGTAATGGACATAGGTCGGGTGGTTGGTCGTTGAATAGAATCCTTCCGGTGCGACCTTATCTTTTACAACGGTGACGAGTTCGACCTCCGCTTCTCCGGAGACGATGACACCCAATCTGCGGAGTTCGCTGATGAGGGCGGTCAGCTGCTCTGGCGTTTCGGCGCAAATCTGCATTCTGGCATAGCTCGGATCGGTCTTCAGCCGGCCAAGGGTAAACTCTTCCGTTTCGAAATCGCCGTTGTATTCGACGACGGTGTCCATGACTTTGGCAAGGATCCCGGAATCTACAATGTGGCCCCGAAGTTCGATTTCCCGCGAAAACTTCATGGGATAGTATTTGGATGTGATATGACATGAATTTAGGGGAAGATGGGGCGGGAAGGCTGGTTTATCTCTCAGCCGAAAAAAAGATCACACATCTCTCACGTTCTGAGAAACATGCCTGCGAGCCGGGATTTCGAAAGAACGATCGTCGTCGGCCGGCCGTGAGGGCACGAATCGACCCGCCGATTTTCTAATGTGCAGTCGATTAACGCCTGCACAGAAAATCACCGGCGCGACGAACTCGCTCCGCTCGCAATCCTCATTCGAATTACGTTCTGAGAAACATGCCGGCAAGCCTGGATTTCGAAAGAACGATCGTCGTCGGCCGGCCGTGAGGGCACGATTCGACCCGCCGATTTTCTCATGTGCAGTCGACTAACGCCTGCACAGAAAATCACCGGCGCGATGAACTCGCTCCGCTCGCAATTCTCATTCGAATTACGTTCTGAGAAACATGCCGGCAAGCCGGGATTTCGAAAGAACGATCGTCGTCGGCCGGCCGTGAGGGCACGAATCGACCCGCCGATTTTCTCATGTGCAGTCGACTAACGCCTGCACAGAAAATCACCGGCGCGATGAACTCGCTCCGCTCGCAATTCTCATTCGAATTACGTTCGCAGGAACATCCCAGCCAATCGCGATTTCGAAAGAACGATCGTCGTAGGCCGTCCGTGAGGACAGGTGTACGGCGATTTCGTCGCCATCAGCTGGCGTAAGAGGCGCTGCATCTGTTCGACGGTGAGCGGCGTGTTCCCTTTTACGACGGCACGGCACGCGGCGGTCTTCAGCACCCGGTCCAGGACCTCGTCGGTGCTGCCGACCCCGTCCAGCGCCGCATCCAGAATGGCGTGGATGGTCTCCGGATCACCGAGCGTCGAGGAGACGACCGGGACGGAACGGACCATCCAGACGTCTTTTCCAAACGGCTCGAGCAGATATCCCGCTGAGGCGAGAACGTCCTGCAGATCGGGAAGGGCGGCAATCTCCTTTTTCGAGAGCGTGATCGGGAGCGGAACGATCAGTTCCTGCCCGGCCTCTGCGGACAACGAACGGGCGAGCAGCTGATCATACATGATCCGCTCGTGGGCCGCATGCTGGTCGACGACGATCAGGTCGCCTGATTCGTTCTTCGCAAGAATGTAGGTGTCCCCGATCTGACCGAGGACTTCGGGAACGAACAGATCGGTTTCCGGCAGATCATGAGTTTCGGTCCGCCGCAGCTGCTTTTCCGTCTGTTTGAGAGGGGATTGTCGTGTCTCCCGTTTCCCGGCATATACAGGCATAGGCTCGCCGACGATCTCTGCCGGAAGGGTCGTGACCGAATCATAGGCGGGGGCGGGCGAGGGGAGTGAAAACGACGTGAGCCTTGAACAAACCGAAGGTTTGTGATCCGGGGCGGGAGAAAAGACCCGCTCCTCATGCAGAGCCTGATAGACCGCATCCTGAACAGACCGCATAACCTCACGCTCGCGGGACAGACGGATCTCCCGCTTCGTCGGGTGCACATTCACATCCACCTCACGGGGATCGAGCGTGATGTCCAGAAATGCCGCGGGAAACATCCCTTTTGGAAGAAGCGTGCCGTATCCCTCGCGGATCGCCCACTGCAGCTGACGGGACGTCACCTGCCGGCCGTTTACCGCGAGATAAAACCGCGTCTGGGTCGTCTTCATCTCGGAACCTGGCCGCGTGATCCAGCCGTCGATCTTCACCGGACCGAAACTGCCGGAGATCGGGGTCAGCTCTTTGGAAAAGGATGAACCGAACACCGCCGCGATCACGTCCGGGTACGAGCCTGTGCCAAACGTCTGGAATCGTTCCTTCCCGTTGTACAGCAGAACAAACGAGATGTGCCGGTTCGAAAGGGCGATCCTCTCGACCATGTCGTAGACGTGGGACAACTCTGTCGGAACAGACTTCTGGAACTTGCGCCGGGCGGGGGTGTTGTAAAAGAGCGCCTCAATGATAATGCTCGTTCCTTCCGGCGCACCGACCGCGGCGTGCGAGATCAGCTCTCCGCCGTGGATCACCACGCGGGCCGCTTCGGGCGAGGCCGAACCCCGTTCCTTTGTCGTGAAGGTCACCTTCGAGATCGCCGCGATGCTTGCGAGAGCCTCGCCGCGGAACCCGAGCGTGGTTATCCCGTCGAGATCCTCCGGGCGGGATATCTTGCTTGTCGCATGCTGACGAAATGCGAGAAGAGCGTCGTCGAAGTCCATCCCGACCCCGTCGTCCGTGACCGAGATCCGGGTGATCCCGGTCTTATCCGCCGATATCCCGATCCTGATGATTTGGGCATCCGCGTCGACGGCATTTTCCACGAGTTCTTTCACGACCGAGGCGGCGCGTTCGACCACTTCGCCGGCCGCGATATGGCTTATCGTCTCCTCGTCGAGGATTTTTACCCGGCTCATTTCTTCTCCAGCATGGATTTGAGTTCGTTGATAAACATGAGGGCCTGCATAGGCGTCATCATATTCGGATCGGCTTCACGGACCCGCTCCTCGACCGCTGACTGGACCGGCTCCGGGGCATCCATCAGAAGCATCTGCGTGTAGTATTTTTTCCCGCCGGAAGAGGCGTCTTCAGAAAGCGCCTCGCGGAGAAGATCCGCCGCCCGAACAAGGACCTTTTTCGGAACACCCGCGATCTTCGCCACATGGATACCGTAGCTCCGGTCGGTCGCGCCCGGAATGAGTTTTCGAAGGAACGTGATGTCGTGCTGATCCTCTTTGACGGCGAAGTGGTAATTCCGCACGCGCCTAAGCTCGGACTCCATTTCGATCAGCTGATGGAAGTGGGTCGCAAAAAGCGTGCGGGGACCGGATCCTCCTTTGCCGTGCAGATATTCGAGTACGGACCGTGCGATCGCATACCCGTCGACGGTGCTCGTTCCCCGCCCGATCTCATCCAGGAGGATGAGACTTTTGTCGGTCGCGTTGTTCAGGATATTTGCGAGTTCGAGCATCTCGACCATGAACGTGCTCTGCCCCCCGGCAAGATCATCGGATGCACCGACCCGGGTGAAGACCCGGTCGACGATCCCGATCCGTGCAAATCCGGCAGGAACGAAGCAGCCGGTCTGGGCCATGATACAAATCAGGGCGACGCTTCGCATGTAGGTGGATTTTCCGGCCATGTTGGCGCCGGTGAGGATCAGGATCTGCTGGCCGATCGAACTCATCTCGGTGTCGTTTGGGACATAGCCGCCCGGAACGCTGTTTTCGACGATCGGGTGGCGGCCGTCACGGATGAGAAGTTCCGTTCCGGGAACGAGTTCGGGGCGGACGTAGTTTCCGGAGAGGGAAAGATCGGCGAACGCGGCGATCATGTCGATCGTGCCGATCGAACGGGACGCCTGCTGGAGCGCCGGGACGAACTGGCCGAGATGCGTGAGAAGGGATTCGAAGAGCGATATCTCGAGAGCAAGAACGCGGTCATCGGCCTGGGCCATCATCGCTTCGCGTTCGCGAAGGGCAGGAATGGTGAACCGTTCCCCGTTTGCGGTGGTCTGTTTGCGTTCGTAGGTGTCTGGGACGAGATGGAGGTTGGCTTTCGTGATCTCGATGTAGTAGCCGAACACGTTGTTGTAGGCGATCTTGAGCGAACGGATCCCGGTTCGTTCCCGTTCGGTCTGCTGGAGTTCGGCGATCCAGTCGCGGCCGTTTGCGACGATATGTCTGACTTCGTCAAGATCCCGGTCGTATCCTTCCCTGATGACACTGCCGTTTTTGTAGGCGAGAGGCGGCTCGTCGACGATCGCGGAAAGAATCAGATCGGCGACGCCGTCAAAGGAGGGGATCTGTTCGAGTTCATCTTTGAGGAGGCCTTCGGCGCCGCAGAGTTCGGCGGTGAGTTCGGGAACGGCGGCCAGACTCGAGGCGAGAGCGAGAAGATCACGCGGCGAGGCGTTTCCGTAGGCGATCCGGCCGGCGATCCGTTCGATGTCGGTGAATCTGGAGAGGATGGTCCTGGTCCCGGAGAGGAGGACGGGGCGCCGGGTGAAGAACCCGACGGCGTCGAGACGATGATTTATCTTTTCCGGCGAGGTCAGCGGCCGGGTGATGGTGCTTCGCAGAACACGGCTCCCCATGGGAGTTTTGGTCCGGTTGAGAAAGCCGAAGAGGGTCGTATCATTCCGGTCGCCTCGGAGGGGATTGAGGATCTCGAGATTCCGGAGCGTGATCGCGTCCAGGATCATCGCGTCGTTTGCGTATTTTCTGGAGAATCCGCGGATGTGGGGGAGACTTGTTTTCTGGGTCTCTTTTGCATAGCGGAGAGCGGCTGCGGCAGCATTGATGCATTCTGCGGAACTGACATCGAATCCGTCCAAGGAGGAGACGCAAAATGCGGCGGTGAGTTCGGCGGCGCCGTCGGTGAAGAGGCCTGAGCGGCCGGGGGTGAGGACCCTGCAGGTGGAGGCGAGGTAGGTGATGAGGTCTGCGGAGATGCCCTGCGGGACGAGGATCTCAAGAGGATTGTACTGTTCTATTTCGGTGGCGAGGGCGGAAAATCCCGGCTCGAAGGGGATCTCCCGGACGAAGAATTCGCCGGTGGAGATGTCGAGGAAGGCAAGACCCATGACGGTTTTTTTGGCGTCGGAACACAGCGCCATGAGGTAGCGGGCGGTAGGACCGGGGATGACGTCGGCGTCGATCGCCGTTCCCGGGGTGACGACCCGGACTACGTCCCGCTTTACGACGCCTTTTGCAAGTTTGGGATCTTCGATCTGTTCGCAGACGGCGACTTTGTATCCTTTGCGGATCATTCGGGGAAGGTAGAGATCGACTGCGTGGTAGGGGATGCCGGCAAGGGGGATCGGGTTTCCGTCTGGGTCTTTGGAGCGGGAGGTCTGGACGATGTCGAGTTCCCGGGCGCAGATCTCGGCGTCTTCGAAGAATGTTTCGTAAAAGTCACCCATCCGCATGAAGAGGATACAGTCGGGATATTTTTCTTTGAATGTTTTGACCTGTTCCATTGCAGGAGTGAGTTTTTTGGGAGAGGCCATGTTGGGAATATGTTGTCGGTGAAAGGGTATGAGGGTTTGGAATGCGGGTCAACCGCAGGTTGACCTCAGCGGAGCAAGTTTGAGTGAAGCGAAAACTTGCGAATGTGGGCCGACCCGAAGGGCTGACCAAATCGGCGGCCCAACCACCCCCTAACCCCAACCCAGCATACCCTACCTATACATTCTTATCAGATCAAACCCACATCAGCAGTAACGAAACGCACAACGTCAGTACCTGACGAAAAGACGTTTCCCAAAGGAAAAGGAGACAGTGGAAACTACGATAGACATACAGCAGGCAATCAAAGAACGTCACTCGGTACGCAGCTTTACCGATCAGCCAATCGAAGGCGAGATAAAAACCTCCCTTCAGGAAGAAATCGAAGCATGCAATCGGGAAAGCGGACTCAACATCCAGTTGTGTCTCGATGAGCCCAAGGCATTCGGCGGCATGCGGGCACACTACGGGAAGTTTGAAAACTGCAAAAATTACATCGCGCTCATAGGCATGGCCGGAACCGATGAAAAATGCGGATATTACGGCGAGAGACTCGTACTGAAAGCACAGCAGCTCGGGCTCAACACCTGCTGGGTCGGGATGACGTACAGCAAATCGAAAGCACCCTGTGTATTGAACAAAGGCGAAAAGATCCAGATCGTCATAGCGCTCGGCTATGGCAAAACATCAGGTAAACCGCATAGATCAAAGGACATGATGCATCTCTGTAAAGTTGACGGAGAAATTGCAGACTGGTTCAAAAAGGGCATGGAGGCCGCAATGCTCGCTCCAACTGCGATCAATCAGCAGAAGTTCATCATAACGCAGAACGGAAACACCGTTTCCGCAAAACCGCTTCCCGCATTCTTTTCCAAATTCGACATCGGGATCGTCAAATATCATTTCGAGATCGGCGCAGGAAAAGAAAATTTCGAATGGGCATAGGATCTATGCCGCCGTCTCTCTCCGAAAAAATGCCGGATGCCGGAGGAGACATGAAACTTTTTTGCCTCAACGCCGGCCCCCCGGCTCTTATCCCGCTGATACTGCGGACATCCTGATAAAAAAAGGTTCATCGGGTCATGCTGCATACCGCAGCCCCGATCGTTTTTTCAGCTTTCCGCCGGCGCTTCCTCCCCTTCGATCCTCAGCTTCTTCGTCTTCCATCCTCCGCGCATATAGAAGAACAGATCGAAACAGAACATCACGACCGTTCCGCAGACAGCTGCATACCAGATGTACTGGATCGGATACCCGCTGAGCGCAAAGAATGCCGAAAGACCGACCTGCACGATCATCTGACCGGCGATCGCCGAGTACATCCCCGGACGGGTCATACCTGCGCCGTTCATCGCAAATCCCATCGTCATAGCTATTGCTATGAGGAAATACGACAGCGGCACGATCTGCATAAACAGGATCCCGTCAGCAAGCGATTCTCCCGTCGCTCCGAAAAACTTCAGGAACTCCGTCGCAAACACCAGATACAGCGCCGCAACCCCGATCATAAACGCCGCATTGATCGCGGCCGCATATCTCACCGCTTGTACTGCCCGCTCCACTTTTCCCGCTCCGAGATTCTGACCCACCATTACGGCGACCCCCGTACACAGTCCCATCACGATGATCAGTCCCATCATATCCAGACGCAGACATATCCCGTATGCCGCAACCGCCGCCGTACCGTAAACGGCGATGATCGTCGTCATGGAAAGGAACGCCACACTCCGGATGCCGCTCTGGACCGCCGAAGGTATCGCGATCACGACGATATCGCGGATAAGCTTGGGCTCAAACGTCCACTTCTTTGGAAACCGGATCGGACTGTTCTTTCTTGACGGCAGAAGATACATCACGCCGATCAGGAGCAGAACGCCGATCGCCCGCGAGGTGAGGGACGCATAGGCGGAACCTGCGATACCGAATGCAGGCAGACCGCCAAGACCCATGATCAGTGTCGGGTTAAGAGCAATATTCACCACATTGACCCCGAGCATCACATACATCGGCGTCCTTGAATCCCCGGTGCTCTGGAAAACCGTCGTCAGCGTGATCAAAATCACCATCACGAACAGACCCATCAGCATCGGGGTAAGAAACCGCGCACCCTCCGCCGCGACATCGGGATAGGCTCCCATCAGAAGAAGCAGATTCTCTGAAAAGAACAATCCGATCACCGCCAGGATCGCCGAAAACCCAAGCGCCAGATACAGGGAGTGCAGCAGGATCACCTGGATACGTTCATACTTCTCCGAACCGTATGCCCGCGAGACAAAGGCCGCCGTGGCCGTCACAATGCCAAAGATCACCGTCGTCAGGACCATAAGCACCATAATACTCATAGTTCCGCCGGCGATGGACACATCACCCAGTTTGCCGATGAAATACATGTCCACGACCTCCAGTACGCTCTGAAGAAGGTTGCTGATAATGATCGGCAGAGCCACTATGAACAGGGCTTTGCCGACCGGTCCTTCAGTAAGGAAATTGCCGGAATTTTTCATCGTCACAATATCATACTAAAGGGATTTGAACGGTAATAAAGATTAATGGATTTAAATAGTTCCCCCGGCCCGCATGCGTTTATTGTCTGCCGACAAAATGCCGGCGCGGGATGCATGGTGAGATCCGACAGCGAACGGCCGTGAAAAAAAGAATTGTCCGGATTCAGAAAGTTCCAAATCTTTGTGCTTCTACGTCTCCTTCTTATCTCCCGACTCTGATAAAAACGACGCAACATTCCTATCCTCCCGCCCGAGATAGATCATCGCCACCGTAAGTCCGAGGATAACGATCGTCGTTCCGACGATATCGACAAACGTCAGATCGGTCACAAGAAGTCTTCTGACCATCGTCGTGACGCCCGCGATCAGAATCGGTCTGACAAGCACGCGCCCTGCACGCACATAAGACTGGACCATATCGATCAGTGTCGCGATAACAATGATCAAAAGAATGCCCTGAAGCACATTTGTGAGCGCCGCCTGTGTGGGGTTTTCGAGTGCGAGACTAATCATCTTGAGGGTCTCAAGGGTCCCGATAAGGGCGGTAATTATCAAAAGAGCCGCAATAAGGATGTAAATTGCGATCGTCACCAGGCTGCAGCCTTTCACTAGAAAACGCTGGGTCCGCGGGAACATATCCATATCTGCCATAATTAAGTAGGATATAGTTCCATTGTATAGGTAATAAAACAGTCTCCCTCTTTTCAGAGGGGTTGGGTGGTGTAAATCGTCATATTTATATGTGAATACATCATTCTATTACCGCTGTTTCCTAGATGAAACACAAGGGCCAGTAGATCAGTCAGGCAGATCGTCGGACTTTTAATCCGCAGGTCGGGGGTTCAACTCCCTCCTGGCCCGCTTCACGCTTTCGGGTTTTTTGATAAGGAAAAAATGCTTACAGCATACCTTATCTCATTTTATTCGATGCGTGTCTATCATCCATTACCACACCACCGGCGAATGTGTTCCCATTGGGCCATTCACAAGCCGAAGAACCAGACTTTTAAAAACTGAACCAGCTACCTGACATAATCAGCAGCAAGACACCGTATTCACACGAATCTGATTAGGAGCTACATGACAAGACTCAATGTATTACTGCATGAGATGGTCCCCGACCATCAAATCATGACCGATGAGGATGTAAAAAATCTTCTCGTAACCTTCGACATAACGGAAGACCATCTTCCAAAAATCTATCATGATGACCCCGCTGTAAAAGCCTGCGGCGCAAAACCCGGAAACGTCATTACGATCGTAAGAAAAAGCCAGACTGCAGGCGAAGCCACGTCCTACCGCCTCGTAGTAAGAAGGCCAAAGAAATAATTCGGAGGTAAAAATCATGATCGACAGAAGTGTATTATCAGGCGCGTACTTTTCCCAGGAACATGTTGCCCGCCACCAGCTGGATTCGTATAACAATTTTGTCCAGTACAACCTCCAGAAAGTCGTAGACGAACAGAGGATCGTCGAGACCGAGATCGTCAACAGAGGAAAGAACCAGGAGGCCGTATGGGTCGAACTGGGAACCATCCGCGTTGAAAAACCCATCGTCAGAGAGGCTGACGGGTCGCAGAGCAAACTCTATCCGGCAGAAGCCCGGTTAAGAAACCTCTCCTATGCCGCCCCGATGATCCTTGAGATGACCCTGCACCAGGGAGACAAAGTGTATCCTGTCCAGGAAACGACCATCGGTCAGCTTCCGGTCATGATCGGCAGCCAGGTCTGCAACCTTTGCGGTCTTTCCCAGCAGGAAAGAACCGAACAGGGCGAGGATCCAAGCGACCCCGGAGGATACTTCATCGTCAACGGGACCGAGCGTGTTTTAATGACCCTCGAAGATCTTGCGAGCAACAAGATCATGACCGAGTTCACCGAGAGATACAACGAGCAGATCCATGTATCCAAAGTGTTCTCCCAGTTCCGCGGCTACCGCGCTCTCGTCGTTGTCGAGAAGAATAAAAAGAATCTCCTCGACGTCTCTTTCCCAAGCGTCGCCGGCCACCTGCGGTTCGCAGACCTTATGCGTGCGCTTGGCCTCGAGTCCGATGAAGATATCGTATCCGCGGTATCCCTTTCGGAAGATGTCCTCACCTACATGATGCAGAACCTCGAAGAAAGCGAATGCGCCACCGTCGAAGAGGGTGTCATGTATGTCGGAAAGAAACTTGCACCGAACCAGACGAAGGATTATCAGAGAAAACGCGCAGAGTTCGTGCTGGACAGCTATCTTCTTCCTCACTTAAACTACGCTATCCCTGCCTCGCTGAAACCCGGGGATGAAGGCTACGAGGTCTATGCAAAAGACGTCCGCGTGGCAAAAGCCGAATTCCTCGGCAGAATGGCAGAGGCATGTTTCGACCTCGCACTCAACAAAAGGAGAATCGACGACAAAGATCACTACTCCAACAAACGCCTGAAACTTGCAGGTGACCTGATGGAGGATCTGTTCCGTATCTCGTTAAACAGACTGACCCGCGATGTCAAGTATCAGCTTGAACGCGCGAGCATGCGGCACAGAGAACTCGCGATCGGAACCGTCGTCCGTGCGGATGTCCTGACCGAACGCCTGATCCACCCGCTTGCAACCGGAAACTGGGTCGGCGGAAGGACCGGCGTATCCCAGCTGATGGACCGTGTCGACCACATGTCGGTCATCTCCCACCTGCGAAGAGTCATCTCCCCGCTGTCCAGATCTCAGCCTCACTTCGAGGCCCGTGATCTGCACCCGACCCAGTGGGGCCGCATCTGTCCGTCCGAAACACCGGAAGGACCAAACTGCGGTTTAGTGAAAAACTTTGCCCAGCTTGTTGAAATAAGCAAAGGAACCGACGAGGAAGAGATCCTCCGCGTCATTCAGGGCATGAAGATCCAGCCGATCAGGAGCGAATAAAAATGGAAAAGAAAATGGCACGTGTATTCGTGGACGGCGCTTTGATCGGAAAAGTCGACGACGCCGTAGGATTCACGAAAAACTTCAGACAGATGCGCAGATCAGGGCACGTCTCGACCGAAGTCAATATTTCATACAAAGATTACAGTAACGAGATCGTTATCAATACCGACCGCGGACGGGCCCGCCGCCCCCTGATCGTTGTGGAAAACGGCATCCCGGCAGTCACCCCCGAAGATATCGAGATCGTCAGATCCGGTGCAGAGGACTTTATGGCCCTGGTCTCCCAGGGAAAGATCGAGTTCATCGACGCTGAAGAGGAGGATGACCTCTTCATCGCCGTTCAGGAAGAAGACCTGACCGCCGAACACACGCACCTTGAGATCGACCCGTCCCTTATCCTTGGTATCGGCGCAGCGCACGTTCCGTTCCCGGAACACAATGCATCGCCGCGTGTTACGATGGGTGCAGGTATGATCAAGCAGGCGTTAGGGTTTGCCCAGGCAAACATGAAGCTGCGGCCCGATACCCGCGGTCATATGCTTCACTACGCCCAGGTCCCGATGGTGCACACGCAGGCAGCCGAGCTTATCGGTTCCGACAACCGCCCGCAGGGTCAGAACTTCTGTGTGGCCATCATCTCCTACGAAGGATACAATATTGAAGATGCGCTCATCTTCAACAAAGCCTCGGTCGAGCGCGGAGCAGGCCGCTCCCACTTCTTCAGAACCTATGAAGGAGAGGAACGCAGATATCCCGGAGGACAGGTCGACAGGATCGAGCTCCCGGACGAGGATGTCCAGGGTTCGCACGGAATCGGTTCCTACGCAAACCTTGATATCGACGGGATCATCAATCCCGAGACCGTCGTAAATGAAAAGGATGTTCTCATCGGCAAGACCTCCCCGCCGCGTTTCCTTGAGGAACCGACCGGAGAGCTCATCGCCGTTGAAAAACGCCGCGACACCTCGATCACTATGAGAAGTAACGAGACTGGTATCGTTGACACCGTCATCATCACCGAGTCTGAAAACTCCTCCCGCCTCGTCAAAGTCAGAACGCGTGACCTCCGTATCCCCGAGATCGGCGACAAGTTCGCATCCCGTCACGGTCAGAAAGGAGTCTGCGGTCTTATCACTCCGCAGGAAAATATGCCGTTCACCGCTGCCGGTATCGCGCCTGACCTCGTCATCAACCCGCACGCAGTCCCGTCGCGTATGACCATCGGTCATATGCTCGAGATGATCGGCGGCAAAGCCGGTTCGCTCGAAGGCTCCCGCGTGAACGGGACCTCGTTTCGAAAGACCCAGGTCGAGAAGATCTTCGACTCGACCTTTGCCCAGAACCGTCTGTTGAACGACAAAGAGATCGGCAAAGACGTGAAGTCGAGCAAACTGACCCGTGAACAGGTGCTGAGACACCAGCTCGCGGAAGCAGGATTCGCTCACAACGGCCGTGAAGTCATGTACGACGGCATCACCGGACGCAGATTCCAGGCCGACATCTATATGGGTGTCATCTACTACCAGAAACTCTACCACATGGTATCTACCAAGATGCATGCACGGTCCAGAGGTCCGGTCCAGGTCCTTACCCGTCAGCCGACCGAAGGACGCGCCCGTGAAGGAGGTCTTCGTTTCGGTGAAATGGAACGTGATGTGATGATCGGTCACGGTGCCGCGATGGCACTCAAAGAACGTCTCCTTGACGAGTCCGATGCTGTGAAACAGTACGTCTGCGCACGCTGCGGAATGGTCGCCATGTACGACGCCAAGCAGAAGATGACCCGCTGCCTTGCCTGCGGTGCAGAAACCGATATTTACGAAGTCGAAATGAGTTACGCGTTCAAACTTCTCCTTGACGAGATGAAGAGTATGGGTATAGCTCCCAGACTGAGACTGGAGGATATGGTATGACATCGCCAAAGAGGATCGGCAAGATCGAGTTCGGTATCCTTTCACCGAAAGCGATCCGCGACATGAGTGTCTGTAAGGTCATCTGGCCAGACACCTACGACGACGACGGATTCCCCTACCCGAAAGGTCTCATGGACCCGAGTCTCGGAGTTATCGATCCGGGACTTCGCTGCAAAACATGCGGTCAGAAGCAGGGCGACTGCCCGGGTCACTTCGGTCACATCGATCTCGCCAAACCTGTCATCCACGTAGGATACACCCGCCTGATCAGAAAACTTCTCCGTGTCACCTGCCGTGACTGCGGCCGGCTTCTTCTCGATAAAGAAGAGATCGAACGCTTCTCAGCACTTGAAGACGACCCCTACTCCGCCGAGACCATCGGCGAGAAGGATATCAAAAAGGAACGTATCTGCCCCTACTGCGGTGATCAGCAGTTCAAGATCAACTTCGAGAAGCCGACCTCATTCGTTGAGATCGTCACCGAAATGGGTGAAGACGGCAAAGTCCACAAGTCGGAACGCAAACTGACCTCTGCCGACATCCGTGAGCGCCTCGAAAAGATCCCGGACGACGATCTTCGTCTTCTCGGTATCGACCCTGACGTAGCAAGACCCGAATGGACCGTTCTTACCGTCCTTCCTGTCCCGCCGGTAACCGTCCGCCCGTCCATTATCCTTGAAAACGGTCAGAGATCCGAGGACGATCTGACCCACAAGCTTGTGGATATCATCAGGATCAACCAGCGGTTCAAGGAAAACCAGGATGCCGGTGCCCCGCAGCTCATTATCGAAGATCTGTGGGAGCTTCTCCAGTACCACGTCACCACCTACCTCGACAACGAGGTCGCAGGATGCCCGCCGGCGAGACACCGGTCCGGCAGACCGCTCAAGACACTCTCTCAGCGTCTGAAAGGAAAAGACGGCCGTTTCCGCGGATCCTTATCCGGTAAACGTGTCAACTTCTCCGCCCGTACGGTCATCTCCCCCGATCCGAACCTTTCGATCGGTGAAGTCGGTATCCCGCTTGCCATCGCAAACGAGATGTCCGTTCCTGTAAGAGTGACCAAACAGAACCTTGAGGATATGCGTGTCCTGATCAGGATCGGTCCGCACAGACCGACACTCCGTGACCCCTGCGGCGCGAACTATGTCAACAGACCCGACGGCCGGCGTATCAGACTGATCTCCGGTGAAGAAGGCAACTGTGACACCGTCGCCGAAATGATCGAACCAGGATGGAAGATCGACAGACAGCTGCGTGACGGAGATATCGTTCTCTTCAACCGTCAGCCCTCTCTGCACCGTATGTCCATCATGTCCCACCACATCAAAGTCATGAACGGCAGAACGTTCCGCCTTAACCCGGCAGTATGTCCCCCGTACAACGCAGACTTTGATGGGGATGAAATGAACCTGCACGTTCCTCAGACCGAGGAAGCACGCGCAGAAGCCGAACTTCTCGTCGCGGTCCAGGAAAACATTCTCTCGCCGCGTTTCGGCGGTCCGATCATCGGCGGTCTTCACGACCACATCTCCGGTATCTTCCTGCTGACAAACCAGCTGAAATGGTACACGAAGTCCGAGTTCCTCTATCTCCTGAAATACACCGAGATGGAACACCTCCCCGCGCCGGGAAAGGTCGAAAACGGTATTCCCTACTGGAGCAACAAACAGGCATTCTCGATGAT
Source organism: Methanocorpusculum parvum (assembly GCA_002287215.1). Lineage (GTDB taxonomy): Archaea > Halobacteriota > Methanomicrobia > Methanomicrobiales > Methanocorpusculaceae > Methanocorpusculum > Methanocorpusculum parvum. The sequence goes on from LMVO01000044.1 coordinate 43,547, forward strand.
CCTGCCAAAGGACGTCAACATGTTCTACAAAGCTACCTGCTGCCGGAACTGTGATCCCTGTACCAGAAACACCTTCTGCCCCCACGATGCCTTTGTCAGGATCGTTGACGGAGAACTCCTTTCCGGAACCATCGACAAAAAGTCTGTCGGAGCAATGGACGGAGCGATTCTGAACAGGGTCATCCGTCTCCACGGTATGCAGCGTGCGAAAGAGTACATCGACGATCTGACAAAACTCTCGATCCGTGCGATCATGCTGTACGGATTCTCGTACGGTATCAACGATACCGATCTCGGTAAAGAAGAGTACAAACAGATCCGCGACGTTCTCGACACCGCAGAACACGATGTGGCAAACCGTATCAATATCTTCGAGCAGGGACACCTTGAACCGATGCCTGGAAGAACGCCGGAAGAAACTCTTGAAATGCAGGTCATGAAAGAGCTGGGTAAAGCCCGTGACCGGACCGGTGATATCGCATCCCGTCACTTAGGTTTCGAAAACTCCGCTGTGGTCATGGCCGTTTCCGGAGCTCGCGGTTCAACGCTGAACATCGCACAGATGGCCGGTTGTATCGGTCAGCAGGCAGTGCGCGGTGAACGTATCGTTCGTGGATATGAAGACAGGACCCTTCCTCACTTCAAACGCAGCGACAAAGGCGCCGATGCGCACGGATTCGTCCGCAACTCCTATAAATCCGGTCTCAACCCGACCGAGTTCTTCTTCCACGCGATCGGTGGTCGTGAAGGTCTTGTGGATACTGCGGTTCGTACATCCCAGTCCGGTTACCTCCAGCGCCGTATGATCAACGCGCTGCAGGATCTCAAAGTCGCATACGACGGTACTGTCCGCAGTACCGGCGGCAAGATCATCCAGTTCGTGTATGGAGAAGACGGGACCGATCCGGCAAAGTCCGCATCCGGTCTGCCGGTCGATGTGAAAGGTATTGCCGAATCCGTTCTCAAGGAGGAGATCTAACATGGTTCCAAACAATGATGAGTTCGACGAGGAGTTCGATACCTTCGAAGAAGTCATCGAAGAAACTCCCGTAAAGACCTCAAAGAAGTCCCTGGCGGAAAAGGTCGAAGAAGTCCTTGAAACAGAATCTGCCGAGGAAACCCCCGCCGAGTCTGCAGAAAAGAAGCCCCGGGCAAAGAAAGCAAAGAAGACCGAAGAGGTCGTTATCGAGCCTGAATCTGCGATCGCAGCAGAGCTTCACACCTGGGACCTCCCCAAAACCCTCTTCCAGCAGATCAAGGTCTGGCTCGAAGGCAAATCCGAAGAGGAGCTCGAGGCAATCGATCTCGTTCGTCTGAAGTCCCGCGTAAGAAGACTGGTCGATGAAAACATGCCGGTCTCCACGACTACGGAGCTCACCAAGATCCTCACCTCAAAGCATGATGCCGGCAAGGAAGTAACCGAAGACAACTTCGAGAACATCGTCACAAGGATCAACTCCGAGTATGAACGCACCCGTGTTCAGCCCTGTGAAGCGGTCGGTATCAATGCCGCCCACTCCATCGGTGAACCGGGCACGCAGATGACCATGCGTACCTTCCACTACGCAGGTGTGGCTGAAATCAACGTTACTCTTGGTCTGCCGCGTCTTATCGAAATCATGGACGCCAGAAAAGAGCCGTCGACACCGACCATGACCATCTTCCTGGACCCCGATTACCGCGAAAGCCGTGATAAGGCCCGTGAGGTTTCCTGGAAGATCGAAGCAGCTCCCCTTCACGAGTTCGGCGATATCGAGACCGACATCGCAGAGATGTGCGTCCTTGTCCAGATCAACAAAGAGGTCTGCAAGAAACGAAAGATCGCCGTCTCCGAAGTTCTCGCCCGCGCTCCCCAGAAAATCAAAGACAAACGTCACTACCGTGACTTTGAGGTCGAGATCGACGAGACAAACGGCATCCTGAAGTTCCTCCCGAAAAACGAGGAGTCCTATCAGAACCTGTTCCAGCTCGCAGAACATGTCCGTCAGGTCATCGTTCAGGGTATCGATGATATCAAGAGGGTCGTCGTTCGAAAGGAAAACGATGAGTACATCCTCCATACTGAAGGCTCCAACCTCAAAGATGTCTTTGAGATCGACGGAGTCGACTGTACAAGGACCCGTACAAACAACATCTCCGAGATCGCGAGCACGCTCGGTGTTGAAGCAGCCCGTTCGGCTATCATCTACGAAGCATTCTCCACCTTAAAAGAACAGGGTATCTCGGTCGATCTCCGCCACATCATGCTTGTCGCAGACATCATGTGCATGGACGGCGAAGTCAAACAGATCGGCCGTCACGGAATTGCCGGCGAGAAGGAATCGGTCCTTTCCCGTGCAAGTTTCGAAGTTACGGTCAACCACCTGCTCGACGCGGCGGTTGCTCACGAATTCGATGAACTTTCCGGTGTTACGGAAAACGTCATCGTCGGTCAGCCGATCCTTCTCGGTACCGGAGATGTCAAACTGATGGTCCGCCGCGTGGCACCCCAGTAATCTTTTTTTTTATCATGGTTATTCCTGAACTCTTATCTCCTGCGGGTTCGCCCGATGCTTTGAAAGCTGCCGTCTATGCCGGCTCTGATGCTGTATATCTCGGCGGAAAACTTTTCGGCGCACGCCAGTACGCCGCGAACTTTTCGAATGATGAACTGAAAAATGCCGTCATATTCGCCCATCAGTACGGCGTCAAAGTCTATGTGACCGTCAACACGCTCGCATACGATGACGATATGCCGGCGGTCGCCGAATATCTTCGGTTCCTCTCCGATATCGGCGTTGACGCGATCCTCGTGCAGGATGTCGGCGTCCTCTCTCTCGCGAGAGAGATCGTGCCGGATCTTCCCCTCCATGCAAGCACGCAGATGACCATCCATAACGCGGCCGGTATCCGGTTCGCCGCGGAACACGGGGTCTCGCGTGTGGTCCTCGCCCGCGAACTTCCGTTCGATGATGTGAAAAAGATCGCCGAAGCGGCAAACGAAGCCGGCGTCGAGCTCGAGATCTTCGTACACGGAGCGATCTGCTATGCATACTCGGGACAGTGCCTCTTTTCTTCCGTGATCGGCGGAAGGAGCGGCAACCAGGGGGCATGCGCCCAGCCGTGCAGAAAACCCTACACCCTCCTTGCCGACGGAGAAACCGTCCCGACCCAGGGCGATTATCTTCTCTCGCCGCGGGATCTCTGTCTCTATCCCTACCTCGAAGAGATCTGCAGTCTCGGTGTCGCGGCCGTCAAGATAGAAGGCAGGATGAAGACCCCTGAGTATGTGGGGATCGTCACCGATGCCTACCGCCGGGCGCTTGATACGATAGCAGCAGGAGAGGAGTTCGTTGTGGAAAACGAGACGATGGAGGACCTCGCCTTTGCGTTCAACCGCGGGTTTACGAAAGGATATCTTTTCGGAGATAAGTGGGGGACGTTCATCAATGCAAAAAAGCCGGACAACCGCGGTGTCTTTGCAGGATTTGTTTCCGGACTCGATGAGTCCCGCGGCAAGGTTATCGTCAAGATCGAAGGTCCGGTACCTGATACCGGCGACGGGCTTGTGTTCAAGATCGCCGGCCGCGAGACCGGCTTCGCTCTGAATAAAGAACCCTATATCTTTCCGGAAGGGGACGCCTACAAGATCCCGGCGCCGGCAGATGTTGTTCTCGGCAGCGAACTCTGGATCACCCGCCGGATGAAGACCGAACGGAAAGCAGCCGCGATCCTTGCAAAACCATCCGGAGGACGGATCCCTCTCGACATCACCGTCTCCGTCGACAAATCGGGACGGCTCACCGTCTCCTCCGGTTCGGTCGAGGTCAAAACCGAGATGCCGATGCTTGAGGCGCTGAACAAACCCGTCTCCAAGGAGTCGGTCGAGACCCAGATGCGAAAGACCGGCGGCACGCCGTTTTACGTCAGAAACCTTTCGATGAAGTATGACGGAACGATGTTTCTCCCGATGAGCGTCATCACCGATCTTCGCCGGAGATTTTTGGATGAAGCGGCGCTGGCCGGAAAACCTGCCCGGACCACCCGTCCGTATCAGGAGAAAGGCTCCGCGGTCCCGGAGCGGATCGTTCCGATCGTCCAGGTCTATACAGACTCGGTCATCGGGGCAAAGGCCGCCCACTCGGCCGGAGCAGGTCAGGTCGTGTATGAAGGCGTCGAGGAGATCTATGATCTCCCGATCATCTACAAGCTGCCGAGGATTGTTTTGGAACACGAGGTCCCCGAGACATTTTCCAAGATCCCCGCAAGTGCCGCCGGCGTTATGGTCGACGGTGTCGGTGCTGCCGAGCTGATCAAGGGCATTCCAAAATACGGAGGCTCAGGTCTGAACATCACGAATGCCCGCTCGGCCATGACGTACGGAAAAAGCTGTCGTCAGGTCTGCCTCTCGCCGGAACTTTCCGGGAAACAGATCAGAACGCTGATGGAGCAGCTTTCCGCATATGCTCATCCGCCGAAGACCGAGGTGATCGTTCAGGGCAGTCTTGAGGTGATGATCACCGAGAACTGTATTCCGGCAACTGCTCAAGGGTGCAGGAGCTGCAGTCAGTCCTGGGCGCTGAAGGATAAAACGAACCGGATATTCCGCGTCCGGACCGATCTCCAGTGCCGGACCCATATCCTGAACTCCTCCGAGACCTGCCTGATCGAGTATGTCGGCAAACTCGCATCATCCGGCGTATCGGTCATCTCGATCGACGCCCGCGGGAGAAGCCCGGAGTATATCCGGAGAATGACCGCGATCTATTCTGCGGTCGCTTCCGGTGACGGGGATCCAAAAGAGCTGAAAGAACAGATAAAAGATATCGCGTCCGGCGGCATCACGGCAGGGCATTACCTGCGCGGTGTCGTCAGAGAATAATTTTTTTTGGATACGTATTAGAATATTCTTCTAAAGACCGTCGTCTCATCCTTCGGTCCTTCTTTTCTCGCAAGAAAATCTCTTCCCTGTGCCGTGATCCTGTACTCGCCCTCGGCAGGTTTCATCCCGTACACATGACTCCCGCTCAGATACCCTTTCCTCTTCAGATAATCGACCTCATTGTCCAGATCGATCCCGGAAACACCCAGTTTATCGGCAAGATGTGCGCACGGACAGAAATTTGCATGCCCTCTGCTGTTTGCATCTGCCAGATAAAATGTCAGGATCTTAACCCTCAATGCATGATTATCCATAAGGCAATAGGATAATATGTAATATTTCACTATAATTAATCTATTGGCCGTGATAAAAATCGAAAAATATCTCCTCCCCTCTGCATGGACAGGAGGACCAGGAGGAAGCTACCGGCCCCGCGGGCCGGTTTACTTCTCCCGCCACTCAATATCCGGCGTCTGCAATATACCGGCCGCGGTTTTTTCTCCGATCCCCTTCACCGCGATCAGCTGCTCCTTTGAAGCATTCATCACTCCCCGAAGCGACCCGAACTCCCGCAGAAGATCGCGGGCCGCTTTCGGCCCCACATCCGGAAATGCCGTCAGGATGTATTCGACGGCGGCTTTGCCAGTTCGCCCCGTCTTAGCTTTATGGAGGCTCCGCGGCGAGCCGGTCGATCCTGCTTCCCGCCTCGCAAACGCATGGATCATCTCCGCCGTCTCGTTTGCATCCTTCGTAAACAGGATCGAGACATCGAAGTCCGCCGAAATCGACGCGAGCGTGTTTCGAATCGCGTTCGGGTGAAGGTTCCGCAGTTCATACAGATCCGCAAGGCTTCCTCCCTCTATGATCAGCACCGGGCGGATCGACGAATCGGCCAGATCCCGCATCTGACCAAACAGATCCCGGTCGACCAGCGTATCCACAAAATCCTGCACGGTTTTTCGTTCGATCAGGATCCGGTCTCCGATTGCGTAATCGCCGACCGGCATCTGCGCAAGCGTGATCTTCACGCCGAGATTGCTCAGATACTCGGCGACACGCGAATGGGTCTCCCGGTTGTCGATCATAACCGCCGGCCGGTCGTCATTCTCTTCCGAGACCGCCCGTATCACTACATCCGCGAGGGTCAGCTGACCCTCCGGCGGAGCATATGCCGGCTCTCCCGCGGGCGGGATCCTCGGCGCCGAAGAAACGGGAACGCCGCCGGAACGCATCGCTTTTACGCCTTTCTGCATCTGCTTTTCGCGGGTGCTGCTCACCCAGCGGTAGGTCTCGTCCGTTGTTCCGCGGGTGACCAGCACAATGATCTTTCCGGTAGCATTTCTGCCGGTCCGCCCCTTCCTCTGGATACTGCGGATCTCTGAAGGGACTGCCTCATAAAAGATCACGAGATCCGTCGAAGGGATGTCGAGACCCTCCTCACCGACCGAGGTCGCGACCAGGACCGGAAACTCGCCTTCGCGGAACTGGCGGATCGCCTCGATCTGCTCCTTCTGCGAAAGCCCCTTCTCCGCATCGCGTGAAGCCTGCCCGACGAACCGTATCGCCGGTATCCCGTCCTGCGCCAGATGATCGACGAGCATCGAGACCCCGTCCCGGTAGGTCGCAAAAACGATGATCCGGGACTCCGGTTCCGTGATCAGCTGTTCCCGGATCACTCTGACGACTTCCGCGGCTTTGGGGTGCAGCTCTTTGTCCCAGTTCTGGCAGAGAGCAAGCAGCCGCCGGAACCGTTCATCCTCATAGATCCGTTTTGCCGCTTTGCTGCCGGCGCCTCCCGCTCCTTCCGCCTCCAGCCGGAGAAGATAGGCTTTGAAAGCGGTCGTCCCCTGAGACTCGGCAAGCGTGATCCCGTGCCGGAGCTTCATCAGCTCGGCATGGATCGAGACCGCCGAATACGCCGAAGGATCCCGCGCCTGCATCCTGGTCTGGATCTGCGCCATAAGAGCGTTCAGCGCTTTCATGGAAAGGGCTTCACGTTTCGGCACCCGGTAGCTGAGGGCCGCAAGACTCGTCAGCCGGTCATCGATCATCGAGTTGAGAACCGAGACCGCAAGCCAGAGATCCTCGGGAAGATCGACCGTCCGGTACTCGATCTCGCGTTCATGGACATACGGCCTGACATCCGGGTCCGACTCGACCCGGCTCTCCACGACCGAGATCGAAAGATGCTGACAGATCTCCGCGACCTGTTCAGGGTCCGAACCCGGCGATGCCGTCATGCCGAGAAGAAGCGGGTCACGGGCCTCGGCATTGTAGCGTTCCGCGATGAAGACATAGGCATAGTTCCCGACCGTCCGGTGGCATTCGTCCACGATCAAAAGTGAAACATCCCTGAGGTTGTAGCGTTCGGCGATCAGATCATTTTTGATGACCTCCGGCGTTGAAATACAGAACCGTGCTTTTTTCCACAGATCGACCCGCTTCGCCGGCGGCGTCGTGCCGGTGAACATAATGATCTCTTCAGAGTCGATCAGAAGATTTTTAGAAAAATAGCGGAGATGCTGCTCGACCAGAGGTTTGGTCGGGGCAAGCATCAGGATCTTTCCGGCTGAGATCCGCTCTGCCGCGATAAGCAGCGCGACAGCAGTTTTTCCCATACCGGTCGGAAGAACGACGAGCGTATTTCCCGAAAGGGCATGTTTTGCAATATTCGTCTGGTATGCCCGTTCTTCCAGCGTGTTTTCAGGGATGTTTTTTCGGGTGATATAACTCATAACGAGGATGTATCGAAGGGAAGTTTTCCTTTGAGGAGATCCGGGAGTGCTTTGAGAACGGATGCCGCCGGCCCTCTGATCTGCTGCATCGTATCGCGATCCCTCAGCGTGACGGTCGTATCCTCTTTGGTGTCGTAATCGACCGTGATACAGTATGGGGTTCCGATCTCGTCCTGTCTTCTGTATCTGCGTCCGATCGCGCCGGCGTCGTCGTATTCGGTCTGGATGCCTTCGTTCTGCAGTTCAAGGACGAGCTGTTTTGCGATCTCGTCGAGTCCGTCGCGGGCCATCAGCGGAAGGACGGCGGCCTGGATCGGGGCGACACCCTTTTGGAACCGCATGACTGTGCGTGCTTCTCCGTCGGCCACGTCTTCTGCGTAGGCGTGTTCGAGGACCATGTAACACATCCGGTCGATACCGTAGGACGGTTCGATGACGTGCGGCATGACTTCTTCGCCGAAGACATCGACGATCTCGTCTTTGACGGTGTACATGTCAGGGGTGATGAGGATCTCCTCGCCTTCGATCGTCAGACGGATCCCGTCTGCTTCGGGAGTCGCGGTGAGCATCTGTTCGGAGATGATCTTTGCCTTGCCTTTGAATGCGGGTCCGAGTTTGCCGAAGTTCGGGACGATGGCTTTGTGGTGGACCTTTTTTGCCTCCGGGTACTGGACGAAGACGGTGTTTTTCTGACCCGAGACCCGTGCGTGGGCCTTGAGGTCGTAGTCTGTCCGGTCGGCGATACCGACGATCTCGACCCAGCCGAACCGGTCGGAAAGCGCCTCGGCGTCCCAGCAGTCCGTGGCGTAGTGGGCACGCTCGTCGGGCATGTGCTGGCGGAATCTGATCTTGTCGGGGTTGAATCCGACCGTGCAGAGAATATCGTGGGTCATGGCGACGTAGTAGGCGACGTATTCGTTGGCGATGATGCCTTCATCGACTGCCTCCCGCATGGATTTGATTACTGCCGGCGCTTCGGTTTCCTGCTGGGCGATGCCCCACAGCGGCATTTTATAGTCTGCGTATCTGGTGAAGTTCGGGTGATCCTTTTCTTCCGGGTGGACGAAGATCTCGGCTTCGGCCTGGGTGAACTCCCTGAGGCGGATCATGCCCTGACGGGGGGAGATCTCGTTTCTGTAGGATTTGCCGATCTGAACAGCGCCGAACGGCAGGTGGTCACGATAGAATCTGAGAAGTCTTGCGAAGTCGACGAACATTCCCTGGGCAGTTTCCGGGCGGAGGTAGCCTTTTCTCTGTCCGCCGGGTCCTATCGAGGTGGTGAACATGAGGTTGAAGTCAAAGACCTCTACTTCGCCGAGAACTTTATTACAGGCAGGGCATTCTTTGTCGACGAGGACGTTGTGCAGTTCCTCTTTGGACATGGTTCCTGCATGCGGGATGCCGAATGCTTCGGCGACATGGTCGGCACGCAGGAACTCCTGACAGTTCGGGCACTGGAACATTTTGTCGGAGAATCCGCCTACGTGGCCGGAGGCAACGTAGATCGGTTCGATACCGACAGTCGGGCATTCGATTTCGTAGTATCCTTCCTGTACGACGTAGAAGCGGCGCCAGATGGATTCGACCCGGCGTTTGAGCATCGCGCCGAGGGGTCCGTAGTCGATAAAGCCGGCGACCGAGCCGTATATTTCCGAGGAGGGCCAGACAAATCCTCTTCTGCGTGCGAGTTCGATGACCTTTTCGTAGGTGTCTATGTATTCTGCCATGGAGATATCTGGATATTTATGGGCTTTGCAGCCATATAGATATACTGTGTTTTTATATTTGCGGGGAAGAGGGGGACAGGATTTGGGTAACTATGTAGGTAATGTAGGGTCGATGTAGGTACTACCTACATGAATCAAGCCTCAAATTGGATGTATTTTTTTATTTAAAGCTATATTTGACAGTTATGTAGGGATGTAGGTTGTTTTTCGTCCAGGATATATGGAAATTCAGATCTATGGAGATTTATGTACCTAACGAGTTGGGTGTTCATTTATCCTACATCCCTACATAAATGTTAAATTCAGCTTAAAATCAAAAAATAAGGCAAATTAAGGGTTGAATCCATGTAGGTAGTACCTACATCGACCCTACATTACCTACACAACCACCAATACAGCTTAAAATCAGAAAATAAGGCAGATCCTGGGTTTTATTCATGTTGGATATACCTACATCGATCCTACATACCTACATGACCTGTCAGATGGGGCTGTGGAGAACAAGGTGTGCAAAAAAGTAAACGAGTGGATCCGAGGAGATTCGAACTCCTGACCTTCGCCGTGTGAAGGCGACGTCATACCACTAGACCACGAATCCATACAAAAAGGATGAAAAATGCACCGACCGGGAATCGAACCCGGGCTATTGGCTTGGAAGGCCAAAGTCATACCTCTAGACCATCAGTGCAATCTTTGCGTCACTTATGTTTCTATTTGACCTAATTAAACCTGTCGAAAAAATATTGGGTGATCAGTATCCTCTGATCTCGGCACGGACCTTTTCCAGATTGGTGATCCTCTTCTCCAGCGACGGGTGCGTGGAAAATAACTCCATAACGGACTCCCCTGAGATAGCCGGAATGATAAAGAACGAATTCGTCCCGGAAACCGCCCTCTTCGCATCAGGAGACGCTGCATTCACGCCGCTGCTGATCTTTTTCAGAGCGCGGATCAGCGCATCCGGATCGCGGGTAAGGTAGGCGCTTCCGCGGTCTGCGGAGAACTCCCGGTATCGGGAGATCGCCATCGTCACGATCGTTCCGACCATGTACACAACAAATGTCAGGGCCATCGCTGCGATAAAGATAAGGATCCCTCCGCCGTTTTCACTATCCCGGTTCCCGCCGAACAGCGCCATCAGAAACGCATTGTTCAAAATGATCGAAGCGACCATCACCGCAAAACTTCCCACCGTCATCGTGAGCATATCACGATTCTTCACATGGGCCATTTCATGGGCCAATACCGCCTCCAGTTCATCATCCGTCAGCAGATACCGGATCTTCGGTGTTACGGCCACCACGGCCTTTCTCGGGCTTCTGCCGGTCGCAAAGGCATTGGGGATATTTGCCATCGCCTTATGCTGAATGATCCCCACTTTCGGCATAGGAAGACCCGCCTCATCGGCCAGCCGCCGGACCATCGCATAAAGCTTTGGCTCCTCATCCTCATCGACCAGCATGACCTGCATACTTCTCTGCACCAGCTTATCTGAAAAGAAGTACTGCACAAACGCCATCACGAATACCAGTCCCACTAAGAAGTACATCATTGTCCCTTGCAGGAACACCATGATCACTGTCAGTATGACCACATACAGCAGGAGCATGATCATCCAGGCGACAACCTGACGACCGACCAGCCCCCAGTCACGTTTCCAAATCATTGTACTTAGTATGGATAATCCCGGAATAATAGCTTTCCTGACCCTGCAGATTCAATCCGAACTATAAACTACCTGAAGGACATAATATTGAATAATGACTGCAGATGATTTCGAAGTAATCGAAGAGGAGTTCCCGGCTGACGAACTTGCCGACCTGGCATTTGGGATGTTCACCATCTTCATCGAAAAACATCAGGAATCACAAGGATCGTTTCTTTTCCGTGAAGTCGAGTCCGGCGGCGATATTGAAGAACTCTGCACAAGAGTTCTGACGGCATTTTCCGCCGAGTATGCCCCGCTCGCTCCTGCCCTGGAACGCATCGGGACCGCGCAGGAGATAGCGGCTTTGTACCGCAGCGGCGAAGGGATAGTCCCCTCTAAGACCAGAAGATCCTACTGGATCCAGCAGGACAGACCCGGAGTCGATCCCGGCGCCGCGGGAGCCGAAGAAGCGGGCAAATGGCTGATCTTCGTTGAGCCGGATGACGTGGACGCAGCCTGGCAGAAGATCCGCAATGCCACCATCGAAGGCAGGCTTGGGATCGGCGCAAAGGTCAGCACCGCAAAAGAAAATGAAGATGCGCATGATGATCGCAAAGTCATCTATGTTTTCACGCCCGACTGGGCCGATGAACCTGATGTGATGCGGGTTCGTGCGGAGCTCAAAGAGCTCGGGTTTGCCGATCGGATCGGCTATAAAAGAAATCTCGACACCTACGCAGGTGAGTATCGGGAAAAAGGCAAACGCGTGGCGTATTACTCGGTCTGAACACTTCTCTTTTTCAGCACGAACCCAAGGACCGAGATGATGATCGCAATCAGGCTCGTGATGCTGGCGACCAGATATCCCCAGGGAAATCCTGCTTCGCCAAGAGCATTTTTGATGATCTGATCGATACAGATGCATAGAAGGCCGCTGAGGAAAATAACGGCCGGCAGCGTGAGCCAGATGCTTCTCTGCCCTATCAGCAGACCATAGAGGACCCACATGAATATGATGCCTGTGGCCGCAATCGGGACGCCGATTGGCAGGAACCATTCGGCGGCGCCGTTGAACTGGTCGAGTACCAAAAGAAAAGGCAGCAGGAGTGCCGTGATGATCCCAAGCGAGACCTTGAGCCCGCGCTTTTTGTAATACAGGACCGGCATAAGTACAAGCCAGCCGAATAACAGTGAACAGACAGGATAGACCAGCCAGCCGATCGTGTTCGTTACTGCCAGATTGCAGATAATACAGATAAAAACAGCTGCAAAAACGCAGATGGAGACGACCCACATTGTCAGATCAGAAAATGAATGTTTCATGCCGGAGTCTCTTTAAGGTGCAAACATGATCTTTCGAAAAAGGAGCGGTGCAAAAATATCGCACCGTGTCTATCAGAAAGATTATGCTTTGCGTTCTTTATTCTTCGGGCGAAGGGACGTTGAGCCGCATTTGCGGCAGGTCGTTGCGCGAATAGCGTTACGTGCGTTGCATTTCATGCAAACTTTAACATTAAGAAGTCTGGCTTCTGCTTCTGGGAATCTCATCTATGAATAACCCCGTATATTGAGTTCTAGTATGTATGCTCTCGTTCATATTAACGATTCCGTTCAGACCGTGCTGAAATATACCACTCACGAAAGGAAGTAAGGGCACGGGCGCGGTGAGAAACGGTGTTTTTTTCATGCATATCCATCTCGGCAAGCGTCTTTCCGGAAATGGAAAAGACCGGGTCATACCCGAATCCTTCTGTCCCGCGGGGCGCGGCCGTGATCTCGCCGTCGACACGTCCTTCGAATGTTTCTATGCCGCGTTCGTCGATGTAGGCGATCGAGGTGGCGAAGTATGCGCGGCGGTCGGAGGCGCCCTCCATCAGGCGCAGAATGCCGGTATTGCCAAGCGTATCCTGCACATAGGCCGCATATGGGCCGGGAAACCCGGACAGAGCTTCGATGAAAAGTCCGGTGTCGTCAACGATGAGCGGGATATTCAGCGCAGCATACGCCTGTTCTGCTTTGGCACGGGCGATTTCGGCAATGTCTTCTGCCTGCGGTTCGATGCAGTCAAAGGCGATGTGGGATACTTCCGTGATCCCGCTGAAGAATGCGGCGACCTCGGCAGCTTTGTTTTTGTTTCCGGTAACGACGGTTATCATAAGTATCTCCCGCGCAGTTCGATCTCATGCTCGCGCCGGATGACCTCGCAGGCTTGGGAAAACACTGATGAGTAGCCGGCGATGAACGCGTTTTTCAGCGTCTCCGGGTCCTCGGTCGTGCTTTCCAGGGTCTGGAAGAGCACATGGAGATCCACGCCGCGCTGTTCGATCTCGCCGGTTATCTGCGCAAGACCAAAGTCGATCAGATACACGCGGCCGTTGTGCCAGATCATGTTGGATGTTGTCAGATCACCGTGGGCGATCCCTGCTTTATGCAGTTTTCCGACAGTGATCCCCGCGCCTTCTGCATACGTCGGATTGATGACGTATTTGAGCACGTCACCGTCGAGCTTTTCCATCACGATCTCGCGGTCGGTAACATCGCGGATCACGGGGACGGGGACTCCGGCGCGTCTTGCCGCGGCGATGGAACGCGCCTCGGCACGCGTGCGTTCGGTGATGAGGTGCCTGTCAAGCTGAGGGACCCGGTAGCCTTTGGTCATGCGTGTTTTTATCACGTCGGTTCCGGTGAGATCTGCGGCCGCCTCGGCGCCGCGCTCGGCTGTTTCCGACTGACCCGGGGCAAAGATGCTGCCGGCATCCTGTCTCCAGGTCACATCGACCTGATCGGACCTGAATCCGGGATCTACAACTGAATCGGAGACCGGGATCGTGGAGCCTGCTTCGAGCATGATCTTTCCGGTGTAGGCGATCATTGCTCCGTTGTCTCCCATATAGGTTCGCGGGGGGGCCATGAACTTCGCGCCGCGTTCGGCACACATGATGCCAAGCATCTCCTGCAGACGCGCATTTGCTCCGACACCGCCGACCAATATGACCTCATCCTTTCCGGTATGGGCAAGGGCGCGTTCGGTCACTTCCACACACATGGCAAATGCCGTTTCCTGAAAACTGAAGCAGACATCCTCCATGGAAGCTCCGCGCATGGTGGCTTCCTTTGCGGCGCTCATCAGACCGGAGAATGCGAGATCCATTCCTTTCACTGTGTAGGGGAGGGGGATGTACGATCCGGTTTTTGCCAGATCTTCGATGATGGGGCCGCCCGGATGCGGGAGGTCGTGACTCCGCGCGAATTTGTCGAGCGCGTTGCCGAGTCCGATGTCCAGCGTCTCGCCGAAGATCCGGTATTTGCCGTTCAGAAATCCAAGCACCTGCGTGTTTGCGCCGGATGCGTAGAGCACGATCGGATCGGCAAACTTCGTGTACCATCTGCCGATCTCGACATGGGCCACACAGTGATTGACACCGATCAGCGGCACGCCAAGCTTGAGTGAAAGGGTACGGGCCGCGGTGGCTGCGATCCGAAGTGACGGGCCAAGACCCGGACCAATGGAAAATGCCACGGCGTCGATTCTGCCTCCCGCCTCATTTAAGGCTTTGCGGATGACATCGGATGCGACCGAGGCGTGATGCTGGGCAGCTTCGCGCGGATGAATGCCGCCGGATGGCGGGACGTACGGTGCGGAATGAAGACAGACTAAATCGTCTGCAAAAACAGCGGCACTGAAGTTCCATGCTGTCCCTTCAATGCCGAGGACCCTTTTTTCGGGCATAGATAACGTATTTTATTGCTTAAACTCGGTGTATCCGCACTTTCCGCAGGCAAACCGGTCTTTGTGTTCGCCCATGAAGACACCGGCTCCGCAGCGCGGGCATGCCCGGCGGGAAGTGGTTGCTTTTCCATTAGCATCAACGGTGTAGAGTTCGCTGCGTTTCGGGGTTGCTTTTACTACCTTCTTCGCTGCCATGTTTACTCCTCCTTTTCTGCCTTGGCCTGTCCGCGTGCGATCAGAAATTCGCGTTCAGTTGCTTTGAGCGCTTCCGGGGTGTCGTAGATACGGGCAACGCCGGTAACTGCTTTTGTTCCAAAGCGTCCTTTCAGCGGGGAAAGGATCAGGTTTTCGACCGGGGTATTCTGCATCGCTGCGATCTTTGCACCGATGTCTGAGCGTGCCGGGGTAGCACCATCATAACTTGCGGTGAATGCAAGTTCGTTACGGCTTAAAAGCTCGTTCCTGGTATTAGAGGTAATCTTGATCTCCATCGATATCCCACAATTATTGGAATGCAGTATATTTAATACTGGCGTCACAGACTGACAAAATAGGTCAGAAGTTTTTTTGCATTGGCACGCAGCTGCTTGTTCACTTCGCAGACAACGAGCCCTTCTTCCGGCTGGCCGTATAATATGACCGCGCCGTCCGGCAGGATTTCTGTGAGCGGCAGAACTGCGAGATCCTCTTCTCCGTCCACCATGACAACACAGGGGATCTTGTCCATTGCAACCCGGAGCGCGGCGATCAGCTCATCGGTGATCGTCCCGGCAGGGTTTGTCACGTGCATGATATGACCCCGGATCTCGGGCATCCGCAGATACGGCGAACGTTTGGTAAATCCGTCTATGACCCCGATCGAGGGGATGAGGCCTGCCGACAATGCGTTATGCGTCACCACATCCCCGACAGTGCAGAAGATCTTTCCCTCTATGTAGGGGAGGACCATGGAAAAATCTGAAAAAACAGTACCGAACGGCTCTCTGAAGAGCCACCGGTTTTCTGGCGGGAGCGTGAGCATTTATCGTACCTTGAGTGCGTATCTGCCGTTATATTCGATGTTCATCTTTTCAGCGACATCAGAGTGGCGCGAATCGATGATGACCAGATAGCCGAACCATTCGGGCGTCAGGGCATTGCCCTGGCATTCCGGACAGACGGTTTTATCTGCTTCAAGGACTTTATGACAGTTTCGGCAGGCCTGAAGAACTTTTTTCTGTGTTGAACGTTTTGCCGCCATTACTTTGTCTCCTTCTCTGCCTTCTCTTTCTGCATGTCCTCTTCGATCCATGCAAGAGTTCCAAGTCCCGGCTGACGCATCGTCAGACCGATCTTCGATTCGCGGGGGTCACGTTCGTTTAATGAAAGAGCGACGACACGCGCACGGAGCGTATCTCCTACGCCGATCGTTCTCCCGCTGTCTTTGCAGACAAGGCGTGAGTTTTTCTCATCATAATCGATGTATTCGTCGGAGATCTGGCTCATGTGGAGCATGGCGTCGATCGGGCCGAGGGAAACGAAGGCTCCAAAGCTTGTCGTCTCGACGACGACGCCTTCGATGATTTCCTGCAGGGACAGGCGAAGCACTACAGCTTCAAAGTCGACATCATAATAGACGCCGCCGTCACTGTAAATGATTTCTCCGTCCCCGACACGGTTTACAGCCGTGACCGCGATGAAAATACCCATCTCTTTGTCGACACTCCCTTCGAACTGTTCCTGCAGGACGTCAAGAATAACGGAGTTAAGATCTTCACCCATGCGTTCCGGGGGGACTCTGACTTTGTCATTGAGTTTCAGCTTATAATACATATTTTTGTCTCCTCGCCTGTTGTGCTTATTTTCCGATTAGTTCTAGTTTGCAGCGCGATCTGAGAACAACGACGGGAATACGGCGTTGTATCAGACGGTTTCTTAATTCTCTATCATTGGTAACTACTATACCATTAAACATCTCTGCACAACGTATGACTTTGTCATCTACAGAGATATCTTCCGGCTGTTCTGAAAGAGTCGTGCAGCGGCCCGCGACGGTCAAACCGAACCGCGCAGCTGCCGCATCCTTTCCCCTTCCCGTCGAAAGACCGCGCAGTTCGTACACCACCTCGGCAGGTACGAGCGCGTCATAGGCGCCCAGGAGTTCACGCAGACCTTCGAAAAGGTCAACGTTGAACTGCGCAGGCATCATCAGCGCATTTGTGTCTAAGATGACCGTTACTCGGTCAGAAGACCCATGCCGATCAAACGCCATCTGCCTCCGACCTGACGGCTGATTGCGATCCTCGAACCGACTTCGGCGCAGACCGGACGCTTCAGCATAACTTCAGCCTGATTCTTCTTTACTGCAAGAACGATTCCTACAGTGACCGCGGTCCCGACAGAAAGCATCAGCGGTTCTTTGAGTCGAAGGGGATCGATGTTCAGTTCGGCTGATGAGCCGACGACCCTCTCCATAAGGGTGACATCGAATCTGAGTTTTTCCCAGACCGGCGGCAGAGATCCTGCGATACCGGCGACCTGTCCGACAAGTGTATCACTTTTGGTGATTGACGGATCGAGTTTTGTTCCGATCGCCGCAAGTCCGCCGGGGGTTGCTGTCTGGACCTTGTGGGATGCCTTGTTCATCGAAGTGATCTTGGTCGTGATCGGCTCCCATTTGGCTTTGTTCTCAGACATGTACTGTCTGCCGGGTCTGATCTCGATCTCATCTCCTTCGTGGAACTCGCCGCGGATCAGTGATCCGCCGATGACGCCGCCTTTGATGTCACGCCAGGAACTTCCCGGGCGGTTCACATCGAACGATCGTGCGATCAGCATGACCGGCGCAACATCTGCAGCGCGCTCGACATTAGGAATGGTGGTGTTCAGAGCATCCAGGAGCATCCCGAAGTTGATTCTCTTCTGCGCTGACACCGGAATGATAGGCGCATTTTCAGCGACCGTTCCTTTAATGAACGCTTTGATCTGCTTATAGTTTTCCAGCGCCTTCTTTTGGGGAACAACATCGATTTTATTCTGAACTATAACGATGTTTTTGATGCCGGTCAGTTCCAGAGCCATCAGATGCTCTTTTGTCTGCGGCTGCGGACATGGTTCGTTTGCCGCGATAACGAGCATCGCGCCGTCCATGATGGCAGAGCCGGAAAGCATCGTTGCCATGAGTGTTTCATGGCCTGGCGCATCTACGAATGAAACAGATCTGACTGCTTCAAGTTTTTCACCGCAGGCGGGGCATACCTCTGTATTTGTCCAGAGATCTGCACCCCCGCATTTTGGACATTTATAAAACGTTGCGTCGGCGTACCCGAGCCGGATCGAGATACCGCGCTTCAGTTCTTCACTGTGACGGTCTGTCCCCGAGCCGGTAAGCTGGCTGACCAATGTAGTCTTGCCATGGTCAACGTGACCAACTACGCCGATATTTACGTTTGGTATTGTAGGATCATGCAAAGAAACCAAAACCTCCTCTAACCCTATATAGTTGACTTCAAGACTGATATATGTGTGTGATACCGGGTTTATCCCCCGCCTTCACAGCTCTGATCGGTATTTCTCCAGGCATTTTCCTGCATTTCCCGGATCTTTTCCTGTTCTTCCTTGAAATCACGTGTTAAGTCGCGCGGTTTTTCCACACGTGTTTTCTCTTCTTTGATCGCGGTCAGCTGATCTATGCGGTAGTACATGCCTGTACTGTCAAGTTCGGCAAATGTCTCACCCCGTTCTTCAGTGAACGTCACGATTTTTCCAACCGTGCCGGTCCGTCCGTAACGCACCGTATCTCCAACTTTGAACATACTTATGATTAGTATGGAAAGTGGTCTATGATAAAAGTGTGGGAAAAAATTAGTTGATGATCAGACCTTTCTGCACCGCGTCTTCTGAGACGGCGAAGGTCTGTCCGGTTCCGACTATGGTGTACAGTCCGGTGGTCTTAACGTCATAGGAGCTGCCTGATGTCGCGTAGGGGACGATGAATTCGCCGTTCACGCTCTCCTGACGGTAGGTGAAGGTCCGGCCGTTGTTCGTTACAACATCGACTTCGATGATCCCGTTTCCTTTGATCACGGCTCCGGGAACATACTCGAATGTCTTTACATAGGCCGTTCCTCCTTCGTTCGCTCCTGTGATGTAGCCTCCGACGACATACGTCGGGGATTCATACACTAAACGGAAGTGCTGAAGTGCGGGAACGTCAACACTCGGGAGATTATAGTTGGTAAGATCGGTCGGAGCCGAAATAACGTATGCGTGTTTTCCGCCTGCCGCATTGGCATTGTAGTTCTCTGCCGCGGCCCAGGCTTCATCCGCCTCGGCGTATGCTTTTGTGGAGGCGACTACCGGCGCACCGTAACCGGCTGATGAGTCGGTTATTACGACGTAAACACTTCCAGAGTTCGTCATCGAACCGTCAAAGTTCTGCAGCCGCACCGTCAGTGTGTTGAAGAACGCTGGTGTTCCTGCCGAAACATAGGAGTAGGTGCCGTCTGTTCCCTTCTGCAGGAAGGTGTAGTAGTAAGGGGCGGTTTGCAGTACGGTATCATTCCAGATCGCCATTGCGCCGAAGATGCCGTTTGCCATCAGGTAGTCGGTCATCACATATTTCGTGCCGAGATAGTCCAGTTTTTCTGCTATCGCCGATTCATTCGTGCTGGTCAAGACAGCGGCAACGCCGTATTCGCCGACGACTCCTGCCTGGAACGGATTACTGTTCGGGATCCGCTTGCCTATCGTTGTGATATAATGACCGTAGTCCCACCAGGAGAGAACACCATACGACTCTGACGGATAGGTAAATGATGATCCGTCGTAGATCGTGAGATAATCCACACCGGTGTCCGGCGTATTTTCGGCAAGCCATTCGCATGCACCGATCCAGTCCTCTGATGTCCCTCCGTAGGCAGATGCGGAACTTAATTCAACTGCATAGACCGACGACGAACCTGCAAATACTCCTGCTATGATCAGGACCATTATGCAAACAGCCAGTTTGATCGGATCAGGTTTTTCCGACGGGGGCAGTGTTTTATTTTTGGATTTGGTTTTTTCGGTCTGCTTTTTGTCAGAAACTTCAGCAGGTTTTTTGGTCCCAGTGCGTTTTCCAAGAAGCAGCGCCAGATCCTTTTCTGCAAAACTGATCGCCCATCCTACAAATATGGCTGCGAGTAACGCGACATTTGCAGCAAAGTAATACTCCCAGCGAACGTGAGCGCAGGTCGCAAAGAACATGAACAGGGACCAGATGAGAACAAAGAGAGCTGCAGGGGTCTGATGTTTCCAGATATTCCAGAGGAGGCAGACAAATCCTCCCGCGGCAAGAAGAATCCCCCAGTTGTATGCGGAAACGGCACTGGCAAAGGACCATGATGACATCTCCTGGACGGTCGCGGCCGTGGCATTGTTAGTAAAGAAACCTGCAAGATTTCCCATAAGCGAACCGAAAAGATCCGGCAGCACAACTGCCAGAAGCAGGGAACCTGCAGCCAGAAGAAGAGCGAGCGTGAGCAGATAATAATACCAGGTTTTTTCAAGTTTTGTTATGGTGCGCGAGATAAGATATAGTATGATCGTGCCGAAAACGATGAACAGATGGACAAGGAACAGACCCAGTGAGTAGTTGACAAACCCGAAACTGAGATCGCGTATTCCGTAGAGCAGCAGTCCAAGCGCGGCAATCATGAACGTAATCACGTTCAGGCCGAGAAGATACTCGCTCGGTTTGCCGGAATACTGATTGACTACAAACTGGATCAGAGTAAATACCGATACGAACAGTCCGAAAACGACCATGGTTGTCATGGTAAGAAGCCCGAGGAAGTAGGCGATACCGCAGACACCTCCATATATCAGCGGCAGTTTCCATGTCGAACGATCGCTCAAATCGATTTTTTTATCACTCAGGGCATACAGAGCGAGCAGGTAGCAGAGACAGAACAGACCGGAGAAGAAGGTTTCTGCGATATGGTGATCCAGATGTCCGTATAATGAGCGGGAGAGGTACTGGCCGCCGATCACTGCAATGAAAAGCGCTGAGATGATCCCTGTTTTCCAGTCACCAAGTTTTTTTCCAAGGAAGAACATCACCGGAACCATCAGAGTTCCAAGAATCGCAGGCGCCCAGGAAACAGCCGTGATCACCTCGGTTCGTGATGCTGCGCCGGCGATCACTGCAAAGAATGAGGCAATATAGGTAAAGAGCGGCCCCCAGACGATGTCCTGTCCAGTAGGATACAGAGTCATCGGTTCAAAGAAGATGAAGCCAAAAGTATTGGCAAGAGCCACTTCAATCAGCCGGAGATTATACCATGCATCAGGGCCGGCAGTCATATCCCCGGTACCGGCAAGTCCGGCCATCGGGATCATCCGTATCAGGAATGCGATCAGTGTGCATAGCAGGACGGATATCCCGATTATTCCATAACGATATCGTGCATCGTTCCAAAAACTCTTCAGATCCATAGTCTATCACGGGTTGGATATTAGATATGTATTATCTGGGTGTTTTATATGATAAAATAATTGGAAAGTAAACCGGATAATCATCAATACCTCTAAGTAGGGAATCAGTGCAATAAATTATGGATAATGTATCTGTATTCTCTTCCGGTCGGCGCAGGGCTCATCCTTCTTGCTGTCATCCCCTATATCATATATCTGCTTGGCGTGACATTCGGAAAAAAACCCGCAGAACTGGAGCTGACATCACCAGACACGCTGCCTCCAGTCTCCATTGTTATCTGCGCCTACAATGAAGAGCTGACCATCGCACGCAAGATACAAAGCATCTCTTCCAGCACGTATCCGGATGAACTGACAGAGGTAGTTTTAGTTATCGACTGTTCGGATGATAAAACCGAAGAGGTCGCCCAACGTGAATTGGAGAATGTAAAGTTTTCATGGACAATACATACAAACGAAAAACGATCCGGTCAGAATGCATCTCTCAATACAGGAATCAGTTTAACTTCCAACGAAATAGTCATTGCAACCGATGCAGATTTAGTTTGGGATGCCAAAAGCGCAGAATATCTTGTTCAACGCTTATTATCCGATGATCGATTGGCCGCAGGAACTGGTGATTTACTGCCAAATCCGGGTGTTGACAATATAACTTCTATGGAAAAAACCTACCGGTCATACTACGGCAGAATGGCGGAATGGGAATACGCACACGATGCAACTCTCTCCTTAAACGGTTGTTTACTCATTTTCAAAAAAAGCATCGTTTCTTCCATAGATGCAACAAAAGGTGCCAACGATGCGAACCTTGCTTATAAATCAATTCGGGAAGGATATAAAACATTTTATGATACGCGTGCTCCCATTTATGAAGAATTACCGGAAAATCTCAAGAAACAATATAAGCAAAAGGTTCGCAGGGCAAAAACACTCATTCAGGCAACACTTGCTAATGTTGACTTGATGAAAGTGAATCGTCCCGCCTGTAGAATCTTTTATCCTCTCCGATTCTGGATGTATGTGATAACTCCGACATTACTTGTAATAGGAGGTGTGTTATTTTCGATCGGTCTGATATTATGCGCTCCGATAATTTTTGTCCTACTTGTTGGAATTCTTCTTGCAGTCAGCATTTTGAAACCTGAAAATCTGATCACATCATTCATGCTGAATCAGTTTTATCTATTAATGGGTCTTTACTATCCACGCAGAAATGCAGTTATCTGGAAAAGCACCTCAAAAAAAGTGGGCGAGTAGACTCACTCGACCGTCACGCTTTTTGCCAGATTCCTCGGCATATCGACATCTCTTCCAAGAGCTACTGCCGTGTGATATGCGAGCTGCTGCAGGATCACCGACGATAAAACGACTGCCCCGTACTCTGAAACTGCAGGAAGAGAGATACAGACATCGGCCACCTCGTCAAGATCTTTATCATCTTTTCTTCCAAGAGCGATGAGGGGGGCGCTGCGTGCCTTGATCTCTTTTAAATTCGACATCATCACCGGATACACGGCATCCGGAAAACACATCCCGATGACCGGTGTTTCCGGAGAGAGCAGTGCAAACGGCCCGTGTTTCAGCTCTCCCGCAGCATATCCTTCCGCATGGATGTAGGAGATCTCTTTCATCTTGAGCGCCCCTTCCATTGCAACCGGATAAAACATACCTCTCCCGATATACAGCAGCGTGTCCGCCGCCGTACATAGTTCGACCGCTTTTGAGAGATCCAGGCTAAGGACATCGGGAAGATACCGTCTGATCTCTGCAAGCTCAAATTCGATCTGGTGATCGGAGAGGAGATTTGTGATCTGCATAAATGCCGCGACCTGGGAGATGAAGGATTTGGTTGCGGCAACACTGATCTCAGGACCTGCCCTGGTATAAAGAACCGAGGAGGCGACGCGTGTTATGGAGCTTCCAAGAACATTTGTTACTGCCAGCGTCTGGGCGCCGAGATTTTTGGCAAGTTTGAGCGCTGCTATCGTATCTGCCGTCTCTCCCGACTGGGAAACCCCGATCACCAGATCAGTTCCCGGAGTTGGAAAGTACTTGAACTCGGATCCGAGCACCACTCGTGTTGGGATATGACATACGCGTTCCATCAGATAGGAAAAGACCATGGAAGCATTTGCCGACGTCCCGCAGGCGACGACCGTTACGGAATGTGCGTTTCTGATCTGATCGATGAATTCATTGCAGCGTTTTACTACCGAGAGGGTGTTTGCAAAAGCGTCCGGCTGTTCAAAGATCTCCTTGAGCATGTAATGCTGAAACCCTCCCTTTCTGGCGACGTCAGCACTCCATTCAAGCTCCGTTACCGGACGTGAGACGGGCGCGCCGGCATTATAGATTTCGTATCCGTCTTTTCTGATCACTGCCGCATCCCCGTCCTCGAAATACACTGCTTTTTTGGTATACTCCAGAAGAGGAAGCGCATCTGATCCAAGGATATACTCCTTATCTCCAAGACCCAGGACAAGAGGGCTGCCTTTTCTGGCAGCAACGAGCGTCTCGTTGTCCTCGGCGAGTATCAAAAGAGCATAGGAGCCCTTGAGGATTGGCAGGATAGCCGTTACTGCGGCTAAAAGGTCTCCTGTATACTTTTCTGCGATCAGATGAGGAATGACCTCGGTGTCGGTCTGGGATGCAAAAACGACACCGCGCTCTTCCAGTCCGCGTTTCAGCTCCGCATAGTTTTCAATGATCCCGTTATGGACCACGGCGATCTTTTTGTTCCTATCGACATGCGGGTGGGCGTTTATCTCGCTTGGAACCCCGTGGGTTGCCCAGCGGGTATGTCCTATCCCGATCTGGCCTTCCAGATGGTTCGCAGATGTTTTGGCGTCTGAGATCTTGCCGAGATGTTTGCAGAGTGACAGCGCGGGAGAAAGCGTTGCAATGCCAAATGAGTCATAGCCCCGGTATTCCAGACTAAGAAGACCGCTCGTGCAGACCGGAGCTGCCTGACGGTATCCGATGTAGCCGACGATCCCGCACATCTCAGATCACCATGCTGTTGTCGGGGATCTCTTTTTCCAGCGTCTTTCCGCCCTGGATGGTGACATCGTTTCCGATCACTCCGCCTTTGATGACGGTGAACGGCCCGATCGTCGTCCGGTCGCCGCAGACTGCGCCGAAGGGCTCCGAGACGGTGGAGAGATGATTCATACAGAGACATCCTTCGCCCAGGATCGTATCGACGATCCGGGAGTGGGAGCCGATCCTGCAGTCGTTCATGATGATGCTGTTTTCAATGTAGGTGAAGGGTTCGATCGTGACGCGGGAACCGATGGACGTGTTTGGCCCGATGCATACATGAGGGCCGATCACGCTTCCCTCTCCGATCATCGCCGGCCCGAGAAGTACGGTCCCCGGCCCGATGCTGGTTTTCCTGCCGGCGGCTGCACGTCCCTGTATCGTGACGCTTTTGTCGATACTGCCGGAAATGTATCCCTTCAGATCTTTGAGCAGGTGTTTGTTTACTGAAAGCAGATCTTTCGGATAGATCGCATCCTGCCAGTCATTTGCTGTGACGACGGAGATCCGCATCCCTTCGTTCATCCGGTTCTGCAGGGACTCGGGTATCGTATTCTCCCGGATCTTCAGAATAAATTCCTGCGTGAAGATATAAATCCCGCAGCTGACCAGCGAACCCGGTTCAACACCAGCCGGTTTTTCCATGATTCCTGTCAGTCTTCCGTCATCTCTGGAGATCACGCCGAAGTTTGCGGGCGATGAGTGGGGTGCGACAAGCAGGGCATTTTCTTTATCCATTATGGCCCGCAGAGATTGCGGATCGACGTAGTTGTCTCCGGCAAGCACAAGTGTCGTTGTATGGATATACTCCTTAGCGCGTGAAAGGGCATGCGCCGTTCCCAGCTGTTTTTCCTGGACGACCACGTTCACGGGGATCGGATAGGTGTTCAGGAACGTCATCACCTGTTCCTTTTTGTATCCGACAACTACTGTGATATCACGAATGCCTGCGGCAACGACCGAGTTGAGAACATGTTCGAGAATGGGCCGGTTTGCGACCGGGAGCATGACCTTCGGACGGTTTTTTGTCAGCGGACGAAGCCGTGTTCCTTCTCCGGCAGCAAGGATGACCGCCTGTATCTCCGGCATCTTACCTCACCACCGTGTTGTTTGCGATCGTTCCTGTGACAAGGGTGTGGGGAGCGACTTTTGTTCCGCTGCCGATCGAGGATCCGGTATTTATGGAACAGTTGATCCCAAACAGGACATCATCTCCGATAACGGCGCCGAACTTCTTTCGTCCGGTGGACATCCCGCCCACTTTTACCGGCCCGTGATCGTGACGAAGATTGGCGATCTTTGTTCCGGCGCCGAAATTACATCTGCTTCCGATCACACTGTCGCCGATGTAATTGTAATGCGGGATCTTTGTATCATCAAAGATGATGGAGTTTTTTATTTCGACCGCATGACCGATATGACAGTTGTTTCCGATCGTCGTTCCGGGCCGCAGATATGCGTTGGGTCCGACAACGGTGTTTTCGCCGATAATACAGGGACCTTCGATGTATGTTCCGGATTTTATGACGGAACCCTTTCCAAGGATCAGCTGACCTTTGACGATCACATTTTCCTCGATCGTCCCCGCTTTTTCTCCGGTCAGATCCAAAAGGAGATGTTCGTTTGCCGTCAGCATGTCCCAGGGGTAGCCGACATCCATCCATACAGATAAGGGATACGCTTTCAGCGTTCTGTCTCTGATATAATCGGTCAAAGCATCGGTGAGTTCATACTCCCCGCGGGAAGAAGGCGCGATCTTTTTCAGGATGGAAAAGATCCCGGCATCAAAGAGGTAGGCGCCGGCGTTGATGATGTTTGATTTCGGGCGAAGGGATTTTTCTTCCAGAGAGGTGATCGTTTCGCCTTCTACCGTCACCACGCCGAAGCTTTCCGGGTGTGTCGTCGTCGAGGTGGCCATAACCGGACATGGAAGACTGATGATCTTCTCCAGGTCGGATCTTTCGAGGATCATGTCCCCGTTCAGCATCAGAAACGTGTCATGAATGAACGGTTCGACGGAGCGTAAAGCGTCTGCCGTTCCCAGCTGTTTTCGCTGAACCACATACTGTATCAGGACATCGAATGCAGCCCCGTCCCCAAACCAGGTCCGGATCGCCTCTTCATGGTAGCCGACAACGAGAAGAATTTCTGTGATGCCGGCATCACGCACATTTTGAATAAGATGTTCAAGCATCGGTTTTCCGGCCAAAGGCAGCATGACCTTTGGGCGTGATGTCGTGAGGGGACGCATACGGGACCCTTCACCTGCGGCGAGAATTACACACTGCATATATTACTCCTTGATCTGGCGAACAGCATCGCGGATCCTGTTCATTCCTGCATCCAGCATCCGTTTTGCCTCTTCATTGGTTTTTCCTTCGGCTGTACAGCGGATCTTCGGCTCGGTCCCGCTTGCGCGGATCAGGCACCATCCGTTTTCTTCAGTGAGCCTGATCCCGTCTGTGGGTTTGTCCGCACCAAGTCCCGACAGGATCTCTTTTGCATGCGGCGTCTCCAGAGCATCACGAAGGATGGTATATCTCGGCATCGAATCAAGTTCCTCTGCCACATCCCATTCCCCTGAGATCTCGGCGAAAAGTGCCGCTGCATAGGGTCCGTCGGGACAAAGTGAGTGTTTCGGGAAGATCCAGCTCCCTGACGGTTCTCCTCCAAACGTTCCCCACGAAATGAGTTCCTCTGAAACAAAACTGTCGCCGACCGGCGTCCTTCTGACCTCGGCTATCTCTTCGATCGCCATAGAAGCGTCAACGGTGGTCACGACCTGTTTTGCATCCAGATACTTTGCAAAGAGCATGAGAAGATGATCGCCGTCAACGTAGCGTCCGCGGTTGTCGAATGCCATCATCCTGTCGGCATCCCCGTCATTCACGACCGCACAGTCGGCACCGACGCTTTTCATGAGTTTGGGGATATGGAGAAGGTTTTTCTCCAGCGGCTCGGACGGGCGTGCGAATTTTCCCGAGGGGTCACAGTTTACGGAAATGACCCGTGAGCCTGACTCTTCAAAAAGCTTCGGCGTGATCTGTCCGCCGGCTCCGTTCCCGCAGTCGACGACGACCAGAAGATCTTCCGGGATCCGGACCGAAGCAAGGATCGCCTCTTTGTGCGGAGTAAGAAGGTCTCCGTTCGTTAATGCTCCCTGCTCGTCCCATCTGCTCCACGCAGGCCGATCTACTGCATCTTCGATCTCTTTTTGCTGGGCGAGAGTATAGGAAGATCCGTCGGACCGGAACAATTTTATTCCGTTGTAGGGCTCGGGGTTATGGGAGGCCGTTATCATGACGCCCGCGTCGGCAGATCCGGCGCCGAAAGCAACGGTCGGCGTTGGGCAGATCCCTCCGTATATGACGTCCGCTCCGCTGCTTATGAGCCCTGAGATCACGGCATGGGCAAGGATATCCTTGCTGGTTCGTGAATCGGTTCCAAGAACAACGTGTTTTGCAGTTTGTGCAACGGCCGCTCCGACGTTTGGAGCAAGGGAAAGAAGGCGCTGATCAAACATCTGTCTGATACCGGACGAACCAAAAAGCATAGTGATTGTATTTACGTGTTTTATAGAATTAAATTATTAGGTTCCGTAGGGACACCAGCATTTTTTTCCAAGAAGAGCGGCGACACCCGTGCATGAGGGGCCGAGAAACAGCAGTTCTTTTTCCAGTATGACCGCTTGGTCGATCTCTTCTAAAAGATCCGTATCCAGCAGGGCATCACCGGTCACAAGAACAACCTCCGCCTCTTCCAAAAGTAATGCCTGATTGAGTCCGGGTATGTCGCGGCCAAGGATGTACACATTTTTTCCCTGGAGCTCCATGATCAGCTCCTCACGGCAGTCCTCGAAGTTTACTGTCGGGCAGGGGCCGAGTTTTCGAATCAGCATGAGAAAACCTGCGACCGCCGTCAAAGCTCCTGCAGCGGCGGCTTTTGTTTTTGCGGTTTTCAGCGGAGCATCATACAGATTTTCGAGCCGCATTTTTGCACAGAACGGGTCTGTTGATGAGATCTCGGCGATGCGTCCGCCGAAACATACCTGCAGACAGCGGCCGGAACAGAACTGACAGATGTGGTTCTCAGGCCGGCTTATATAGACAAGGTCGCCGTCTTCGGCACCCATTCCGGCAGCAACTTCGTGCAGTTTTTTAACAGCATCATGTAATATCATAGCATATCATCCAGTAAAACAACTCGTGCGGGCGAAGCGTCCGCCCCTTCGATTTTTAGCGGCAGAGCGATCATCTGATACACGCCGTCGCAAATTTCCGTGAGGTCGAGCATCTCGATGATGACGATCGCATTTTTCAGTAAAAACCGGTGAACATCATCATCCCCTATCGAAGGGGTATCACACCCAACTGTTTTGACTCCTTTCATCAGGAGGAGTTCAGCCGTTTCCAGAGATAGGGGGACGGCATTTTTAAAAAGTACCGCCTTACAGTTTTGTGTCGGCAGAAGGGGAGAGGTTACGACCTCTGCAGGAAGTATCAGGTTTTTCAGATCCAGTTCGTCAACGGAAAATCCATTTTCAAAATAATGTGCGGGGGCATCGATGTGGGTGCCGGTGTGCGTGCCAAGAGAGAGGGAGGAGATGAAGGCATCTCCCGTTTTCATCCTGGCTAAAGAAAATTCCGGGTCTCCGGGATACACATACATCTCAGGATGCAGACCGACACTCACATCATGAATCTTCATCTAAAATCCGTTGTCAGCCGAATCGATCGCATTCTCGATCTGCTTCTGGAGTGCATCCGGCAGACCTTCGATCCTGACATCCAAGAATCCGCGGATGATCGTCGCCGTAGCTTCTTCCTCCGAAAGTCCGCGTGCCATGAGATACTCGATCTCATCTCTCGCGATCTTTCCAACAGCCGCCTCATGAGAAAGTTCGATGTCGACGACACGGCCGTCGATCTCAGGGATCGCGTGCATGACCCCGTCTTTTAGGATCAGTCCGCGGCACTCGATGTGCCCTTTCGTCTGCGGGACCTCGGCGATGATGGCGCCGCGGGAGATGATCGTTCCGCCGTTTGTAATGGCGCGGGTGATCAGTTCGGCGCTGGTGTTCGGCGCCTGAAGAACGGCTCTCGATCCTGCATCGATGTATGAGCCGGTTCCGGCGACGATGACGCTCGAAAAGCGGGCGACCGCGCCTTCACCTTTGAGAAAAGCGGTCGGATACATCTGGACCATTTTGGTCGGGCGCATACAGACGTAGTTGGAAAGGAACGTTCCTCCCTCTTCGACGACGGTCGCCGTACGCGGGAAGACTTCGATCTCTTCGCCCCAGGTATGGATCATCGTTGAGGTCACTTTGGCGTTTTTCCCGACATATATCTCATTGATCCCGTAGTGGGCGCCCTCTTTTGTTTTCAGAGAGCTTGCGCATCCTGCGATCAGATGAACTTCTGCCCCTTCCTCGGCAATGACGATGTTGTGCACGGTCTGGATCGTGTCTCCCTGCAGGAACATGCAGCTCTGAAGCGGGAAGGTGGTTTTCGCCCCTTTATGGGCGATGATGACATACCCTCTCTGCGGGTGGTCTGCGACGTATTTTGTGTACTGATCTTTGTCTTTTGGGACGAGGTTCCAGCAGTATTCTTTAAGCCACTCGTATTTTTCGAGTGCTTTTTCGATCATCAGCACCTCAACACCCTCTGTCTGGGAACCGGCGTGAAGGATGTGGTCATTTACGAGGAGGAAACTTCCTGCACGTCCTTCCATGGAATCGGTATGGATCCCTGTCAGGGCAAGGCGTTCTTTATCTTCGGGGCTGATCCCCGAGAATCCATTCATTTCCGGCATGCTATACAGTCCTTATATCCTGATGTTTTCACACTTTTAAGAATTTCACGCGGGTTTCCGGTGCACTGAAGATATCCGTCGATCAGAACATACCCGACATCCGCTTCAAGATAATCAAGGATGTATCCTGTGTGCGTGATGATGAGTCCTGATTTGGTACGGTTTTTCATGTGGATCTCCTTTTCCAGAAGGGATGCGGCGGCGTTTCCAAGAAGTGCCATATTTTCCACATCCACACCGCTTTCCGGCTCGTCGAGCATTACAAATGACGGATTCTGAACGGTGAGCTGCAGGATCTCGCTGCGTTTGATCTCGCCGCCGGAGAAACCTGCATTGACATCCCTGTCGAGGAATTTGGTCATGTGCAGTTTTTCCACGATGACCGGTATGCGGGCCTCATCGATGTTATTTGTCGCCGCAATGAACTTTCCAAGTTTCAGACCGGAAATCGTCGGAGGCCGCTGAAACATGATGCCCATTCCGAGTTTTGCACGTTCGTGGACAGGTTTATGCGTAACGTCGACGCCGTTGAAAAGTATTTTGCCGGCGGTCACCTTGGAGGAGGCAAAGCCCATTATCGTACGTAGAAGAGTGGTTTTTCCTGAACCGTTTGGACCAAGGAGGACATGGGTCTGTCCATCCGGCACGATCAAAGATATCCCGTGCAGAACTTCACGTCCGCCAACTTCCACATGCAGGTTTTCAATCTCAAGCATGAAAAATCAAGTAATTGTTTTGTCGTCTGTAATTGTAAAGATGTGTATTCAGACCAGCGTCTCTGGCCTGGAATGCCTGGTTTCCGTCATTTTTTTGCAGGGTGATCTGCGTCATATGCGCATCCTGATACATAAAATAGCTTCATTTTGTGGGTATTTTACCTCGGTAAAAACGGGTCCCAAGGCATTATCGCACCGCGCGGTTTGGGGTATATATACTTCAGGGTCGATTTTTGTGTATGACGAGCATTGCATTAAACTCGATCGCAAAACGTGCAGAAGGATACACCGTTATCCAGAGAAAAAATCAGCTCTCAAAGCTCTGCTGGTTTGCGTCAGACCGGTGTGAATCTGGAATGATGGAAAAGGATCAGGATTACCTTATCTGCTGAAACGTTTGTATGCAGGCACTCAGCAAGGCATTCACTCCCGGTATTTTTCTGAAGACCGAGACCAGCAAAAGATGTCCGGGCGGTCTGCCCGGAACAGTTGAGATGGATACACCGGATGGTGTATGTCTTGCAAAAGAGACCGTCTGGCCGTGTCCGGAGTACCGGATCTCTGAAGACACGATTCGAAATCGCTGCATGCAGGAACTGACACTGATTCCGGGCATCGGTCCGGCACGCGCCGACGTGCTGCGCAAAAAAGGATCCAGGTATCTGACCGATCTTGGACATACCGTCTGGAGAGACAGTGCATATGAGATCGCAGACGTGATCCAAAATGGATCGCCCTCTGAGATCTTTGGCATCTTTCAGGATGCTCATCGCGGAAACGACCCGCTTCTTCTGGGGTTTTCCCATGCACTTCCGGGAGAGGAACTGCTGTACTTCGATATCGAAACGCTTGGCATGTTTCAGTCGCCGATCATTCTGTTCGGCTGCGGTTTTCGCAAAGGAACAGAGCTTACGGTTGTCCAGTACCTTCTCAGGGATATCGAAGATGAACCAGCCGCTCTGAGTCTGACGGCCAGGCTTTTTAAAGAGCATTCCCATGTTGTCACGTATAATGGAAAAGGTTTCGATGTTCCTTATCTGAACAATCGTCTCTCGTATTATGGTGAGAGGACGGTGCACCCTGACCTTCATTTCGATCTGCTCTACCCGACACGGCGGTTATACCGTAGTGCCCTTTCGGACTGCTGTTTAGGAACGGTGGAAACGTATATCCTGAAAAAACCCCGGGCAGATGATCTTCCGGGATATCTGGTCCCGGCGTATTATCAGAAGTATCTTCGTACCCGGGATGTCTCAAACCTCACGCCGATCATCGAGCATAATGAACTCGATGTGGCAAATCTCGCTCTCCTTCTCTGTACCGAATGTGAGGCAGTCTATGGATGACCAGGATATGTATGTGACCTGTGAGGAGGCACGGGATCCGAGATATCAGATACCTGCCTGCCCAGTTTCTGAAAAACTCTCCCGGTATCTTGCAGAGAAAAACATCAGACTCTACACGCATCAGGCGCAAACCTTTGACCGGGTGTCGGCCGGAAAAAATGTCATCCTCACAACACCTACCGCTTCGGGCAAAACCCTGGCTTATGTCCTTCCTGTTCTGGAACGGCTCATCAGCGATCCGGATGCTTCCGCCCTGTTCATCTATCCGACAAAAGCCCTGACCCGTGATCAGCTGCTCTTCATTCAGGATGCCGATGCAGCTCTTCGCGCCCGCACAAAACCCGCGATCTATGACGGAGATACAAAAGCGGAGCTGCGGCCAAAGATCCGCGCAGGATCGCGGATCATCCTCACCAACATGTATGAACTCCATCATATCCTTGGATGGCGGGCAAAATGGGGGGATTTCTGGGCGAACCTTTCCTTTGTTGTCATCGATGAGGCGCACAGATATCGGGGGGTCTTTGGCTCGAACACCGCGCTTCTCTTGAGAAGAATGCGCAGGATCTGTAATTTTTATGATGCCGATCCCAGGTTCATTCTTTCCTCTGCCACATTGGGCAATGCAGCCGCGTTTGCCGAAACGCTGACCGGCCTGCCGTTTACCGAGGTCGATGACGACGGCTCCCCGCGAGCCAGACGGACATTCCGGATCTGCGCGCCGGAAAACACAAGCTGTATCACCGCCGCGGCGGATCTGATCACATCCCAAATAAATGCAGGCATGCAGACCCTGTGCTTCACCCGCTCGAGAAATGCCGCCGAGATCGCCGCCGTTGAGTGCCGGTCGCGTCATCCTTCCGGCCAGGTCGCCTCATATCGGGGAGGGTACCGCCAAAATGAGCGTAAAGAGATCGAGTCGTCACTGAAATCAGGAGACATCTCCGGGGTCATCAGCACCAATGCTTTGGAAGTCGGCATTGATATCGGCAGTCTTGACGCTGTTGTCATCTGCGGATTTCCCGGGTCGATGGTCTCCGTTCTCCAGCAGGCTGGGCGTGCCGGAAGGAACGGGCGGGACGCGGTCATCACCTTTGTCGCCGGCAGTAATCCGCTCGATCAGTATTATGCGCGAAACCCGGAAGCGTTTTTCAAAGCGCCCTGTGAAGAAGTGATCCTCGGTCCGGACAATCCGTATCTTCTCTCCTCTCATCTGTTGTGCGCTGTCGCCGAACTTCCATACAGACCGGAGCGTGACCAGAAGTATTTCGGCGATCTTGCAAACGAAATTCTCGCGGGTCTCAAAAACGACCGGCTCGTTTCCAGCACGCCGAAAGGGTATGTGTACTGCGGTGTGGAAAATCCCGCCCAGACAACACCGCTTTTTGGGATGACCGGAAATGCCTGGTCGGTGCGTCTGGACAAGACCCTCCTTGAGACCATGGATGAAAATCAGGCATACCGTGAGGCATACCCCGGCGCCGTTATCCTCCATCAGGGTCAACGGTATCGTGTTCAAACCGTTGACCAGGACAACCGGATCATCAGAGTCGAGAAAACAGCCGACACCTGTCATACACGACCGATCTCAACTACGGAGATCACCATCTCGTCCAGAGAAAAGACCAAAAGACACAACGACCTCCTTGTGCATTTCGGCGAGGTGATGGTCTCGTCACAGATCCTTGGCTACTCTGTACTAGAGTATGATCAGATCACTGCGAACTGTGAACTCAGTCTGCCTCCGCGCAGATTCGTGACAAAAGCCTGCTGGATCACGATCGACGATGACTGCGGCATCAGACCGGAGGCCCTTCCCGGTTCACTGCACGGGACCGAACATGCCCTAATTGCCGCCATGCCGCGTTTTGTGATGTGTGACCGGTCTGACATCGGCGGCGTATCCACACCGTTTCACAGCGACACAGCCGCCCCGACGATCTTTTTGTATGACGGCGTATCCGGCGGCATCGGTCTTGCAGAAAAGGCATCGGAGCTGTTTCCCGACATCCTGACCTTTGCCCGCGAACTGGTTGACGGCTGCCCCTGCAAAGAGGGGTGCCCTTCCTGTCTCCACTCGCCAAAATGCGGAAACAACAACCAGCCGCTGGACAAGGCGGGCACAAAACACCTCCTTGCCTATCTGGAAACCGAATCCGGAAAAACCGTTGTCTATAAATAATTCAGATGTAAATTCTTACTATAGGTATAAACCATGAAAATTGAGCATATTGGTGTATCTTCCGCAGCATTTGTTTCGGGAGGAGTTCTGTGCGTCCTTACAGCGATCCTTGGACTGATCAAAGGAATCCTGTTGATGTTTGATCTTCAGTTCGACATAGGATTCACCCTTGGTCTTGGCCTTGGCGTTCTTGAGATTTTAGTCTACTTTATTGTGTACGCGATCGCCGGATTCATCATCGGCTCAGTTGCCGGCGCGATTTCGGCGGCTGCATACAACAAAACCGTCAAACTCTTCGGCGGACTCGAGATCACACTGAAAGAATAAAAAAAGATCTCAACCGTTTTCCTCCTGAAAAAAGGGGGAAAAGTTGGCCCCTATTTTTTTATTTTCTCTCCGGTCAAACGAACGTCAGACCAAAGAAGAAGAGATTGACCGGATCCTGTCCTGACCGCTGACATGCTGCTTCAAACTGATAGGTCCCTGCTTTTTTTGCAGTAACATACCACACATATGTTCCGCCGGCGCCGACAAGACCCGCGGTTGTGTCGGCGATGTATTCGTCCTTGAGAACGGTCAGTTCGTTCTTAGGTGACGCCTGCCAGTAATATCCGGTCGTCGGGTTTCCTGCAGTGCAGATCTTTACGACTTCTCCGGCTTTCGGGTTCACCACGCCGTTAAACAGTACGGTCAGCATGTTTTCACCGGCAAAGTCATCGTTTTCCGCCTCGGAAAACACTAACGTCTGGGTGATAGTCCAGATCGGGGCCGTATCAGTTTCCCAGGGCCGTTCATATCCTGCTTTGAATGTATAGGTTCCTGCTTTTTCTGCGGTCAGTGTATAATACTGGCAGCCTCCTCCGCCTGTCCAGCCTTCGTGGACCGGTGTCGCCTTATACTCTTCTTTGACGATCAGTCCGTCACTTTCCATAACCGTCCAGCTGTAGCCGGTCGTGGGATTTGCCGGAAGAATAAAGGTCATTAAGGCATTTACCGGAACCATCATTCCTTCTTTTTCTACCGTTAAGGTCAAAACCGGATCATCGATTTGTACGGGGACATCCGGGGAAATACACCCGGCAGAAAACATGCAGGAGATGACCAGACATGCTCCGATACCCATCAGAATCATTTTGTTCATGATGAATGATGGAACAAACTGGTATAAGAATGTTCTTTAGAAAAAAAGGGGGGGTCATCCCTCATCGGGAGCGGGTTGGCGACCAAGCGAGGGCCGTAGACCCGAGTCGGAGAGCAAACCTAAGGTTTGTGAACAAGTCGACGACCTTAGCGGAGCAAATCGTTAGATTTGCGAGACCGTTCGGGCAAATCTTGTCGGCGTTCCTGCGCCTCCCGTGAGGGAGAGATTCATTGAGCAGTTCTTAATCTGAATAATATCCATTTTACTGACAATCACAACATATAATCATGACATAAGATCAAGAGGCAAATCAATAATGGGAGCCGCCGGGGCGGCGACAGGATTTGCCCGAACGGCCTCGCAAATCAAAGATTTGGTCGCAAGTCTATCGACTTGCTCAGCTGAGGGACCTAAAGGTCCCCGCCTCGGCTGAGGTCGTCGACTTCGTCGCCAACCCGCCTCCGCTTCGCTTCGCTCACTTGTTCGCAAATCAGAGATTTGCTCTCCGCTTCGCTACGCTCGCTTGTTCGCAAATCAGAGATTTGCTCTCCGCTTCGCTACGCTCGCTTGTTCGCAAATCAGAGATTTGC
>LMVO01000045.1 GCA_002287215.1 Methanocorpusculum parvum
ACTTCGCTCACCCGCGTGAATGCTTCGCCAAAGGAGCAATCCGCGAATTCATGCCCGCTGGCGAGAGATCTCTCATCATCCCGTCACAGTAAGTGGTTACCTAACCACTCAATTTTTTCTTTTTTCCTAGGTTAAAACGCGCAGACGATTCTTTTCTTTATATGCTGTGTGCGAAAATATCCGACAACAAAGGTATTATATCACGTATCTCATCAAAAATACCTGTTTTGAAGTAAACTTCACTTTACTTAATCAACTTCATCATTATTAATACAAATAAACTGGCGTTAATTCGCAGATTTTCCGGCAGTATTTTAGTAAAAAACGTCATCTCCGTCAGTATCTCACGCATTTTTCGCATGTCTTATATATCTCTGAAAGTAAACAGAATACTTGTCCACACTTTGTACTCCATTCTTTAGAGTGGTAACGTTAAACGAACACTTGAGACGCATCCTTCGTTTCAGTTAGAATGCTGAAACATATTAGGTTCCTGATCAGTTATCCACGATCGGGAAACAAAACTCAAGGGAGAATCTTACATGCAAGAAATTATAATCGGCATTGGAGTAACTGCCCTTGCGGGAGCTCTCGCAGCGGTTGCCGGTGCAGCCGAAGATACTGAGTCCAACATCGGATCACAAGGTGACCCGAACTCTCAGGTCCAGCTCGCACCGCAGATGGGATACACTCACCGTATCTATAACAAGGCAGTGAGTGGGGAACCACCGGCATACACCCTGTGGGTGACCCTTGCTTGTGGTGTTGCATGGGCATTCCTTATGTTAGGAGTGAATGCAATCCTCGCAATCATCTTCGGAACAGTTCTCGCAACCTTTGTGCAGGGAGTTTACGCAACTACTGCATACCTTGGAAGAACCGCAAGTCTTTCCAAGTTCGGACAGCCGGTCTTTATTGATGTTGTTAAATCAGTAACGACCGTGACTATGGCTCACGCATTCGTAGCTATCTTCGCAACGGTAACTGTATGTTACCTTATGATGACAGTAATCGGTCATCCGTTTGCTCTTCCGCTTCTCGGTATCGTATGGGGTCTTGCCCTTGGTGCAGCAGGTTCTGCAACCGGAAACCCGTACTATGGTAAAGAGCGTCAGTATCAGAACCAGAAATTCGGTGCTGGTGTTCCGATCTCTGCCTCTGGTAACATCGTTCGTTATGCAGAAGCCGGACAGAGAAGCTCGATCGACAACGGTTTCTTCACCGCAAAATTCGGTGGACCCGCTTCAGGTCTTTGTTTCGGTCTGATCGTGTTCTTCGAACTTTGGCGTACAATCATCTTCGAGGACTACCTCGCCGGATGGGGTGCCGTTATCGTCGGAGCACTTGTTATCATCATCTTCATGATCATCGACCGTTACGTTGAAGTCTGGGCACGTAAGAACTACGGACCCTACACCGTGGAGGTCTGAATATGAGTGCAATTGCAGCTAAACCCGGAGCAAACGCCGGCTCATTCCAGCCCGTTCCTTCGGTCATCGCAATCATCATTGCCATCGTTCTCGTTGGTGTTGCTTACTTCCTTGGAAGTGCCGGCATCCTCGCAGGCGGTGCAATGTACGTGCTTCAGACGCTGAGTCTGATCATTCTTGGTGCAGCCTTAATCGCTTTTGGTGTTCACTTTGTTCCCGTCGGCGGAGCGCCGGCAGCAATGGGTCAGGCACCCGGTATCGCTACCGGTGTCGCAATGCTTGCAACTGGTGCAGGTCTTGCAGGACTCTTTGGAGGAGCATGGGCAGCAGAGTTAGGTCTTGGAGTCGCACTCGCCAGTGGAGCGATCGGCGGCGCATTAATGATGGCAATCACCTGTCTTATGGTGAACATCTCCTATGTCTTCGGCATGGGTATCCCCGCAGCATCAGGTAAGGTCCTGAAAGACCCAATCACTGGTGACTTACAGGCAGCATACAAATCCCAGGGAACCGAAGGTCACGGTTTACCGTTCATCTCTTATGTTGGCGGTGTCATCGGCGGTCTTTTCGGCGGTCTTGGCGGAACACTCATCTACGTTGAACTTCTCAACTTCTACAACGCCGGTCTTCCGGCACTTGGTTTTGTTGGCGCAGAAGACATCAACATGCTCTCTGTTGGTCTTGCCGGCATCTTTGCAATCGGTATGTTCCTTGTTATCGCAGTACTTTCTGCATACAACATCACCGGAACCATTGAAGGCCCTCACGACCCGAAGTTCAAACGTTTCCCCCGTGCAATCGTCGCCGCAATCTTAGCATCATCTGTTTGCGGTCTCGTTGCAATGCTGGTGGTGGCATTATTCTGAGGTGTAAAAAATGTCAGTAAAAGTTGAAGCATCCCACGACGGCATTCCACATGACAAAGTCATGATCATTGGAGCCGTTATTTCACTGGTATCCCTTTACATCGCAATCATCGGTACAGTAATCGGTGTTGACTACCTTGCATTCTTTGGTGGATTTGCAGCAGTCGGCGCCCTTATCTGGGGTAACAGCACAATTAAAAAGCTGTGCAGCTATGGTATCGGAACCGGTGTTCCGTCTGCCGGTATGCTCGCATTCGGGTCTGGTTTAATCGCCCTGCTCTTTGCGTCCACCCTTGGCGGATTCAGCATCTGGATCATACCTGTAGCAGCATTAGTAATCGCTCTCATCGTCGGTCTCTTCCTTGGATGGATCTCAAACTCCGTTCTGAACATGAAGATCCCGGTTATGACCAGAAGTATTGCAGAACTCGCCGCAGTCGGCGCCCTTGCCCTTATGGGTTTTGGCGTTGTTGCAACCGGAACCGTTGGCTTTACTGGAATCGCCACCATCGAGATCCTCGGTGTCACTGTATACAATGCATCCTATCTTGGTGCAGGTGTAATTGCAGTTTCATTTATGCTCGGCGCCATCGCTCTCCAGCACCCGTTCAATGCATGTCTCGGTCCGGGCGAGAAACAGGACAGAACCAATATGCTCGCAATCGAGTGCGGTTTCCTTTCCATGATCATCATGGCAGTGATCTCCTTCGTCTTTGTCTCACTGGCAGCGGCCTGGATCTCACTTATCGTGGCTCTCATCGGATGGGCAGTGTCCTATGTCAAATACATCGCTTTATCCAAACGCGATGCAGCAGCCTGGCTTGATGCCAAGCCGTTCTCCGATGCGGAGGAGTAAGTTAGGAGGAAACAAAAATGGGATATGTATTAGTATTACCGGAATTTGGCCTCGTAGCTGATCCAATAGCAGGTATCGTAACGACTGCCGGCGTATCATATCAGCCGGTCATCGATCAGGTGGCAGAACTCGAAACAATCGCTGAAGATCTTGTCGGCATGCTTTCGGGTGAAGGCAACTTCTTAAACAGCTTCCCCGGCCGTGAAAAGACCCTCATGAAAGCAGGTATGGTTACCTCTCTCTGGTATGGTCTTGCTGTCGGTCTGTTTGTGGCCTTCGTCCTTACATTTGCCCTCTACTTCGGAGGTATCTAAAATGGCAGACAAGAAATCCCCGGCAAGCGGATGGCCGATCATCCAGGGTGATTACCACACTGGTGATGCAAACAGCCCCGTCGCTGTTATCACCATGGGTTCTCACCTTGATGAGGCTGGAATCTGTGCCGCTGGTGCAGCTCTTGCAGGTTCCTGTAAGACAGAAAACCTCGGTATCGAGAAGGTCGTTGCAAACGTCATTTCGAATCCGAACATCCGTTTCGTTCTGCTTTGCGGTACTGAAGTGAAAGGTCACCTTTCGGGTCAGTCTATCGAAGCAATGCACAAAAATGGTGTTGAGGGCGGAAAGATCGTCGGTTCTACCGGTGCGATTCCGTTCCTTGAGAACCTTACGGCAGAACACATCAAACGTTTCCAGGAACAGATTGAACTCGTAAATATTATGGAGACCGAAGACATCGGTAAAATCTCCGCAAAAATGAACGAGCTCAAGGCCCGGGATCCCGGAGCATTCGGTGCAGACCCGATGGTCGTCCAGTTGTCTGATGATGATAAAGATGGAGCATCAGGTGCCGAATCCGGAGCAGAAGAACCTTTGACCGGCGAAATGGCACTCATTACCGCCCGCATCAAAGCTATCCAGATGATGGTTACCGACATCGGTTACCGCAACAGATTCGCATCCGGTCTCTACGGAGGCAAGATCGAAGGTCTCATGATCGGTTTGATCATCTCTCTGGTTATTCTCGGCGCACTT
The DNA here is from genome assembly GCA_002287215.1 of Methanocorpusculum parvum. Taxonomy (GTDB): domain Archaea; phylum Halobacteriota; class Methanomicrobia; order Methanomicrobiales; family Methanocorpusculaceae; genus Methanocorpusculum; species Methanocorpusculum parvum. The sequence goes on from LMVO01000045.1 coordinate 4,185, forward strand.
ATCGGTGTCCAGGTGATCTAAAATGGCAGGTTCGATTATTAGAATGGCCGCCATCGACAAGATGGTGGATAATATCAGATACAAGGGCCAGATTCTTGCCAGAACAAACAAGGTCGACTCTGCAATCTCGAGTTCCGGTCTTGTTGGCTTTGCCGCAGGTCTCGTTCTTGCTCTCGTCCTGATTCTTGTACCAGCGCTGGTGTTACTCTGAGGTGAAAAAAAATGGCAGATAAAAAATCACCAGCAAATGGATGGCCGATCATTCAGGGAGATTACCACACCGGTGATGCAAACAGCCCAGTCGCTGTTATCACCATGGGTTCCCACCTTGATGAAGCCGGAATCTGTGCCGCAGGCGCAGCTCTTGCAGGTTCCTGTAAGACTGAGAACCTCGGTATCGAGAAAGTTGTTGCAAACGTCATTTCAAACCCAAACATCCGGTTTGTTCTGCTCTGTGGAACTGAAGTGAAAGGTCACCTTTCGGGTCAGTCCATCGAAGCAATGCACAAGAATGGAGTTGAAGGCGGAAAGATCGTCGGTTCTACCGGTGCTATTCCGTTCCTTGAGAACCTGACGGCAGAACACATCAAACGTTTCCAGGAACAGATTGAACTCGTAAACATCATGGAGACCGAAGACATCGGTAAAATCTCCGCAAAGATCAACGAGCTCAAGGCCCGCGACCCCGGAGCATTCGCTGCTGACCCGATCGTCATTCAGTTAACTGATGACGCCGGCGGATCAGAAGGCGGTGCAACGGTTGCCAGCGCCAACCCCCAGTTCCTCGAGATCGAGAAACGTCTTGATGCAATCGAGCAAAAGATTGAGTTCACGGACGCAGAAATTGCGATGCGTGTCGGAAGAAAAATTGGCCGTGACATCGGTATCCTCTACGGACTTGTAGCAGGTATCATTGCCTTCCTGGTAATCATTTACTGGATGTCAGGGTTATTATTCATGTAATGAGGTGCCAATATGTTCAAGTTTGAAAAAGAACAGCAGGTCTTTGACTTTAATGGAACGAAGATTGGTGGACAGCCCGGAGAATATCCGCGTGTACTTTCACCGTCCATCTTCTACAACAAACACGAGATCGTCTTAAACGATCACACCGGTGAAATCGACAAACCAAAAGCAGAAGCACTCTGGAACCGCTGTCAGGAACTCTCTGACATTACCGGTAACAAGTACTTCCTCCAGATCCTCGCAGAACACGCTGAGGCATTTGAGTCGTATTTCTCCTGGTTCGACAGTATCGACAACAAGACCGCATTCCTGATGGATTCCTCTGCTCCGGCAGCACTTGTCCACGCAACGAAATACGTTACGGAAGTCGGTCTTGCAGACCGTGCAATCTACAACTCTATCAACGGTTCGATCCTTCCGGAGAACGTTCAGGCACTTGCAGAGTCCGATGTGAACTCCGCAATCGTTCTGGCATTCAACCCAGGTGACTCATCCGTTGCCGGACGTGAGAAAGCACTCGTCGATGGTGGTGTCGCTGGTCAGGCAAAAGGTATGATCCAGATCGCAGAAGAATGCGGTATCACCCGCCCGATTCTCGACACTGCAGCAACTCCCCTTGGTCTCGGTTCCTTTGGTTCCTACCGTGAGATCCTTGCATGCAAGGCAATCCACGGTATGCCGACCGGTGGTGCATACCACAACATGACGGTGTCCTGGACCTGGCTGAAACGCTGGAGAAAGAACATCCACGAGCAGTATGCAGACAAACCGCTCCTTGCAGAGCAGATGTTCCACCACCACTACGGCGGCATCGAAGGCGTACGCCAGGCTGCATGGTCCTCACCTGATATCGGCTGCAACATCATGGCAATGACCCTTGGTGCAGACTTAATCATGTACGGTCCGATCGAGAACATGGAAGGCGCTGCAACTGCAACCGCATTCTCTGACATCGTTCTTGCCGAAGCCTTCAAGGACTTTGGCGGAACCCTCGGCGTCGAAGACGGTCCGATCTCCAAACTCGTATAAACGTAAGAATAGGGAAGGGAGATCTCTCCCTTCATTTGTTTTTTTTAATCTATTTTTCCGGTCAGGCTCTTTTCGCATCAGAAGAAATACATAGACTGACAGCGAAACACTGGTAATTATGCATGTCCGTGAGGGGAACCTGACCCAGCAGTACTTCTGCGATTACCTGACCTTGTTTGCCGGGGCTCCATCCGAAAAAAAAACAGATCATGAAGACATCGTCTTAGCCAATCTCTTTCTTCACCGGATGAGTGTCGACGGCGGGTTTCATGCACGGGTAATTTTCTCGATCCTCGGACACGAATCAGACCGCACGCTCCTCATCAGCCTCTTCAAGGAAGTCTCCGGCGAAGAATACGCTCCCCTTCGGCTTGACGACTGGCTGAAATCTGCATATGAATCTGCAGTAAAGAATGCCGATATCCCCAGGAAAACCGCTCTCTCTGCCATGCTCCGCTCCCAGATCGCCGGAACGAATATGGCTGCCGAGATCGTTTCCGCTTCTGGAAGTCCGTATCCCGAAAGCTGGTGGCAGCTCAAAAGCCGTCGTCTGACCGTGGAAGAGATCGAAAATGCCGACATCTACTTCGGAATCGGCCGCCGGCCGTTCTGGCACTCCTTCCCTCTCGACGAGTATGCTGCCGTCCTGAGCGGCGCTGAAACACTCTCTCCAGAGATCATCTATGATATCGTCGTCTGCGTTGCCGGCGCCTGGTTCTCCACCCTGACCCGCGAGGAAAAGATTATCTGGCTGAACATGCCCCGGACGACCACGGAGGAATGGACAAAATATGCCGCCCCTCTTCTTGCCCTCGAGACGCCGGGTCCTGCCCTCTCAACGGCAAACTGGCTGTATGCCTCAGGAAATCATGATGCGGCTTTGGACCTCTATGCCGGGATAACTCTTGCCTTCCCCCATACGCCGGCAGAAAAACCCTCGTTTGAACTGATGGGCGCCATTCTGCGTGAGTTCGGCGATGCCGACTACGCCTTTGAGTCTTACAAAAGCGCGTTTCTTCTCGCAAGAAACGAAGGTCCTTACCAGACTGCTCTCGGCCTGAAAAACCTCTGTGAAGTAGGTGAGGATCTTGGCGAAGATATGCGTGATTATTACGTCCGTATCGCCTCGATCGCAGAAGAACTTCCTTCTGCCGACCGGATCAGACTCTACTTCGATCTCGCTTCGTCTGCCAGAAAAAACTACCAGTATGCGGATGAGTATGCCTATCTCGAACGCATCATCAGCGAGGAAGAACCGCAGGAACCGTACTTCTCCCGGGCGCTGTCCCGCATCTCCGAGATGAATCAGTCTCTCGATGAAAACGGCACACCCGACGTCACTCTGCTTTCGGCAAAAGATCGGGATGAACAGGCCGGCATGCTCAGATCACGCGGGGATGCCGCCTACTTCGGTTTCGATCCCGTCTGTGCCCTTTACTGGTATAACCGGGCGGATATGATCACCGGTCCTTCCTCCTCCGGCAGCAAATTCCGGGCGGCGGTTGCTGCAGGTCTGTATGCCGAAGCAAAAGAGTATGCATCAACATCTGCAGAACACGCCGTGGTTCTCGTAATGGAAGGGGCTCCTCCCCAACGAATTGCCCGCGAACTGAACACGGCCGTCACCGATGCCTGGAAAACAGGTGGCGATATCCAGACGATCGTTACTCCGGCAATCACGATGCTCCCGGCAAAAGACCGTATGCTTGTCTGCGAGATCCTTGCCGACCGTTCGACCCGTGACGATGAAAGATCCTTCATCTGTTCGGGGCTCGGCCACTGCTGCATGGCCCTTGGCATGCCGGATGAAGCACGCCAGATGTTTCGTTCAGCTCTGCGTGCCAACCCCTCCAATCCGGTCCGGTCCCGGATCTTTGCGGAACTCGGCTGGCTGGAGTATGAAGTTGGAAATTATGACGGATCATCGGAAGCCTACCTCTCCGCCTTAAAACACAATGAACGGTTCCCGGCAGCCTGGGCCGGTCTTGCAAAATCCTGTATCCGAACATCCCGCTATGAAGAGGCACGCGCTGCTCTTGAAAATGCGGTCAGACAGCATCCGGTCAACACGGCATATCAGGAGATGCGCGACGCCGTTTTTGCGATCCTCGCTCATCCTGTCGATGAAACCGCTGATCAGCTCTTTGCTTTGAATGAAGCTGCCGGCCTGCCCGCAGCTGCTGCCCTTTACGCGGAAAAATCGCCGGAAGGTTTTAGAAAAGAAGCCTGGGACGCGGTATCTGCTGCAGATGTTTTTGCATACAGAACCTGATCACCCTTTTTTTTACCGCTCTTCACGCACAGTGAACAGCTGCTCGTTTGGCGTAGCCAGCATGTTTTTCACCATTTCCAGTCTGATCTCCTGCAAACGGTCCGACTCTTCGGGCGTTGCCGTCTTTGCCGCTGCTCTCACTTTGAGCCGGTGGAGTTCATCACTCGTGAGTTTCGTATCCGGGACCTCATCGATGAACAGTCTGCTCCCGTCCGGTTTTTCCAGAACATAACTCCCGGTGTTCGTGTTTTCAATTGTGAGACGATCCGGATGGCTGTTTAGATCGAAGATGTATCTAAGAGCATCCAGCGGACACCGCTGTGTATGGGACAGAACGGTGATCTTTGTTTCATTCCCGGCCCATGCCGCTGCTTCAAGCGCAATCTTGTAACCGAGCGCGATCCCCGGACAGACATGTCCGTGTGCTTTTGCTATCGTATCGAAATCCGGAACAACTGTCATACAAAAAAATGTTAAAGATATTTGTGGCCGCGAAGCCAGTCTACCTGAGGGGTGGTATACCGATAAATGATATCACACTTGTCATCCTGGAAATCCCAGGGCACAACAATAAGGATATCTCCTTCACGGATCCATACTCGTTTCTTGATCTTGCCTTTGATCCGCCCTAAGCGCGTAACGCCGTCTGAGCATCGAACTCTGATGTGGTTTGATCCAAGCATCAGTTCGGCCTGTGCAAACTGTTCGCGTATTCGTTTATTCGGCAGTTTTACACGAATAATACTGCCGTCATCTGATACGTCCTGATTAGCGTTCTCTATTCTTCCCAAGTGATACTTCCCCTATAGTACTTTATTATAGGGGTTGAAACCTGATAAACACTCCGGGACCCGGCCTCTTTTCTAAGAGAAGGAAAACGGCGGTGAAATTTTCGTTAAAATCCGTGACCGGGATGTCTCTGACGGTTCCGGCAGACCTTTTTTCATCATTTCCGTGAATCCAGTGCCAGGACCTATACGGTTGAGACGGGAGGAAAAAAAGGGACCGTTCCGTCCGGAAGCTTAATGTATATATACATTATACACATTAGGCAAGGTACGAACAGGTGAAGATCCTTATCAGCAACGCGAGTGAAAAGCCGATCTATGAGCAGATAACAACGCAGCTCAAAGCCATGATCATCAGCGGCGAGCTTCTTCCCGAGTCGCCGCTTCCAAGCATGCGTCTTCTTGCAAAAGAGCTGAGGATCAGTGTCATCACCACGAAAAGGGCGTACACCGATCTGGAACGCGACGGTTTTATCGAGACCGTTCCCGGGAAAGGCAGTTTTGTCGCCAAAAAAAATACCGAACTGATCAGAGAACAGCAGCTGCTTTTGGCTCAGGAGCATCTGCAGAAGGCCGTTGATGCGGCGAAACATTTCGGGATACCAAGATCCGAGCTCAGGGAGATGCTCGAACTCATCTATGATGGAGAATAACAATGTCTGACGCGATTTGTGTAGAGAAATTATGTAAACAATATCCGGATTTTTCCCTGCAGGACGTCTCGTTTTGTCTTCCGAAAGGAAGCATCATGGGGTTCATCGGGGAGAACGGAGCAGGAAAGACCACTACGATAAAAACCATGCTTGGGATCGCGAAAAAAACCGGCGGTTCGGTGAAACTGTTCGGGCTGGATTTTGCTGATCACGAAAAGGAGATCAAGAGCCGTATCGGCGTCGTCTTCGATGAATGCAGTTTTCACGACACGCTCACTGCGGCGGACGTCGCGAAGATCCTTGGGAAAATCTATGCGGATTGGGACGATCCGCTCTATCTCAGATATCTCAGACAGTTCGGCCTTCCGGAAAAGAAAAAGATCAAAGAGTACTCCCGGGGAATGAAGATGAAACTCAGCATCGCCGCCGCCCTTTCCCATCACCCGGATCTTTTGATCCTCGATGAACCCACGAGCGGCCTCGATCCGGTCGTCCGCGAGGAGATCCTGGATATCTTCCTTGAGTTCATTCAGGACGAGGAGCATGCGATCCTGCTCTCCTCGCATATAACGAGCGATCTTGACAAGATCGCCGATTACCTGACCTTCATCCATGAAGGAAAGATCGTGCTTTCCAAATCCAAAGATGAGCTTCTGGAAGATCTGGGGATTCTCAAATGCAGCCGTGAGGAGTTCGATGCTCTCGACAAAAAATCATTCCTGACCTGCCGGACGAATCAGTTTGGGTGTGAGGTCCTCATCAAAGACAAGAAGGAGTTCATCGTCCGGCATCCTGAGATGATCGTGGATCCGGTCTCGACCGAGTCGGTGATGCTGATGTACGCCCGGGGGACAGCGGTATGAAACCCGCGTTTTTGCTTCCCGGCCTTATGCTCAAGGATTTGCTGAACCTTCGGCCGATGGGGAAGACCCTTCTTCTGATGTTTTTCATCTTCGGGATCATCTTCATCCCGATGGGAAATATCATGACCGTGTACTTCCTGCTGATGATCTTTGCCGCTCTGCTTCCGATGACCTCGCTTTCGATGGATGATCTGGCGAAGTGGGACCGGTATGCCTTAACGATGCCTGTTACGAGACAGGAGATCGTGCGATCCAAGTATCTGCTGATGCTGGTGTTTTTCGTGATCGCGTTTCTGGTCTCCGGGACCATCGCTGCTGTCATGATGTATCTGGATCCTTCGAACGCGACCCCGCTGTGGTTTATGCTGCTTGTCGCTGCTCTGGGTATCTTCTACGGAGCATGTCTGATCCCGCTCCTCTATAAATTCGGTTCGGAAAAAGCCAGGTATCTGATGTTTGTGCTGATGATCGCAGCCGGAGTATTTCTGGTTGGCTGGTTCGCTCTTTTCGGCGAATCGTTTACCGGAGATCTCCTGCCCTTTGTGCTGACGCTCGATGCAGCGTCCATCGCTGCGGTCGTCGCCTCATACTTTGTATCGGTCAGGATCTATGAGAAAAAGGAGTTCTGAAATGGCGGCATCGCCAAAAGAGCAGCTTTCAGAGCTTGAAGATGAGCTTGCCCTGCTGAAAGCGTATCCACAAGAGGATCTGGAAACCATCATCAGAGAGATCGGGTTTTCCTGCACCTGCTGCGGGAAATGCTGCACAAAAGCGTTCAACGGCCATGTGTTTCTTCTTTCGGAGGATGCCAGCCGTCTGAAAACGTTTTCGCCTGAGTCCCTGATGCCGGCGCCCGATTTCCCCTACTCGGATCCGTTTGGGAACTTCTATGTGTCCGGGTATGCGCTGAAAACACAAGAAAACGGGGACTGCGTGTTTCTGGACGAAAACCGCCGATGCAAAATCTATGATCAGCGGTTTGCGATCTGCCGTGTGTATCCGTATATGCTTCACCGGGAGCCGGATGCCCGGGGAAAGATCGACTGGCGGCAGATATCGGGTCTCGACGAACACGGGGAGTATGACTGTATCATCTCTGATGAGGAGTGTTCCCGGATCGCCGAAGAAACGATCGTCTATGAAACCGCGTATCTGGAACAGGAGATCGCTTTTCATAAAGCTATCCTGCAGAAGTTTTCCGACGAAGGCATTCGGTTCGTGAGAAAGGATCATGACGCCCGGGTCCGGGCATTTCTGAAAACAGGGAAAGCGAAGGTGTTTGTCTGGGACGGGTCCGGTTTCGTACAAGAAGTACTGTAAATGGGATTTACGCGGTGTTGGTGTGGATCCAATTCGGGAAGGAGTTTGTTGGGTGTGGAAAACTAAGAAAAACCAACCGCGAATCGGCGCGAATCCCGCAAGCCTTTGGCTTGCTCCCAGAATCGGATTTGCTATTCCTCACTTTCGCCATCCAGCTTCGCTGTCTTGCTCATCCCTCATCGGGAGCGTTCGGGCAAATCCTGTCGCCGCTCCAGCGGCTCCCAATAGTAAGTTCTCCTCCTCTTTTCCATAAAAATACTCTCCAAATATTTCTCTCACAGGAGGCGCTGGGGCGCCGACAGGATTTGCCCGAACGCTCCCGATGAAGGGACGAGCAAGTCGAGGGCGGGCTGACCCGCAGGGGAGGCCTCAGCCGAGCAAGGCTTTGCCTTGCGAGAGACTTGCGAGAGTGAGGATCAGCAAATCCGATTTTTCTCGCCCGAAGGGCGGATTCGCGCCGATTCGCGGTTGGAATTTTCTCATGTATCCACATGTTTACCTACACGAAATCGAAGTGCATCTCATAATTACCTCAGTTTTTCCCGATCGAGATCACAAAACCGCGTAACTTCTCTAAAAAAATTAGTTGATCTTTGCGACGTCTGCGAGGAAGTTTTCCACGACATCGCGGGTCACGTGGGGCATCACGACGAATCTGAGATGGCCGAACCGTGTATGGGAGACGACCCATCCCTTCGGGACCGATCCGTCACCAAACGTCGCAACGTTCATCACCGGATCAACGGCCCGAACATAACCGAACGCTTCCATACCTTCGATCAGGCGGCGGGTGTTTTCCATACAGCCGGCAACGACCGAACGGAAACCCTCTCGTCCGAGGAGTTTGATGACGGCGTAAGCGCCGGCAACATCCGCTCCCGGCCGGGTCCCGGCAAGCGTGCACTCCTTCTTCACGGTCAGATACGGCGTATCGACGTTGAGGGTTCCAAACTGCTCAGGTTCACGGAGGAGCAGACATCCGCAGGGGATCGTGCTCATTCCCATCTTGTGCGGATCGAGCGAGATCGAGGATACTCCCGGAACTTCGAAATCGAACGGCGCAGGGTTTGGCAAAAACGGGATCACCATTCCGCCGAACGCTGCATCAACATGGAAGAACAAATCGTTTTCCAGAGCGATTCGGCCGATCCGCTCAATATCGTCGATCATCCCGTACTCGGTCGTTCCTGCTATTCCGGCAACGGCTATGGTATTTTTATCGGTCATCTCCGCCATTTTATCGCAGTCAACGGTGTAATTTTTCCCGTAAGGGACCGTTCGCATCTCAAGTCCGAGCATATCGCAGGTCTTATCGAACGAAAAGTGCGCTGAAGCCGGCACAACGATATTGGGATTTATGATCCCGGGCTTGAGTTTTTTTGCGATACGGATCGCCTGCAGATTTGACTCGGTCCCGCCCGAGGTCGCATAGCCGCCGGCCTTTGGATGGTGCATAAGTTCGCCGAGCGAATGGACCAGACGGTCCTCTATCTGTGTTGTGCCCGGAAACAGTCCCGGGTCGCCGAGATTTGTGCCGCTGAACATTTCATGTACGGATACCGCGATCTCATGCGGAATCGTACACATCGAACTGAGGATATGATCGTGATGCAGATCCTCTGAGCGATATCCTGAGAGGAGAGAGATGACCTCCTCTCTTTTGCATCCTTTCTCCTCCATGAATAATCACGCTGAAAAATATGTTGGGGTTAGTTTTTCTTGAGTGCTGCGTTGAGCAGAATCTGTTTCTCGGTCTTTGCGACGGTCTCTCTGATCTTCTGGATGGCGTCGATGTTGGCCGAAACGCTTGCGATCCCCTGGTTTACGAGCCACTTGACGAACTTCGGATCTGAGCCTGCCTGACCGCAGATGGAACATTCCACGCCTGCTTCTCTGCACTGTTCGATGCAGGATGCGATCAAACGCATGACAGCCGGGTGTTCGGGTTCGTACATCTCGCCAATCAGACCGTTGTTGCGGTCAACTGCGAGCGTGTACTGGACAAGATCGTTCGTTCCAAAGGAACAGAAGTCGATGCCGGCTTTGATGAACTCGTCGATGATGATCGCCGATGCCGGGATTTCGACCATGATACCCAGATCCATGTGCTCCACATCGACTCCCCATTCGCGGAACGACTCTTTTGCTGCAAGGAACTCGCGCGGGTGCTGGACGAGAGGGAACATGATACCAAGGTTGTGGTAGCCCGCTTCCCAGAGACGGCGGAAACACTCGGCCTGCATTCTGAACTGCTCTTTCTGACGGAGGTCACGGCGCAGACCGCGGAATCCGAGCATCGGGTTGTGCTCATGAGGTTCATCCTCGCCGCCTTCCATATTGAGGAACTCGTCGGTCGGCGAGTCGAGTGTTCTGACCCAGACCGATTTTCCGCGGAATGCATCGAGAACGGTCCTGATGCCGTCCATCAGTTCATTGATGAGCTGTTCCTGTTTGTCGTGTTTGATGTACCAGGACGGGGTTTTGTTCATCCCGATGATGAGGTGTTCGATCCTGAGGAGACCGACTCCGTCTGCTCCGGTGGCTGCAGCGCGTGCTGCTGCTTCGGGCATGGAAACATTGACCTTGACGGAGGTCGCGGTGATGATCGGCGAAGCGACGATGGCCGGACCTTTGGGTGAAGCTCCGCACTCTTCGGCGACGGCAAGCTTTCCGTCGTAGATGATACCTTTTTCTCCGTCGATCGTGACGATCTGACCTTCTTTCAGAAGGGAGGTCGCCTGTTTGGTTCCGACGACTGCCGGTGTTCCGAGTTCACGGGAGACGATCGCGGCGTGGCAGGTCATTCCTCCTTCATCGGTGATGATGCCGACGACTTTTTTCATTGCCGGGACCATGTCGGGGTTCGTCATGGTGGCGACCATGATGTCTCCTTCCTGGACTCTGGAGGTGTCTTTCACATCATTGACGAGAATGACTTTTCCGGATGCAACGCCCGGGGAAGCGCCGTATCCCTGGAGAATGATGGTTCCCGAGGCGGATGAAGCCGAGGAAGAGGATTTTGCCGGGTTTTTCTGGATCGTCGTGATCGGGCGGGACTGGAGGATGTAGATCGTGTCGCCGACCATACCCCATTCCATATCCTGGGGGCTCTTGTAGTGTTCCTCGGATTTTACTGCATACTCAGCAAGCCGGAGGATATCTTTGTCGGAAAGGACCTGGATGTTCTGTTTGTCTTTTGCGACTTCAGCGACTTTTGTGCCTTTCTTTCCGTCAGGGATGATCTCGACGGATTTTGTGGCGACGGTCTTCTGGATGATCTTTCTGCCTTTTCTGTCATAGACATAGTTGTCGGGAGAAACGGTTCCGGAAACGATGGCTTCGCCAAGTCCCCAGGATGCTTCGATCATGACGGTTTTGGCACCGGAGACCGGGTGGGATGAGAACATCACGCCGGCTTTCTCCGAGTAGACAAGCTGCTGGACGACGACCGCGATATTCACGCTGCGGTCATCGAAGCCGTTCTTTGAACGGTAGTAGATGGCACGGGAGGTGTAGAGCGATGCCCAGCAGTTCTGGACGGCTTCAAGGAGGTCTTTGTCGCCAAGGATGTTGAGATAGGTGTCCTGCTGACCGGCAAAGGATGCATCGGGAAGGTCTTCAGCAGTGGCGCTTGAACGAACGGCGACAACGGTCTGGTTCCCCATTTTTTTGTAGGATTCAATGATCTCTTTTTTGATTTTGTCCGGCATTTTTGCCGTACCGACCATTGCCCGTACTTTTTCGGAGGTTGCGTTGAGGGCATCGTTGTCGTCAACGTCGAGTTTTTCAAGGATGGTGAAAAGAGGGTCTTCCAGTTTTGTCAGCTGTAAGAAACGGCGGAATGCCTGCGCTGTAACCACAAACGCCTGTGGGACAGGCAGACCGACATGGGTCATCTCCCCAAGGGAAGCGCCTTTCCCGCCTACTGAGGTGATGTCAGTGTTGCGGATTTCAGTCAGCCAGAGAATATTGGGTGATTTGTCCATAGATACTCATTATATCATTACTCCCTTAACAATAATAGATTATTGGCAGGGAGCAGTTTTTTCGCCGGCCGGGTCCTTTGGATGCCGGGCAAAAGGATATCTTTTTTCCGGGGATTTTTGGGTGGGGATTTTTCTTTGGCGGAGGGTTTTGCTCAGCACAGAAACATACTATACGGGTGACTGCCAAATAAGTACACGATTATCCGTGAGCTTCAAAGTACTGGTATCTGATCCTCTTGCAGCAGAGGGTATTGCTATATTAAAGGAATTTTGCGATGTCGATGAGAAAGCTGATCTCTCGGAAGACGAACTCGTCAGAATCATCGGCGAATACGACGCATTGATCGTCCGCTCGGGGACCCAGGTGACCGCCCGGATCATTCAGGCGGCTGACAGGATGAAGTATATCGGCCGTGCAGGCGTGGGCGTGGACAATATCGACTGCGAAGCGGCGACGAGGAAGGGCATCATCGTTTCCAATGCGCCGGAAGGAAATACGCTCGCAGCGACGGAACACACGATCGCGATGATGATGGCGATGGCGAGAAACATTCCGCAGGCAAATGCATCGCTGAAGAAGGGCGAGTGGAAGCGTTCGAAGTTTATGGGCAATGAGATGAACGGCAAGGTCCTCGGCGTTGTCGGGTTCGGCCGTATCGGCCGTGAGGTCGCCAAGCGCGCCCAGGCCCTTCAGATGACGGTCATTGCCTACGACCCGTTCATTCCGGCGGAGGTCGGAGCGGCGATGGGTGTCGAGATGATGAGTGTTGCCGAGCTTTTTACGAAGGCTGATGTTATCACGGTCCACACGCCGCTTATTCCGTCCACGACCCATCTTGTGAATAAGGAGTCGATCGCGACGATGAAGACCGGTGTCCGGCTGATTAACTGCGCCCGGGGCGGGATCATTGATGAAGCTGCGTTGTACGATGCGATCGTTGCCGGCAAAGTTGCCGGAGCTGCTCTGGATGTGTATGAGGTTGAGCCGCCGACCGAGTCTCCGCTGCTGAAGCTGGATTCGGTGATCGTTACTCCTCATCTTGGCGCAAGTACTGTTGAAGCCCAGAAGAATGTGGCGATCTCGGTTGCCTATCAGTGTATCGATGTGCTGAAGGGCGGCTCTGCGAAGAGCGCGGTGAATACGCCTCAGGTTTCTGCAGATGTGAAGGCGAAGATCGATCCGTATGCGCTTCTTTCTGAGAAGATGGGAAGCCTTGCGGCCCAGATCGCGGACGGAGCGATCACGGAAGTGGAGTTTGCGTATCTTGGCGAGATCGCTGATCTGAAGCAGAATCTGAAGTATGTGACCCGTCTTGGAATCAAAGGGATGCTTGAGCAGGTTCTTCATGAGCCGGCGAATATTGTGAACGCTGAGGTTATTGCCCAGGGACGCGGTATTACGATTTTTGAGAAGACGTCAAGCGAAGCAGGGGATTATAAGTCTCTGGTGACGCTGAGTTATACTACGGAGAAGGGCCGGGAGTCGATCTCGGGTATCGTTACGCGCGCGGGTCCCCGGATCATTGCGATCGGGAAATACGCGACGGATATTGTTCCAAGCGGATTTGTTATCCTTGCGGATCATGTGAACCGCCCGGGAGTTGTCGGTCCGGTGGGTATGATCCTTGGCAAGCATAACGTGAATATTTCCAGTATGCAGGTCGGCGGCAGGAATGTCGGTTCCGAGTCTCTGATGATCCTCGCGGTTGATGATGTTGTTTCTCCTGAAGTGATGAAGGAGGTCGCGTCAAGCGACGGGATCACTGCAGCGAAATTTGTCAGACTCTGAATGGGGATCTCCCCTTATTTTTCCGGCACAAGTTAAAAAAATTTATATGTGTCGAGGAACAATCTAGTAAGGCACACAAGGTGCGATTCATCGGACTCGTGGTCTAGCTGGCTATGACGTCGCCTTGACATGGCGGAGATCCTGGATTCGAATTCCAGCGGGTCCACTGTTTTTTTGTTTTTCTGAATTGTTTTTATGTTTATACAAAACCCGTTGAGCTCTCGTTCGTTCACAAGACACATGGAATTTTGAGCTCTATTTTTAGTTTTTTTTAGGGGATAAATTCTAATCTTGTAGTAAAGTTAATTCCATGTCCATTCTCTTCAACATCTTTTTTGAGCATATCTCTAACTTTATCACTCAATACGAAAATGGGTGTGTTTCTTACAGTGTGTCCTGCATCTAAGACGATATCTGCAATCTCGTTCACACACATTCCATTAGACGCACAATATTCATCAATTGACAACTGCGTTACCGAATTGCTCAACCTGATACTATCAGCTACATTTGCTATAATCTCTCTCGGGAATAAATTTACGTCATTCTGTCTGAACACATCCTCTATTTTCTGATTCCAAAATATGTTCTGTTTGAAAACAATCTTTCCAGAACATGTATTCAAATCATCTTCCTTTCTCATTCTTAAACCAAATGCATGTTGTAATGTTGGTCTTAGAAATGGCTGGGCCCCAATAAGCTCTGTGTTTTCATCTGGAAACAAAAATAAACCACGCCTGAATCTTAATACGCCATAGCCACTTGTTTTTGGGAGATACCTGTTTGTACCGATGTCATATTCGTGTGTTGCAAAAAATGCGGCCACACAAATGTCTGATGTTACATCTATAATGTCAGTTTTCAATCCATAATGTTGGGCTAGTGCTTCATATCTTACATCAAGTCCATCTTTTTCTGCAAATAGAACCTGAGGGAAAGTCTTCGTTATAGATATAAAATCTAGAACCTTTAATTTCTCAATAAGAATTTGCGTGTCTGATGGATTATTTCTGTAGATTGACGGAATACATGTGTCATATATGTTATTTTCACCTCGATAGTGGATTGACATGTGTGATTTTGGAAGAAGGATCGATTTACCATTTTTGTATCCCATTAATTGAAAAGAATTGGAATTGCGTAATAATATACCATTAGGATGTTCTTTTAATTTTAATATTGGATGATTTGGGTCGCATTTTCTGATGGCTTCAAGAATGTCATCTGAAACCTCATCTTTCGTCATATACTCAGATAATATGTTCTGTGTTTAAATGTTATTTCTGGTGAATGCGCAGAATTCATCTTATGTCTAAAATTATTAATAGAAATTACGCGGTGTGATCTCAAATGAAAAAACTGAAGTAATTATGAGACGTACTTTGATTTCGTATACGGCATTCGTTTTGACACAAGAGAAATACCAACCGCAAATCCGATTCTCTTCGTCCAAAGGGCAGGATTCGCGCCGATTCGCGGTTGGTTTTTTTCATGTGTCCAAACCAGGCAATCTCCCTTCCCTTTCTCTTCTACCATCTCATGAAAAAACGGTTTCATTGTTTCCACTCTAAGTTCTCAGTGCCAAAATTAATTTGCGATTAAATGATTCAAATCAAAAATAGGAAAAAGTATTTTGTTTGTCTGATTGTTGTGATGGAATGAATCTCTGGTCTTTCGCCTCAGGTGACTAATATCTCTCCCGAGGAGATCGGCTTCCCGGTTGAATCGTAGACGGTATACATCAGATGTTTACCCTTGGATACAAGGAAATTCTCTATTTTTATCGTGGTCCCGTTTTCTTCACCAAGTATTTTGAACCTGTCTCCAAGAGAAATAATTCTGCTGTTGGTATATGCCTCGAAAGAATCACCTTTAAGGATAATGGACTTGTCCGATTCCTCACGAATACCAAGTCTGATATGTATCATGTCAAGAGAAAATGAATCTCCCGAAATGAGTTCCAAAATAATATTCCCGTCATCGATATCGGTTGCCACAACATTTGCCGTAATGGGTTTTTCCGTAGTTTCAACCGAATTATTCATGATAATAGCAACACTGCTGACCAATAGAATTGTAACGGTGAGCATTAACAGCACACCCACAACTTCTGAGACTCCGTTCTCTTTTTTGATGTTCATTTTTCCTCCAAAAGGATAGTTGACTGATAAATGATTGTCGAGGAGGGCAGGTAATAAATCTTGATTTCAACCGGGGTGGAAACATTTGCAGCTGCTTTTAATTCATCAGCTGATATTCCAAATATTTCTGAAGTTGTCGTGATATTTTTCGTCGTGAGTATCTCTCCAGCAGACCATGCCGTGTCGTCTGTAAGTTCAGTAAGCATAAATGAACCTCCGTAATCATTTTTATCCGGATTTTTCACCAGAAATGATACTTTGATATCAGACGGTGTCAATCCATTCCCGCTTTTGTGTTCAAACAGCAGTCTGAGATTGTCTCCCGAGCCGTATGACGATACTGAGAGATCTACAGAAGGTGTTTGCTCCGAAACTGACCCGATCCCTCCTGCAAATGCTGCAAGAACGCCGGCTGCGATAATTGTCATCGAAAGTAACAGCATTATGCCGACAACAGGTGAAACTGCATCATTTTTCATTCTGTACTCACCGTTATATTCAGCCATCTGACGCTCAGATTCATATTACTCGAACTCGGGACTTCGGGATATCTGAAAAGCGAAGTGCCGTTTATATCGAAAATTTCGATGCATTCTCCGGCAGTGAGCAGTATATCTGCAATCGGCGTAATTGAAGCATTCATTATGATGTTTGCATTCCCGCTGCCGGTCATACTGTTTTTCTCAGTAATGCTCATCTTTGGTATCGTTACCGTGGCATTGTTCTTTCCGTCGGTTGCAACAGTAATATATTTCCCGGAAAGTCTGTCTCTTACGATACTCTCTTCTCTGGAGATTCCTTCATCAATTGTCAGTATCGTCTGGGATGCCGGTGTTCTTTTGATATCTTTGGTGATCCATACAACACCGTTTTCATAAGCATATCCCTGTTTTTCCCAGGAAGTAAATGACGGAGCGTATGTGAGATTCACCTGCGTTATTTCCTTATCAGGATTCCCCGGGATCTTGAGTGTTCCTATCACAACATTCTCTGCTTCAACAGTTCCGCTCGATTTTGCCGGCGAGAGAAGAACATTTCCTCCTCCAAGTGCGAATGTTTCCGTGAACTGCGCCGGTTTTCCAAGGCTGTAGATATTCTCCACATCCGATGCAAATCTGTCAAAGACGAGTTTTACATCCTCGCTATGGATAATTTCGGATTGTTGTTTTAATCCCGGAACATAGGTCGTCGTATACACCGCTATGCAGGTTGAAAGAATTGCCAGAATCAGCATCATGGCAATTACCGTTGAAACCGCATCTTCTTGTGTTTTTTTCATGAAATCACCAGCCCGTCTTGTGCATAAATGACACTATCGGCCGTTGTCAGCCGCAGACTGTAGCTATCGGACGACACTGCCGAAAGATCAACTGCATAACATCCTCCCAGATCAAAAACTGCAGACTCATTTCCGAAACAGTCTGTAAGGGAAATTTTCTCAAGAACAAGTTTCTCTCCTCCCGCGGAGGGCGTCAACGCTGCAGTAAGTTCTTTTCCTTCAACCCAGTCCCCCCCTTTGTGCCAGAAATACAGTGTGTCGGCCGATGAATTCATCGAAACATCAACAATGGTCTCGCGTTCGCCCGGCAGCAGATTAAATGCAGATACCGCAAACAGGGATACCAGTATAAGTATCAGAGCCAGAATCAGCATCTCTCCGGCGACCGATGTGATTCCCTCATCTTGTTTAGTTAATTCCATGGATTTCACCTAGATAATATATACAAATGTTATGATTGTTGCAATAAGCATGATAATCGAATGTTTGAGTCCGCAGAGAACACTGTTTGACGACATCTGTCCTGCCATGATTCCTGAAAAAAATGCCAGAATAATGCCGATGTTAAACATGTCCGTCTTGTTTGACGTCAGGTCGAAGGTTATGTCAAAAGACGAGAAACTTGAGATGAATGCAACGTTCATCTGATATGCCGAGTAGAGATAAATTCCGTATGAGAGATAAATGACCGCAAGATAGACAAACGAGACATTCAGACGCTTGCTTTTCATCTTAATATAATGTTCCAGATCAGAGATGGCGATCGTTAAGATCTCCCTGACGTAATCTGTAACTTCGCTTGCTTTCACTAATAACGAGATTGCTCTTTTTACTGAAACGAGGCCGATACGTTCTTCCATCCTGACTAAAGCGTTTGAAAGATGCGCCCCGTAGGAAAGTTCCTTTGTCACGATTTTAATTTCCGAGGAAAGAACGCCGGTTTTGTTTCCGGAAATCATTGATATGGCTCCCTGAAGTGTCATGCCGATATCACGCATATCGGCAATTTCCCGCAAGAATTCGGGAAGCTGTTTTTCCACTTTGGTAACGTAGCGTCTCCGAATCTCGTACGCCGTCATCAGCGGAAGGGAAGCTGCGATAATGATAACGCAAATGAGGACTTCCATTGTCATTGACGGAAATATTTTTGCAAAAGTACCTGTGATCCAGGATACGCATACAAAGGACGCAAGTAGCACACCGATGATTCCCGGGATTGTATAATCCGATATGAAAAATTTAATCGGGTGCCTTAGGATATCGAGATATCTGATGATCTTTTTTCGTGCATTGATCTGTTTGATGAACTCGGCATCCGGCTCGGTATGTGTTTCCGCATCAAGAAGATCCGTTCCGTATTCACTGTCTCTGATCTCCCTGCTGGCAATCCCGAGATTATCCGGCGGCAGGAGAATATACAGGATCACAATCAGTATTATTGCGCCAAGCGGCAGGAAAATCATCATGATCGGCATAATATTTCCCATAGTATTCTGACCTGAAAGGTTCTGGGCAACGAGCATGATCATGATGGCAATCGGACCGGCAACAAATGCCGTAACATAAACCTCTGCAATCATTTCCAAAAACTGCAAGAGGGCATCCAGCTGCTGTCTGGCAATTTCACGGTAGGACTCTGATTTGGAGTTGAAGAAGTTCCTCATATTGCCGCCGCTTCGGTAGACAAGAGCCAGATCGTTGAGTAATTCCCGGAAATTTTCCGAAGGTGTTATTTTGATGGTGTTCTCTATAGCCGTCAGCAGATCTTCCCCAAACAGCTCTACATCTCTGACAATGAGTCCGCATTCCCGCGAAACTTCTCCGTAAAGGTCAGCTGCTTCATATACGTTTCGAAAAATCTCATACAGAGTGATCGTTGATGATAATGCCTGCATGTAGGTTATTGCAAAGGGAAGATCCTGTTCGATTTTATTTCTCCTGCCCTGTGCCTCCAGAACCGGGTAATAATAAAAGCAGATGAAGACACCTATTGGAATAAGGATACAGCTGACGGTAATCAGGATCCACACCGGCAGAAAGGAGAGGAAGGGAATTGTAATGCCCATAACCGTTATGAGGACTCCTATCAGTACAGTCATAATGCCGGAAAATCCGGTTATCAGTATCGTAAGCATCATGTACTGATCTACAGGAACGGTAATATGCGCCGAGCGCAGGGCATTTTCCAGTTTTGTATTGAAAAGGATTGTATCGAGTATGTCGGGATTTTGTCTCATGTTCAACTCCCACTATGCTTTTCGTTCACGCAGAATCGTCTCGATAATTGCCTTTTCCACAGCATCCGGGTTGGTATGTCCCGAAGCCGCCATCTCATCGAGAGCTTGTTTTTTGCTGTTGATCCTTTCTTTCAGTTGTTTATCGGTCCAGCCGTTCTGATAGGCAATGCTGTCGAAAACTGCGGAGTGAGTATAGACTTTATCAAACCGGTCCGTCGTGTGGTTCCACTGAAACAGGGGTGTCCATGCAATTTTATCATCATTGACCGTGATCTCGTTTAAGGATAAACAGCGCCTGAATCCTTTTCCTTCTCCGTAGAGCAGACTTTGAATGACGACAAGATTAAGAGCTCCAAACATTGCCGCAGGTACATTGATAGGATCATTGACGAGCCGGTTAATCGCTTCCTTGACGTTTCCGGCATGCAGGGTTGAGTATGTTGTATGTCCGGTGTTCATTGCCTGGAATAATGTCTGGGCTTCTTCGCCCCTGACCTCTCCGACAATGATATACTCCGGTCTTTGTCTAAGTGCAGCTTTTAACAGCGAAAACATGCTGACGTTTCCAACACCGGAAACATTTGACGTACTCTCACGCGTTTTCATCGGGAGCCAGTTGACGTGGGGCAGCTGAATTTCCCGCGTATCTTCGATTGAAACAATTTTGGCAACCGCCGGAATAAAAAACGACGCTGCATTCATCGTCGAGGTTTTACCACTGGCCGTTCCGCCGGCAATAATCATACTTTTTCTGTTTTCCACAGCGAGCCAGAGGTGTGCCATGAGTTCGCTGCTGTAGGTATTCGAGACGACAAGATCAGCCGGGGTCATTGGTTCGGCTTTGAATTTCCTGACGGTAAAGGAACTTCCTTTGGACGAAATAATGTCCGAGTAGGTCAACTGGACACGCGAACCTTCCGGAAGTGCTGCATCGATAATCGGCGAAGTTAAGGATAGCTGTTTATCTCCTCTCTGAGCAAGTTTCAAAACGTATTTGTTCAGCTCGGTCGAGTCAAAAAGAATGTCGGTTTCAACGTTGGCAAATCGTCTGTGATAGAGGAAGATGGGGATGTCTGCACCATTGCAGGTGATATCTTCGATCTTTTCATCATGCATAAGGGGGTCAAGTTTGCCGTATCCCAGAAAGTTTCTGTTGAGGAAGTACACAAGCGTGTCACGTCTTTCCGGTGTTATGTCCGGGTCAAAGTTGGTTATGACTTCCCTAAGAAGGTATGGATCAAGTTCAAGTTCTCCGCGTTTTCGCACCGTGTCGTAGACAAGCATGCTTCTGAGATGTTCGAACGTTTCCTCTAAGACAACGAGCTCTTTTTCGTTGAGTTTCGGCTCTACCATCTGGTAATGGACATTGTCGTACTCATCGCGGTAAATGTTGGCGTATGCATACGGCGGGGTGAGCCAGTATCTGTCGAGAATTTCATATTCGGTTTCAAACGGCGGCAGGTGGAGAACCTGCGGCGGCTCTTCAAAGACGGTCTTTTGTTCAGGTTTTCCGGACAGAAGAGATTTGATGCTGAAGGTGGTTTCTTTCGTTTCGGCAGATTTCTTGTGGGTTTTTGTCTTCTTCAAACGTGCAGATGGTTTCTTTCCCTCTTTCTTTATGTCCATGGGGGCTTGGTTTTTTTCTGCTGAACTCGTCATATTTTCCGAGAAGATCTCTTTGATAACTGCGGACTCATCTTCTTTCGTCACAGAAAGTACGGTAGTTGTTTCATCCGTTTTTTTGAATGAGGGAAGACGCATCAGATTCCTCCCGCATATGCCGTATTTTCGCTTTTGCCTGAGAATTCGATTACAACCGAGGCATATACATTTCGGGAA
Source organism: Methanocorpusculum parvum (assembly GCA_002287215.1). Lineage (GTDB taxonomy): Archaea > Halobacteriota > Methanomicrobia > Methanomicrobiales > Methanocorpusculaceae > Methanocorpusculum > Methanocorpusculum parvum. The sequence continues at coordinate 25,347 of LMVO01000045.1, forward strand.
AATATGCCTATCGCATAATGTCCCGGCGGATAGATTCTGCTTGTATCATATGTATCTGCATTTGTGTGGCCCTGCCATCCGGTAATTTCCACTAATGCAACACTGCCGTCATCGCCGATTTTATAAACTGCGATGTTCAGATCGGCATACGGCGTCATATAGTCCATATCCGTATCAAGAACGTTCTGATCATAGATTCCGTCGATAGTGTAGGTTATTCTCCAGGGTGTTTCGATTACCTGCTCTGCTGTCCCGGCCGGGGTATACAACGTTCCCGGAGTTCCTTTTACTGTCAGGAAATGTTCATAGAGTTTCCATTTGTCGTAGAGGATATCCCATGAGATGCCTGACGGATACCACGTGCTTTCCAGATATTTCTGTGCATTTTTCTGCTGTTCGACCCCCAGGTAATAATCGGCATTCATTTCCGAGACATAGATCGGCGAGTAAACCGGATGGCCTGCCGCCCAGAATTTTCCCCCGGTAAGAGTTGAGTCTGTTGTTGGAAATTCAGTTGACAGGTCCAGATCAAGGAGTAATCCGAGGTCAAGTTGGTCTTTATGTGAAGAGTCGCATGAGTTCATGCTCCAGAGTATGTAGGTCTGAATAACGACCGGTGTCTGTGAATTATACGCAGAGACCGGTGTCCCTTTCGAGGCAGTATCTGCAATCCAAACTGTTTTTACCGGCACGGTCCACGAAGCATTTTCTATCGTGTAGGTAATTTTTTCGTTGGCGCCGATGTTTTGTGGGAAGTCAGGCGTGAATTCTGCCGAGAAGGAATTGGATGACGGAACATAGCGTGCATATCCAAGGGATCCGGACAGATTACCTATATTCCAGGTTCCCTTCCCTGCATACCATCCTTCGGTATCTTTGCCGGATGGATTTACTGCGTTAGTAACTCCGTATAGTGGATATACCGTCGTTTTTTCAGCGCTGACACTAACTGTCTGTTTAGGATACGTCGTGTTTACTCCGTAGATCATTCCGTTTTCCGGGTCTGTTCCAATCAGTCCAAGGGCTGTTGCTTCCGGAATTATTGTGAGGCGGTCATATTTCAGCGGGTAATACAAAAGTGCCGATGCATATCCCATCTCTTCTAAAAGAGCTGATGCCAGAATAGACAGATCTTCGGAATCACCTGTCTCATCCGCAAGGGTAACTACCGGTGCCCGAGGATAATTCGATGAATGTCCGGTTTCTTTGTCTGTCTGGTAAGAGAGGGACTTAACAAACGAAAGCACGAAATTTATCGTATCTTCACTTTCATACGAATTTTTCTTTGCAATCTCGGAAAGCTGCCGTGCTGTATCGGCAATACAGCCGCCGTCTCCGGAGATGATGATATAGTTGCTCAAATCATTCGGGATGTCTGTTCCTCCAAAATCGGTGTTGTACCTGTTGTATGCATCTTTGGTTACCAGAACTGTTACGATGTTTTTAACACCGTTGTACTCCCATTCAAATGTTTTCACCCCCCAGGGTCCGGTTTGTTCCGTTATGTTTTCCGGATTATCTGCGTGTTGTTCCGGTGTAAATTGGGAAAATCCTCCGTTTCCAAAAAAGATGATGGCGGCAACCGTTATTACTATAACAATTCCCATTCCAATGATCAGATTCCGGAATGTTTTTTTGCTAAGCTGTATGGATGCCATTCACTTCCTCCTGAGATAGGGGACAAGTCCCGCAAAAATTGCCGGGACAACGTAAATAAAGCCGGATGATTTTGTCTGGGTAGGGATAGGTGTTGAAACCGGCAGATTTGTCTGCACCGGTTCCGGTGTCTGCTGGGTGGTTAGGGCTGGATCATATGTTTCACCGGTAACCGTTGAGTCAACTTCCGATTCCCCTCCAACGGTAAATGTCATGGCGGTTGTAACCCCGGTGTCGATGTTGGTGACTTTTGCTTCATAGGTTCCCGGGAACCAGGTTGACGTATCAATTTCACCAAACGAGAAGGGACGCGACATATACTTTGCATAGGGAGATACAGATGACGGTTGTATCCGTTCTGTTGGGATCATCATTGCTATGTTGTTGTCCGGATTTTCAAAATCAAGTCTCTGAATCTTCAGACTGAAGGTGTCATCGGTGTAGTAATTCGTGGTTCCTTGAATTGTTATGGTGGTTCCAATGGGGGTGTTTCCCAATTGGGTTATTTCGATCCTTGGTTTTTCAATAGTAAATTCCGTGATAACATACAAATCGTCTGAATTGGGATCGGAGATCGCATTTGTTAAGGTATATGCAGCATTATCAGACTGCTGTGTTCCAAGATTGGCACTGCTGCCCCAGGCTGTGTTAATTACGCTGAAAGATCCTCCGGTTATATCCGGCGTTACGTCAAATACAGCGTTTGGACCGGGATGCTGAAGGATAAGATAGTATGTTCCCGGACCGAGATCATAGGAAAACGACCGGTTGTATTCAAAACTCGTTGTTCCCTGAGGGGCAAAAAGTCCGAACATTGAGGTGTCTTCGATCAGTAGATACTTTGATTTCATATCCGCATATCTGAAGTTTGATCCAATGATGTACCAGCGGACGTCACCATACATACCTCCCTTTGTTCCCGGACTCCCTCTTGCAGAGATATTATAGCGAAGATAATCACCTTGGGTAAAGTAACCACTATTGGTCTCGTCGGATTTTGCGTGAATGCTCTGGTCACTTATCACATAATCATGAGATATATCACTGCTGTATCCCTTCCCCTTCGGTGTGCTGCTTTCTCTGTATCCATAGGGTTGGAGATTGGCATGTATCGTGTAGGTTCCCGGTTCAAATCCGCTGGTGATCCACCCTCCCTCCCATAAATTAAGCACTATGCTGTAGGTAAATATGGTAAATGTTGATGGATCTCCGTCAACGACGGGTGTTCCAGTCAGACTCACACCATTTTCAGGAAGGTTTGGTCCGGTTATATAGAAATAAATATCAACATTGGATAGTGCACCTTTTACCGTGCCGGAAAGTTTGATGTAATCGCCTTCTGCAAAGAGACCAGATACGGCATCACTTGGCGGGGCATCAAATATCAGCGAAATGGTGGTTGCAGCAACAGTAATCGATGCACTTTTTACTGTGCCCGATCCCGAGGCCGTTATCGGATAATTGCCGGCCGATGCATTGGCGGGTACCGTTATTGGAAGGGACACGGTCCCATTCCATCCGGGTGTCGCGGTAATTGTATGAGCATCAATGATGACCACTCCCTCGGCAGGATTAAAATAAGGTGTGTCGCTTCCGGTTTCAGAAAGTACAACAGTATAGGCAGTAAAGGGGATGCCGGTCAATACAGCCGTGCCGGTGTTGCCTGCAGCAATATTTGCTCCGGTAAGACTGAAAGTACTTTGTACTGCAGTAAAGGAGTATTGAATTTGTGTTTTTTGTGTTGGAAGACCGTTCAACTCTATGTTAAATGAAATCGTGACCGGTGTTGAGTCTCCGGCAGGGATCAGGGACTGATCAACCAGTTTAAATGCATAATTCGCATTGGTTTTATCGGTCGGATCGGGTACATTCCTGAGTGACTGAGTGCTGCCCCCGATATTTGTAATCTCCTGCGTCTGAACCCCTGTCTGGGTATTTGTGATAGTGAATCCGTTCCAGTTTCCATTTAGTTGATCAGGATGGAGATTACTTCCGGAAATATAAAAGACAACTTGAGCTGCTTTTGAGATCGAGTTCGGATTTGAGTCGGTAACAGTAGTTGCATAAGGAGTCACTGCGATTTTCCCAAGATTAAGTTCCGCGATAGTGCATACCGCAAATCCCAGTCTGCCAATGGAATTATTCCATGCTCCATATGTTCCCGGAGCCTGTGTTTGTCCAACCGAAGCGATCTGATTTATGAGGGCAATCTGATCTCCGTCAGTTACATGCTGAAGGTAGTCGACAGTATAACCTCCACTTGAAAATGCTGAAAAATCCAGATTATTTTCTCCTCGATACACCGTATCACTCAGATTTATTCCTGCATTCTCACCCGCTGCAGTTGCATATCTTGCCGATACCGTTCCGGTAAACAGACAAAGTATGATTCCTGCAAGGAGTATAATTGAAATAATATTTTTCGTATTCACAGACATTGTCCTCCTGCTTCCGATGTAAAGGATGCATATGATCTGCATCAAAACGCAGAAAGCAAGTTAATTTAAGTTTGCACCATTTATTGTGAATTTTATTTTATTAATTATTTGTACGTTAGATATGCTTTGCATATCTGAAATCATGTCTGATAAGCATATTTAATCACCAAATATGATTTCAATCCTGATTTGCAATTTATTTATATTGTTTTTAATCTAATATGTGACTGCAAAAAATTATTTTAGTTATACTCAATTAATATGATTTAATTGGGTGGGGAAAATCGTATGAAAAAAACAAAGATGTTGAAAAAACACAGATCCGATCGGGATTCTGCAGTATCTCCGGTTGTCGGTGTTATGCTGATGCTGGTTGTAACAATTATTGTTGCAGCCCTTGTCGCAGCATTTGCCGGCGGTATCGGAACGACAACAGAAGCTGCACCTACAGCCTCACTTGATGTTTCTCTCTTCATAGGGCAGGGTTCTGCCATGATTGAAAACATTGCCGGGGATACGCTGCCGACGAAAGATTTGCTGATCACCGTATCGTATGGCGTTCCGGTAAAGTTTGCCAATAAGGCTTTGGATCACGGCGGAGAAACGATCATCCACACGATCGACGGCAGACTCGAACCTACAGCTGAAAACGACCTTAACACAACATTGGCAGACTATCCATTTGTGTATCAGATCACCAACAACAATGCGACCGTCAGTAAACGAACGGTAAACAATCAGCTCTTTGGTCAGGCTGATTTGGTTTCAGGGAGTTCCATTGCTTTTGATTTGAATTATTTCGCAGGTTTCGATACTACGAAAGCAAAAACATACGGCATAGACACCGGAACCAGGTTCCATGTAACGATCGTTCACATTCCGACCAGCACCGTCATTTATGACAAGGATGTGAGAATCCAATGAAATCCAAAAACAAAGAGTCCGGGGTCTCCCCGGTTGTCGGCGTTATGCTGATGCTGGTTGTAACGATCATTATTGCAGCAGTAGTAGGGATGGTTGCATCCAATTATGTCGGAAGTACGGAGGCATCGCCTATGACAAGGATCAACTATCTTGGTTCTGTTCAGGGAAATGATTTTGAAAACGGCTTTTTAGGCGAAGTCGGCCTTCTTTTTGAAAATGCCGGCGGTGAAAATATTGTCCTGACAAATCTGGAGATCACTCTGCAGGAAAATACCCGTGGTGTTGTGAATGAAACGACAATTACGTTTAATGACGCTCCGTCAACCGCGATTTCCGGCATCCTGACACCCGGAGAAGCCCGTCTGTCTACTACACCGTCGGCCAAAAAGGTTGACTACCGGATGAAAAAGGTAGGCGTCACGATGTCATACGGGAAGTATCTTGCGTATCAGACCATTGAGCCGGGAGACCGCTTCATCATTTATGCCGACCGGATTATCCAAAGTGATACATCAAAGTACAGTCAGCTCTACATGGTTGCAACGAGAGACGGCACATACTCGGAAGGATTTTTCGAGATTGGTCCGGGAACGGTTTACACAATTAAAGATACATCAACGGGCAATGTCATTGCATCGGGTGATCTGTCCGGAAAGGTGTATGATTATATCTGAAACAGGAGTGTTGAACAATGAACATTATGAAAAAAACACATAATTCACAAAAAGACAGCGCAGTATCCCCTGTTATAGGAGTTATGCTGATGCTGGTCGTAACCATCGTTATTGCTGCATTTGTAGCAACATTTGCCGGGGGTCTGTTTTCAACATCTGAAGCAGCGCCGGTTGCATCGATAGACGTAAAAATTCTCTACAACTCCGGATATACCGGAAACGATTGTGTCATGTATATCGAAAATCTAGGCGGAGATTCCATCTCCACATCGGATCTGCGGATCTTGACCTATTATACATCCAAGACCGGTTCAAAGGCGGGGACTATCAAAGGTGATCGTACAGCAATGAATACCAGATCAATTACCGTTACCAATTCAACTGGAGCAACAGGTCAGAAAATCGTTGCACCGATTCTCTTAAATGCGGCATATGGTGACGCTGCAACTGATAACACTGCCATAAACTTCGGCAACTACAATTTTGCACCTGGAACGATCATGAGTACCTACAGCAATGAAGGAACTGCCTACATTCTTATGGGTCAGACAAGTTCCGCAAATCAGCTGAAATATCTTAACAAATATGATGGCGACACCATCAATGACGGCTATACTGACTTTGGAATTGGATCAAACGTGCACGTTGAAATTCTCCATACCCCGTCGAACAGTGTTTTGTACAGCAAGGATGTGATCGTAGCATGAAATTCATGACAAAAGATTCTGCAGTTTCACCGGTTGTCGGTGTTATGCTGATGCTGGTTGTAACAATTATTGTTGCAGCAGTAGTTGCAGCATTTGTCGGCGGCATTACGAGCGATGAACAGATCGCGCCAAGCGTCAATTTTGATGTGTCCTATGCAGCAGGTATTTCAGATGCCGATAAAACGAACAGCGTGCCGGATTATTCTTCATCGGCATCAAAAAACAACGGATTTGTCTTCAAACTTCTTGGGGGGGACTCTGTTCAGCTTGATAAGATAAAAATCATGCTGACAAGCGACGGGTCGTCGATAACGTTTGATCCAAGTATCTATCGTGATCAGACAAGTCCTGTCGTAAATGAGGCAGCTATTGATGTAATGCTTGGAACCGATAAGACAAGCGAGACCTACTTTGCGGTTGCCAATAATCTGGACACGACAATTTCGGTTGGTGAGTCATTTATTCTTCTTGCTGACGGATATTACGACAACACAGATGATGTATCTGCTGTTAAAACGGGAAAATTCCTTCTCTGGACCCCGGCAACGGGCGGCAGATTTGTCGTTCAGGAACATGTTCCGGTAACCTATACGATATTCGACACAATTACCGGCAAGCAGATCCAGAAAGGAACAATCACCATCAACTGAATGGATGTGAAGAGAATGCGAACAGATAATGAAAAAAATGACGGGGTATCCCCGGTAGTCGGTGTTATGCTGATGCTGGTTGTAACGATCATTGTTGCAGCACTGGTCGCAGCATTTGCAGGAGGACTCGGCTCTGCAGCTACCCCTGCCCCTTCCGCAGGCTTTGACTTCACCATTCATGCCGGCGGAAAAACTGCCTCCTATCCTGGAGTTGTATGTGAAATACCGGTTGCTACTGGAGAATTTACCTCAAACCAGCTGAAGATTATTACGACTTATGTTGTTCCAGACACATACAACGGTGTCCCTCTCACGAATGCGGGAAAGACAATCACCCATACCATCACAGGTCAGGTTGAGGATTACGGCATTGATCTGAGCAGTGGAAGCGCCTCTGTAGGCTGGGGTTCAGCTCCGGTTTATTCTGCCTCTGATGATCCCTTTGTTCCAAAAACACAGGTTTATAATGCTCCAATTGTCGCAACCACCGGCAACGGTCTGACTGTGGGGTATGACATGAACGATTATCTCTACTTTGGAGGTAATGCTCCAATCGCAAGCGGTACTGAATGGTGGTTTAAGGAGATCGATCGATTCCTTGGTTTCCCAACCACAGAGAGGACGATTTATGGATTTACTGAAGGGTCAGTAGTTCACATAACGGTGATTCATGTTCCCTCGGGAACCGTACTCAGCGATCAGGATGTGACTGCATTATGGTGATTTCGATGAAACGTTCAGGGGAAAAAGATGCAGGTGTATCGCCGGTTGTCGGTGTTATGCTTATGCTTGTTGTGACGATCATTATTGCAGGCATTGTCAGCCTGACGGCAGCCGGTTTTATGGATTCAACCGGTACACAGACTGACGAGCCTCAAATCGAGTTTGTCGGTCTTTATACTGCAGGATACACAGCAGCAACGGTGAGTAGTATTGCCAAGCAGACATATCAGACGGAAGCAGCGGGTCTTTTGTTTAAGGTAGTCGGCGACAAGCCGGTTGATTTAACGAAGATGAAACTCTATCTTGCAAGCGGCCAGAGTTCCGGCGGCGGGGGGTCTGTTGACCTTGGCTATGATGACCCGGTTTCAACAGCCTATCTTCCTGGCGGTAGTAGTTGGAATGGAAGAAGTCAGATAATTCTCCCTCCGGAATACATGAGAGGCTATCGTATCGTGATGTTTGGTCTGAGTGAAGATGATCCGACCATTCATAACACGATCGCAGATCCGGGAGATATGTTCATAGTTTCATGTGAGTACGTCAACCCCTCAAGTCCAAGTCTCGCTATCGGTCTGAGAAAAGATGATGCAGACGGTAACACTGTTATCAGTGCCGGAATCGGCGCAAACGGTGATGCAATACTGACGCTGGTAAATGCCGAGACTGGATACGTGTATGTGAGACATACGTTGATCGAATCGGATATGATCGCAACGGTTTAATTCTGATCTGCTCTCAAAACAGATTAACTGGGGAAGAATGCCCATTCTTCACCAATATTTTTCATCCAAAAAATAACTCCACATCCCCTTCATTTATGTGCGGATCTTCCATGCAGGGATGCATGGATGTATTTTACTTTCTGTGCGTGTTTCCGGCTGGTATTTTTTCTTATCAGTAATGGTTGGAACCCTGAACTGTACAGATGGCAGACCTTGGCAACGTATCCGTGATACCTGATATCTACATTACCTTGATTGGAACATAAACTGCGCGCACATTTTGATAATGCATCATCCATAGTAAACGTAATTTATTTAATATTGCTCACAGGGTAATCTGAAAATCGTATATGTTTTCATAAATATTGCCGATACTTCAGTTTTTATGTTTGGTATATTCATGTGTCTGGTGAAGAGCCATGAGCAATATATATATACGATTAAACAGATAATTTTTATTTAACTAAATATAATTGGATGAGCGCTGCGCAATTATGGATATAAATTCGGTGAATGTTCCCTCCCTAAGAAATTCGAAAGAATCCGGACTTAATATGATAATGTTTCATTTAAGAAACAGCAAGTTCGGGCTTTCAATATCCGACATTGCAAAAAAAACAGGATTGAATAGAAATACGATATCCCGATATCTGACAGTACTTGCAACACTGGGTCAGGTCGAGATACGCACTGTTGGTCCTTCACATGTGTATCAGTTGTCCGAACGTCTTCCAATCTCGCCGCAGTTTCTGGCAGTACAACCCGAACCCACGATCATTGTCAATAACGAAGGCATTATTCTTGCATTAAATTCATACATGCAGGAGAGTCTCGGAAATAACCTTGGAATTGATACAAAAAACCTTGTCGGGAAAAATTATAAGGAACTTAATGTTGAGTTATTTAACATAATAACTGCTCTGCCTGAGTATGTAAATGCGCTGAACGGAAAAATGCCTACGGTTGGAACATGGACACATCTGGAAACTGCAGCTGCCCGTTACCGGCTCTGGATACTGCCAATCATATTTTTTGATGGGATTCCCGGAATCATGATTCAGGCGGAGACATGGATTTGTCCTGAGGGAAGGAAATAACATGCAATGTTAAGAGGATATCCTTCGTCAAATGGCATATTAGCGTAATACCCCCCACTCCGGAAAATAATTATTTTGCCGGTTTCTTCACATGAGTCTTCAGTTTCTCCCAGATCTCCGTATGTTTCAGCGAGACCGAGCCAGGGTAGGCTTTGGCCATACGCCGGCTCTGGTAATGGAATTTGGAAATGACCAGACTCTCATCCACGCGCTCCTCGATTTTTTCATGGAGCGTATCGCGGATCTTCGCTGCCTCGACAAGGGTAATGTCCACTCTGGCGTTGATGATCTCTTCCGCTGCATGAAGCCGTTCGTTGAGTTTCAGGAGAGAGGAAACCGTGATAATGATATCTATTGCTAAAATTACACCAATGATCCCGGCTGCGATATTTATCACCATGTCCGGTATTTGGGTCGTTGTGTGGGTGGTGAGCGGTTCAATGACCATTATGAAGAGGACCGAAAGGAGACCAAAGAACAGTGAACATTTCAGACAGATCCTTCCCTGAAAGTTGAATTTATTTTTTGAGTAGTCCCATAATTTAATGTGGAAAAATAATTCTAATATCACAGAAACAGTATATTCAAGAATCGTTGCGAGCAGCATTCCTCCGAAAAATGCCACGAGAATATTGATGAGATTGAAGGCGACTGCCGGCGTCGGAAGAGCAAGAGTTCCAAATGCGTTCACGGCAAGCATGACGAGAACGGCCCCAAAACCATAGATCGGGATGACTGGTCCGTTTAAAAATCCGCGGTTGATGAAATGTTTGGCTTTTACTGAGCAGTATGTCGTTTCCCAGATCCATCCAAGAAAACTGTAAAAAATGAACCCGAGGAAGTAGGCTGCTGGTATCATGAGTTACTTTAGGTCGAGTCAGGTAAAAAAGATACGGGAGTCAAGTTTGCCCAAGATGGCCGATTTTCGACCAGTTTGCCCGAAAAAATGTCCTTCTCGCGATCTAGATGGCCGATCTATGGCCTAATGTCCGTTTTTTATCTTTGAAACCTGAGCGTCCTCGTGAATTGGACAAAGGTTTTCTCCTAAGATCGAATAATAGTACAGACACGAGAATCGTATAGTGATCGTACAAAGTCGAACCGATTTTGTGAGCATACCTACCCATGATAAATACCTCCATTCAGGAAAACGAAGCAGTCCTCCAGCAGATCCTCTCCTCATGCGAGGCTTCCCGCCTGCTTGAAACAAAGCAGTTTATGCAGCACGGGGACACGAATGTTTACGAGCACTGTATAGCTGTCGCCCGAGTCAGCTGTCTGCTTGCAGATAAGATGGGGTTATCGGTGGATCGCGGATCTCTTATCCGGGGTGCCCTGCTTCACGACTATTTTTTTTATGACTGGCATGTTCCGGATCCGGGACACCGCCTGCATGGGTTTACCCATCCGAAGCGTGCTTTGCAGAATGCGATGGATGATTTTGCCTTGACCACGGTTGAGCAGAATATGATCCTCCGCCATATGTTTCCGCTGACACCGATCCCTCCGAGATGCTTGGAGGGCTGGGTGTTGTGTGTCGCGGATAAGGTTTGTTCGACGTTGGAAACGGGACGGTTCACCCAAAATACGTTTGCACGGTGTTTCTATGCGGGACTGGGGGAGAGGGGGTGATTCGGGGGTCTCTCTCCAACTAATAGTCATATCGACCGACAGACCCATATCTTCTCAGTTATTTCTCAATCCTGCCGGAACAATATCACCGACCATTGAAATACTCTCGAAAAATTATCTAAAAAATATAGGTATTCATCAACGATTTTTCGGATAAGTCTCGTCACACTAGGCTTTTTCTGCCTCTAGACTCGGCGTGCCCCCATCTCAAATCCAATCAAACCTTTTATACCCGCGGGGATACGATATCTTCACAGAAATGGCTATTGAGCAGCACCCTCTCATCTACCTAAACAATGCCGCCACCAGCTGGCCGAAACCCCCCGAAATCATGGACGCGATCTCACGATCCCTCTCGCTCCCCGTATTTGGATCCGGGAGAACCACCGGGACACAAGGAGAAGACCATATAACGCAGGCAAGAGATGAACTCTCCGCTCTCTTTGGGGTAGACGATCCGGAAAACATAGTTTTCACCCACAACGCAACCGATTCACTCAACCTCCTCATATCCGGATTCCTCGCAGGCCAGAAACAGAACTGCCGTGTTCTCACAACTGCACTGGATCACAACTCCGTTCTCAGACCCCTCCATGAATATCAGCGGATGGATCGCATCAGGCTAAACATCCTTCCCTTCGAAAACGGGATGGTCAGCCCCGAATCGGTCGAGGACGCTATAAGACCTGACACCCGGCTCATGGTAATGACACACGCCAGCAATGTTCTCGGATCCGTACAGAACATAAAAGCCATCGGCGACATCCTCCATGACCACGGGATATATTTCATCGTGGACGGAGCACAGACTGCCGGCCACATCCCCCTCGACCTCCGTCACCTTCCGGTCGACGCCTTTGTCTTCACCGGTCACAAAGGACTTTTTGGTGTTCCCGGGACCGCACATCCGGCTGCAAAGACACATGCGAGAAGGATCATCCCGAAGACTGCGATTTTTTTCATATGTCCATCGTTATGCAGTCAGCCCGGATAAATCTATCCGGCAGGACCATAGAAAAAAGGAAAATATCCGGGAGAAAAAAACCCCCTATCTCTTATTCGCAGGCTTTCCCGTCTTCTTCCCGCGGTAGTTCGGCGAGGGTTTTCTGCCGTATTTTTTCTTCAGCAATGCGATCTTATCCGGCGCGGCATTTCCCGTCGGGGTCCCCGCGATCATCCGCGTAAAACTCTCCCGGCCCATCAGCAGATTATAGGCATTCTGCTGCTTGTTGAATCGGACAAGCACCGAATCGACCGCCACCACAGATCCGTAGGATGCGGTAAGCAAAGCTTCATGCTCCGGCGTCCGGTGGAATGCCGGAAGGGCGAGGTACGTCGGCGTCGTCCCCGTTCCGTCGCAGACAAGGAACAGATAATTTTTCGCATCGCCGATGTCGGCCGACATTACGGAAACCGTGATATGGATCCGTTTTTCCAGATGCTTCTTCAGCTGGGAAAGCCTCGCCCGCTTCGCCTCAGCAGGGATCCTGTATCCGCATTTTCTGTGACCGTCGGTTCTTAGGATCGCATACGAAAACTTCACATCCGTGTTCACGAACCGAAACTTCTCTTCAGCACCGCCGAGTGCGAACATCAGATCCGTTGGTTTGATGTCTGCGTAGGATCGAAACGACCAGCAGGGGGAAACCGTACAATACACGCCCCGAAGATCATTGCAGGGGGCGTAGATGGTAAGACCCCGTTTCTTCACATCGCGTGAGAGATCACGCAGCATCGTCGAATTCGTCAGATCGGCCGGTTCAAGGATCGCCAGATTCCCGTCCGGGACAAGATGCTTCGAAAGCGCGAGAACCAGATCGGCTTTCTGCTCCGGGTCGAGCCCGCTCAGTTCGTTGATCACGTTCGAACAGACGATCAGATCGAACTCGCCTTCGGGGATCTCTTTGGTGATATCCAGGGCAAGCGGTTTGTTTGCAGTGACTTTGCCGCCGGCCTGGGTCAGAAATGCCGGCACGACCGCCTGATACGCCTCGATATGGGTCTCAGACTGCTCAAGGGGCGTGATCTCGGCCGTCATCCCTTCAAGACAGGAAAGGACACGGCCGATCCCGATCGAAACCGTCCCGGGTCCGGATCCGATATCTAAGATCTTCACATGTTTCCGGATCAGTCCGGAGGTAACAAGGCCGGCAAAAAACTCGGAGAACTCCATGACATATCCGGGCATCTGGTACGCCATATAACCCAGAACACTGTATGCTCCTTTGTAGGAAACATTTTTTTTGCCCCCCTCTTTCCAGTATGACTCCTTCTGGGCAAGGATGGCGTTTCGGATCTTTTCCAGGACCGTCTCATCCTTCCAGGACTTGCCGGTCACCTTTTCGATGTAGGAGACCGTCTGTTTTTCGAGTTCGGGAATGCTGCGTATCTTTAAAAAAGCGCTGAGGCGTTTTATCTCCTCAGCGTTCGGAATGTATCGGGGATTATCCATGTTGGGGTTAAGCGAGCGGTTTGACGGAGTATCCGTTTTGTTCCGGCTCAATATCGAGTTTGGTCTTTTTTGCTTTTGAGGAAACGATGCCTGAGTTTCCGCTGGGATCCATGATGACGACAGTGAAGGGGAGCTCGGATCTTCGTGCCTTTTCGATCTCTGTGAGGAGTTGTGCCGCCCGGCATATCTCGTCTCCTTCACAGGAGATCGCAGCTCGTTTGACGGCATCCTCTGCACGTTCAAGGACGCCTTCGATGTTTGAGACGAACCCGAAACAGGCGGGGCCGGGACGGATATTTATCCCGAACTCAGGGATATCGATCTCCCCCTGCATGCTCCTAACGACGCGGGCGTCCAGATCGGCCGGGGTCTCGACCTTCAGCTCCCAGCAGCTTGGTTCATGATCGTTCATGACCATCGTGTCAACGATCTTAAACCCGCAGCTGCACACGCCGCAGATAAGGAGAATGTCGGAGAAATACGGAATGTTTTCCGTATCATAGATATATTCGATCTCCTCTCCGCAGTCAGGACAGGGTGCTGGAACTACCTGGCGCATCGGGAATTAGTACCCGCCGAGTTTCTCGCGGGAGATGCGGACACCGGTCGGCACAACGATCACATAGCGCTGATCGCCAAGGCCGATGATATCACCGTTTACATCGCGGGAAACGGCACGAAGATCGCCCATGACGCGATCGAACATGATCTTGTCGAGTTTCAGTTTGGTGATATCGATGATGACAATATTTCCGTTATAGATCTCGTCTTTTATCTTTGGACAGTCTTTGATATCACTGACGCTGGCGACCTTGACATACATGGTTGCCGGTTCGTTCTCGCCGACCGCCCCTTCGTACGCCTGCAGATCGAGCTTCATGTAGGTATCTTCATCTGTCGATTTTTCCTTTGAGCCAAATACTCCGTCAAGAAATCCCATATGAAAAATAGTTTAGTTGTTGGTTATTTAATTCTATCTGTGCGGGCCGTCTAGATCTCCATATTCCAGAGCTCATCGCCGATGTAATGGAGATTTTTGGCCGCCTTGCCCTTCTCAAGCGCGATGATTTCCTTTGCGTCATAGAGTGGAAGAACAACGGCAAGGGGTTTGTCATGGCTTTCGTCGACTGCGAGGGCAGGCAGGCCGGCTTTTACATCGTCCGTTACCGAAACGATACCCGGCCTCATCACGTCTGCCCCGTTGATCATATAGGGGATCGCCCCCATGTCGACGACGATCCGCCGCCCGGAAAACGGACGGGTGACCGCGCCCCGGAGCGTTGGAAATGCCCAGTCATCCTTTTCCATGATCAGCGGTTTTTTGTCGATGATGTAGATGTTGAATTTGGATGCCGTTTCCGCGATCTCGATCATCGGAGCCTCGTATAATGCTGCATCATCCCCGATACTTTCTGTAAGCTTGGTCATCAAAGCTGCAAGCTGACTTTTTTTGATGGCGTGGCGTTTTTTGATGATAAGGTCTGCCATAGGTTAGTGTATCATTTGGCGCGGGAAAGTAAATAGACTCCGTGCCGGGTTGGCGGATCCGGCGGGGTGACCCGGGAGGCGCCTGCGGATATTTTTTTTGCAATATCTGCAGAGATTTTCTTTTGGCATCCGGTCTGCCGCCGGCTTCTTTTCCCGCTATCTTTATGTGTTTCAGTGGCATATACATTAAGCACTCGTCCATGAGTCTCTAAGCTTATGTGACGTCCGAAACGTGCGCATATGCCTTCGGCTTTGCGTATAAGCCCGGCACGGCGTGCCGGAGCATTTCGTTTCGGACTCTCTCCCTGAGAGGAACGAGAGGTAATCCAATGACAAAGCGACCACTTGAAATTTTAGATCAGGTTCTGAACCGCCAGCCGGTAATCATTTCACTGAAAGGTGGACGGGAGATCCGTGGAGTTCTTCAGGGATACGACGTTCACATGAACCTGGTTCTTGACAAGGCTGAGGAAGAAGGGGAGAACGGCATGGTTCCACTCGGCACTTTGATCGTACGTGGAGACAACGTAATCTACATTTCCCCCTCCGTAGAATAACATCGAGGTGAATTTAACCAATGACAAAAGGCACTCCATCAATGGGTCTGCGCAACAAGCATTCCCACATCATCTGTCGCCGCTGCGGAAAGCAGTCTATGCACGCAAGGCACGGTGTATGTTCATCATGCGGTTTTGGCAAAAGCTCAAAAATCCGCGGGTACAACTGGACGAAAAAAGCAGCAGATAACTAAAAAGGTTGTAATATGAGCGGTATTGCAGGCATCATCGACTCCCGAGGTGTCGCTTACCCCCTTTATTATGCTCTGCACGCCCTGCAGCACAGAGGGCAGGAAGCGGCAGGCATATCTACTTTTGACGGGCAGGCATTTTTTATGCACAAAGGTCCCGGACAACTTTCTGAAGTGTTTTGTGAAGAGATCCTCGGCAGACTAGCCGGCAATGTGGGCGTGGGACAGGTTCTGTACACCCAGAAAGCACACCGGGGCAGGATAGAAAATATCCAGCCTCTCAATTTTACTTTTAAAAACCACAAGCTTTCTGTTACCGTTTCCGCTGCTCTGATCAACCGCGAGATGCTTCGAAGCGAGTATGAGGGGAAGGGGCACATTTTTTCCACAACGACCAATGCTGAACTGATCGCCGCGATGATCGCTCATGAGCTGATATCCGGCGTGTCTGCAGAGGAGGCATTCGTAAATACCATGCTGCGGCTTTCAGGCGCGTATGCAGGCGTCGCGATCCTCGATGGGATCCTGTATGCATTCCGTGATCCTCTCGGCACAAAACCGCTGTGTTTTGGAAAGACCGGGTTTGGGCATGTCGTAGTGTCGGAGAGTGTGGCTCTCGATATCCTTTCGGCAGTGTTCGAAGCGGATGTCTGTCCCGGCGAACTTCTTACGATAACCCAGGACGGAGTAACACACCGTCAGGTCCTTGAGTCGGATCACAAGGCCTACTGCGTTTTTGAATATGTGTATATCGCCCGGCCCGATTCGGTCATCGACGGCGTGCTTGTGTATGACGCCAGAAGAAAGATCGGGGCGTGTCTGGCAAAAAATCCCCCGAAAGCCGATCTTGTCTCGCCGGTGCCTGATTCTGGAATCGCGTTTGCTACCGGCTATGCGTCCGAGTCCGGTATCCCCTATATCGAAGGTCTGCTGAAGAACCGGTATGTCGGCAGGGCCTTCATTATGCCGGCCCAGAATCTCCGGGAGAACGCAGTGCGGATGAAGATGAATCCGGTCCGCCGCCACGTGACCGGCAAGTCGGTCATTCTGGTTGACGACAGTATCGTTCGGGGAACGACTTCGCTTCGGATCGTGGACATGGTCAAAGATTTCGGGGCTGATGAGGTCCATCTCCGGATCGGATCACCGCCGATCGTTGCTCCGTGTTATTTCGGGGTCGATCTGCCGACCCGTGATGAGCTGATCGCGGCCGGCCTTGATCTGGAGTCGATCCGCGAAAAGATCCACGCGACGAGCCTGAAGTATGTTTCGACCGAGGATCTCGTCGCTTCGATCGGGATTCCTGCAGAGGATCTGTGTATGGCGTGTTCGGGCGGGACGTTCCCTCTGGATATCAAAAACGAATGCTCCTGCTGCTGCCGGCATATCTCACCGGCAGGCCAGTAACTTTTTTTTGGGAAACTTCTTGTATCTCCAAAACCTACCGAATGGTAATGCATCTCGAGTATACGTTAACCGAGAACGACTATATCGCGTTCAATAAATCCCATTACGCCCGTTCTCGTTCCATGAGATCCCAGTTTGCACGTTCACGCGTGTATATGGCGGGCGTGTTCTTTTTCCTGCCTGTCCTGCTTGCCGTGACTTTTTCCGGATTCACTTACATCTGGGCAGGGGTCGCCGGAGGAGTGATCACTGCCGTTTTGATCTATCTGGTCTATCCAAAGTTTTACTGGAAGATCATCGACAGGAATCTGAGAAAGTATCTGCGGGAAGGCAGATCGAACGCCCCCTGGGAGATGCAGGCCGCTCTGTCGCTCGAAGAGGACGGGATGCATTTTTCGATCGGGCCAAATATTTCTGTTTCGCCGTATGCATCGGTAAAGGATATCGTGACCGGGAACGGGGCGGTGTATATCTATGTGGATTCTCTGCAGGGCGCGATCATTCCTGCAGGGGTCGCCGGTATGGATGAGTTCGTTTCTGCGCTGAAAGCAAAACTCCCGGCGAATCCATAATTTTCATAACATCCCCCGTCCAATTCCCTTTAGCAATGATCACTGTTTTTTCCGGCGGCACAGGAACGCCCAAACTCATCCGGGGTCTCCGGCAGATCCTGCGCGATCACGAGATCACGGTCGTCGTGAATACGGCAGAGGATATCCGAATGTCGGGTCTGTATGTTTCTCCGGATATCGACACCGTGCAGTATCTTTTTTCCGGACTGCTGAACACGGATTCCTGGTGGGGGATCCGCGGAGATTCGTTTGAAACGTTTCATGCGATGGAAAAGCTTGGATATACGGAGCTTCTGCCGCTTGGGGACCGGGACCGGGCCACAAATATTGCCCGCGCCGAGTTTTTGCGGCAGGGGATGAGTCTGACGAAGGCAACGGAGAAGATCGCGAAAGGCTACGGGATATCGGCAAAGATCCTGCCGATGTCGGATCAGGAGGTGACGAGTTATGTCGTCTGTGAGGATGGGACCCTGATGCATTATCAGGAGTACTGGGTGAAACTGCGCGGGAATGTGGAGATCACCGGAGTGGTGAGAAAAACCGCCGACAGTGAACCGCTGAAAACGACGCCCGAAGTTCTGGCAGCGATCGAAGCAAGTGACGGGGTGATCATCGGTCCGTCGAATCCGGTGACGAGTATCGGCCCGATCCTTGAGTGTGAAGGGGTCCGCGAGGCTCTGCAGCATACGTTCACGGTGGCCGTTAGTCCGTTTATCGGAAACCGGCCTGTCAGCGGACCTGCCGCCGCCCTGATGAAGGCATGGGGATATGAATCGACGTCCTACGGGACCTGGCAGGTCTACAAGGATGTGGTGGATCTATTTATTCAGGATATCAAAGATTCAGCGATCGAAGTGCCGGGAGCTCACCGTCTGGACACAATGATGACCAATGAGAAGAAGGCTGAGTCCCTGGCGTGGGATCTGCTCTCATACTTCCCGAGAAAATAAGGAGAAAGGGGGAGGCGGATTCGATTCGCAAATTCTGCGGCGCGAATCCTCCTTAAAAAAGAGGGATGTGCTGATATTGGTAAAATCTCAGCTGCATCCGCTCCATCCGCAGTGTTTGCAGATGCCCATATTACAGCCCTCGCCGAAGTCCAGAGGCTCGCCGCACTCGGGGCAGGGCGGGTTTTTCTTTTCTCCCGGCGTCACCGGGGTCAGGGACCAGTTATCGAGTGTCGTGATCGCCTGATTGGTCGCCGCAAGTTCGATGCATTTCCCAACCACATCGGCACAGGACATACCTTCCGAGTTTTTGTTTTTGATCGCGGAAACACAGTTCACTTTCGCAAACTGTTTTACGAACTTTTCATACGGCACCCCGTTCTGGAGACCCGTGCTGATACTCCGGCCGAGCGCATTGCTGCTCGCTTCGCATCCGGCTCCGACGGTCCGGATGAACACTTCCATGGGCTTTCCGTCCATCGTGTTCACCGTGATATACAGGCGGCAGCATCCCGACTGAGCAAGGAAGGTCCTTCCGACCAGTTCACGCGGGCGGGTGAAGAGTAACTGCGGGACGGTGCCGGGAGCCGGCTTCTCCGGGACGTCGGCAGGCTTTGCGGACTCCTGCTTCTCGAGAGCGAGAACAACATCCTCCCGGGACCCGGTTCGGTAGAGGGTCATGCCTTTGATCCCCTCCTTCCATGCAAGAAGGACTGCCTGTTCAACATCCTCTTTCGATGCGGAGACCGGCATGTTGATCGTCTTCGAGATCGAGGCATGGACATGTTTCTGGAATGCCGCCTGCATTAAGACATGATCCTTCCAGCCAATATCCAGCGCGGTCTTGAAAACCGCTTTGAATGAATCCGGCAGCCACTCGACATCCTGGACCGATCCGGTCTCATGGACATGGTTGATGATCTCATCGCGTTTTGCTTCCGCTTTGGCGCCGTCAAAGCCGAGCGAGGCGATGACGCGTCTGAGTTCCGCTTCGAAGTAGGGGTGGACCATCACGAATGTTTTGCCGACCGTGTTTCTCCGGGTGTAGGCAAACGAGAAGACCGGTTCGATACCGGACGAGCAGCCTGCGAGAAGTGAGATCGTTCCGGTCGGGGCGATGGTGGTGAGGGCGGCGTTTCGCATAATGACTCCCTGCTTATCCCAGACACTTCCTTCATATGCGGGGAACGTGCCCTTTTCTTTCCCGAGAATGACAGACTCTTCGACGGCGACATTGTTGACCCGCTCCATCACTTCGGTGCAGAAGTTTCTGCCTGCTTCTGAATCATACGGGATCCGAAGCATGAGCATCGCATCATGGACGCCCATCAGACCAAGACCGACCTTTCGTGTCCGGTTGGTCGCCGAACGGATCTCCGGGATCGGGAAGACGTTTTTGGTGATGACGGCATCGAGGAACCTGACACCCATTCTGGTCATGTTGTCGAGAGCTTCGTAGTTGATCCCGTCGGCTCTGACGAACTTTGCCAGGTTGATACTGCCGAGAACGCAGGATTCGAAGGGAAGAAGCGGCTGTTCGCCGCAGGGGTTGGTGGTGTCGATATCCCCAAGGCTGGGGGTGGGATTTTTCTTATTGATCGTATCGTAGAAGAGGATGCCTGGTTCGCCGTTCTTCCAGACTCCTTCGATGATGCCCTGCCAGATCTCTCCGACGGTTATTTCTGTACCGTCGGCGCCGGTCACCCAGACCTTGTCCGTTTCGCCGTTTACGACCAGGTCCATGAACGCGTCCGAGACCATGACCGAGATATTGAAGTTGCTGAAGTCACCTTCTTTGGCTTTGCTTTTGATGAACTTCATGATGTCGGCATGCCAGACGTTCAAAATACCCATGTTTGCCCCGCGGCGTCTGCCGCCCTGTTTGATGACATCGGTGGCGGCATTGAAGACCCGCATAAACGAGACCGGACCGGATGCTACGCCGTCTGTTGAACGGACCGGGGAGCCTTCGGGACGGAGATGGGAGAAGTTGTAGCCTGTGCCCCCTCCCGACTGATGAATGATCGCTCCCCAGCGGATCGCGTCAAAGATCTCCGGGAGTGAATCGCTCACCGGAAGGGTGAAACATGCCGATAACTGGCCGAGCGGAGTTCCCGCGTTCATCAGTGTCGGAGAGTTTGGAAGAAACGACAAGGTCATCATCGCGTCAAAGTATTCCTTTGTCTCTTCCGGTGTCTCACCTAATGCATCTGCAACCCGCCTGCAGACATCTTCAAACGATGCCTCACCGGTGCGGTAATATCTCGCCGCTAAAATACTGTCAACTACTGAATCCGCCATCAATTACTTCCTCGATTTACTGGTGTTCTGTTCAAAAAGCCGGTTTGGGGCAGTTCATACCCCGGCCGGGTTTTTGTACGTAACAATTAATAGGATATCACCGTATTTTAATCCACTCGCTTCAGGTCTTGGTCCTCTAACACAACCCTTAAGAGCTAGTTAATGAGACCAATTAACTACGATGGTAGTTCCTGCAAAAGTATTCTTTACGAAAGGCCGGGGTGTTCACAAAGATCAGCTCGTTTCGTTCGAGATGGCCCTCAGAAACGCAGGGATCGCCCCATTCAATCTGGTGTACGTTTCTTCGATCATGCCGCCGGACGCGGATATCGTCTCGCGCGAGGAGGGGCTCGCCTGTCTGAGACCCGGGGAGATCGTGTACTGCGTGATGGCGAAAAACGCATCGAACGAGCCGGATCAGACGATAGCGGCAGCTATCGGACTTGCCGTTCCAAAGATCCATGACAGGCAGCACGGGTATCTTTCGGAGCATCACTGTTTCGGGGTCTCGGAAGAGGCGTGCGGAGAATATGCCGAAGAGCTGGCAAGAACGATGCTTGCAACAATTCTTGAAAAAGAGGGCGGGGATATCGTGAAAACCAGCAACATCAGTATTGCAGCCGAGACGGATACAAACGGCAGCTGGACGACCGTTGTCGCGACCGCGGTCTTCGTCTGTTAAACCTATATCTGAATACAGCCAATATTTACACAACATGTGCGGCATCGCGGGCATTACCGATACGGCTGAGGTATCGGGATCATTATACTTGGCATTATATGCACTCCAGCACCGGGGTCAGGAGAGTGCAGGCATCTTCACGTATGATGGTGAGACCGTACATAAATACAAAGGCTACGGACTGGTGGCCGAAGTATTTAGCGGACCTGTGCTCGAACGTCTGACCGGAACGACCGGCATCGGGCATGTGAGATATCCGACGACCGGAGGGTCGAAACCGGAGAACATCCAGCCCTTCCATTTTATGTTCCGGGGGCATTCCCTTTCACTCGTGCACAACGGGAATCTGATCAATACGGATGAACTCAGATACGAATACGAAGGACACGGTCACATCTTTTCCACGACATCGGATACGGAGGTGATCGCGGCGATCCTTGCAAACGAGATCATCCATGATCACACGCCCGACGAAGCGATCAGTTACTGTATGCGCAAGATCAGCGGGTCGTATGCGGTGATTTTTATGCTGGACGGAACGCTGTATGCATTCCGTGATCCGCTCGGGATCAAACCGCTGTGTCTTGGGAAGACGGAGACCGGCGGACACATCCTCGCTTCGGAAAGCGTGGCGCTGGATACGCTCGGGGCAGAGTTCGTCCGGGATATCGCTCCCGGAGAGAGTGTCAGACTGCAGGGAGGGGAAGTATTTTCCCGCAGTATGATGAAATCAAAGTCCTGTGCCCACTGTATGTTTGAGTATGTGTATTTCGCGCGGGCGGATTCGATCATCGACGGCGTGTCGGTGTATGAAGTCCGCAGAAAGACCGGCGCGCTTCTCGCACAGGAAGCTCCGGCAAAAGCGGATCTGATCTCGCCGATCCCGGATTCCGGGACCGCGGCAGCTACCGGCTTTTCCCGTGAATCCGGCATTCCGTTCCGGGAAGCATTGATCAAAAACCGGTATACGGGCCGGACGTTCATTATGCCGACACAGGAAAAACGCGAGATCGCCGTTCGGATGAAGCTGAATCCTGTTCGCGGCCATATCAAAGACAAGTCGGTGGTCCTGGTTGATGACAGTATCGTCCGGGGGACGACTTCGAAAAAGATCCTGTCTCTTGTGCGCGAGTTCGGCGCAAAGGAACTGCATCTCAGGATCGCTTCGCCGCCGATCATTGCGCCCTGTTATCTCGGAACCGATTTTCCGACAAGAAATGAACTGATCGCCTCGAAAAAATCCGTTCCGGAAGTGGAGGCGGAGATCGATGCGACCAGTCTGGCCCATATTTCGCTGGACGGGCTTATTCAGGCGATCGGGATCCCCCGGGAAAACCTCTGCCTGGGATGTCTTACCGGCCGGTATCCGGTGGCGATACCCGGAGAGGAAGAGGATGGCCGCGAGATCGGCATGGTGGATTCATACTCCTGTCCGTGAATCTGTCTGACCATCCTGCTTTTTTATTTTAATTCCTGTCCGCTGTTTTGACGAAAACAAAACCGCCCGCTCTGCGGAAAACAAGCGCAAAGAACAGGTCAGTGATCTGAATAGATTTTCCCTTCCGGCAAAGAAGGGAAAAACCTAAAAAAATTGGAGAGGTTTTAAGAGAGAGTGGTACGTGTCATTAACCTGAGTATTTTATGGAACAGACCCGAAAACTGTAGTGGTGTGGTGTTTTTGTGGTGTTTTGTGAGGTGTATATTCTGTGGAAAAGGCAGGTGTGTGTGGTGTGTCCTTGTTTCCCATTTTACAGAACTGATTTTGTTCACGGGTCTGTTTGCCGCTTGTGCTCTTCTCACAAGCTGCTACAATACTATTCGTCATTCTTATATTTAAATATATCTACCAATGCACGGCATTGATGATGGGCATAGATGCACTGCATAGTGCAAA
Organism: Methanocorpusculum parvum; assembly: GCA_002287215.1. Taxonomy (GTDB): domain Archaea; phylum Halobacteriota; class Methanomicrobia; order Methanomicrobiales; family Methanocorpusculaceae; genus Methanocorpusculum; species Methanocorpusculum parvum. The sequence continues at coordinate 49,061 of LMVO01000045.1, forward strand.
GCATTATTATTTCCCGAACCAAATAAAGTGTAATGGCAGAGCAGACTGGCGAATTCTCTGAAATACTCACGCTTTTACGGGAGAATCCCCGGGGGATGTCAGTCACGGAGATCGCCGACGCCACGCATCTGAACCGAAACACCATAGCGCGATACATGGATAATCTTCTGGTGTCCGGCCGGGTCGAGATGCGCACCTTTGGCAAAGCCAAGGTTTTTTTCTTATCAAAACGGGTCCCCGTATCCGCGATGCTCAACCTCTCCTCTGAGATGGTGCTGCTGATCGATGCGGATCTCAGGGTCATTCAGGCAAACGAATCATTACTCTCTTTTGTTGGCGCAGAATCCGACCAGATCATCGGAAAATATGTGTATGAAAGCGCCTGCAAAACATTCTGCAGTGATGTCCTGACCGACCAGATCAGAGCGGCCCTTCAGGGAGAAATGGTCAGAAGCGAACTTCGTCTGCTGAAAAACGGTGCCGAAAGTTATCTGGATCAGCGGATCTATCCCATGGTCCTCTCTGACGGACGCCCCGGCGTTACCGTTGTCTGGGACGATATCACCGAAAAAGTCAACTCGGAAGCCGCGCTTGAACAAAGCGAGGCGATGTTTCGCCGTCTCGTCGAAACGATCCATGATGTCATCTGGTCCGTCGATGAAACATTCTGCATCCAGTACATCAGCCCCCAGATAACCAGCGTGACAGGTTATCTGCCGGAGGAGCTGAACGGGCGCAAACTCTCGGCGTTCATGCCCAAAGGAGCGGCGGCCCGTTTCGACTGGGAACTTGCATCAGCGGTCTCCCGGGAAAACGGGTTCACCCTCCCGGAGTTCCCCTTCATCTGCAAAGACGGCAGAAAGATCTACTGCGAATTTTCCGGATCCCCGGTCCTTCTTGAACAGGAAGGATCCATTTTTCTCGGCTACAACGGCGCTCTGCGGGACGTTACCGACCGGAGGGATGCGGAGCTCGGGGCAAAACGGTGGAAGAGATTCCTTGACTCGGTGATGAACAATATTCCGGCGATCATCACGGTGATCGGGATGGAGTCCCGGAAATACTATTATGTGAACAAATCCGCTGAGCTGTTTCTGCAGAAATCACGCGCTGAGCTTTCCCGTATGACTTCAAAGGAGGTCCTGGCGAAGATCGGATCCGTCCGGCTGACCGAAGCACACGACACGGTTGCTTTGACCGGCGATGAAGTCCGGGTATCCGAGGACCGGATCGTCGTCAACGGAGAGACCAGATACATCTCCGCGCGGGTCATTCCGATGAAGCTCTCAGTCGACCGCCGGTATCTGCTGACGATCGTCAACGACATCACCGAAGAGGACGCTGACCGGCAGCGGCAGATGATGAGCCGGGAACTCGCATTTATTCTCGAAGGCGTTTCGACGACCCAGGAGATGTGGGATCCCCTTCTTGAGATGCTCCCGAAGATATCCGGATACGAATCGGTGGCGATCTACCAGCGCAGTATTTTTGATGATTACACCCTGTTCCGGGCAAAAGACGGAAGATTTGCTCCGGCGATCCATACTGATTCGATCATTCACCGGATCATCAGGAAAGGTGAGCCGGTGATATTCGATAAACACCGGATGAAGCTTCTGCCGGAATCAGCAGCATCTCCGATGGATCAGGCGAAATCACTGGTTCTGATGCCGGTGATATTCGACGGAAGGGCAGTCGCCTGCGTGATCCTGGGGTCAAAAACGCCCCTCTCCCCGGATACGGTCAGAAGGACCCTGCTTGTATCGACGGCGTTTCAGATAAGCACGGTCGCCTCACGGTGTCTGGTGCAGGAGAAACTTCAGCGGGAACGCGACCGGACGAGAAGCTATCTTGATGTTGCCGGCGTTGTGCTGGTGATGGTGAACCGGGACGGGAATGTCGAGATGCTGAACAGATACGGCACGAAGATCCTCGGCTATACCGAAGCGGAGCTGATGGGCAGGAACTGGTTTATGACTGCGGTCCCTGAACTGGTCAGAAAACAGCGGATGGACGGATTCCAGAAGATCATTGCCGGAAAGGTCCGTGACGATGATTATGCGTATGTGGGAGCTGTCTTATGTAAAGACGGGACCGAGAAGACGCTCCGGTGGAGAAATGCCCCGCTTTATGAAGAGTGCGGAAGCATCTCCGGTGTCGTTTCCTCCGGGGAACTAATTTAGATCTTTTTCTCGAGAGCTTTTTCCACGATCTTTATCGCGCAAAGGTCCCCGCACATCGAACAGGTCTCACATGCCCCGTCCCGGTCATGGATCTTTTTTGCATGTTCGCCAAACAGCGAAAGATCATACTGCGCCTGCCAGTCGAGATTTTTGCGTGCCTCGGCCATTTTTGCCTGGCGGGGAAGCTCGGCCTCCCTTCGGCGGGACAGGTCTCCGACATGGGCTGCGACTTTGCAGACCCGGGTACCCTCGATGATGTCATCGACATCGGGAAGAGCGAGATGCTCTGAAGGCGAGACCATACACAGGAAATCCGCTCCGGCACAGGCTGCAGCTGCCCCGCCGATCGCCCCCGTGATATGGTCATACCCCGGAGCGATGTCCGTGACCAGCGGACCTAAAAGATACAGCGGCGCGAAGTCCGTGATTTCCTTGATCATTTTTACATTGTAGGAGATCTCGTTGTAGTCCATGTGCCCCGGCCCTTCGATCATCCGCTGGATCCCTTTGTCTTTGGCGCGTCTGGCAAGTTTTCCCAGCGTCAGATACTCCTGGGATTTGGCAAGTTTCGTTGAATCGACGTAAGCTCCGGGCCGCATCCCGTCGCCAAGCGACAGGGAAATTTCGTATTCGTCCAGGATCTCGAGAAGATAATCATACTCTTTATAGAGCGGATTCTCCTCGCCGCTTGAAATCATCATCGCCGTATGGAACGACCCTCCCCGGGAAACGACTCCCATCACCCGCGGATCAAGGGTCAGGGCGTCGAGAACCTCCAGATTCACACCGCAGTGAAGCGTCATGAAATCCACGCCCTGTTTTGCCTGATCAAGGATCACGGAAAACAGGATGTCGGACGTCAGGTCAACGACGTTGCCCGCCCGGCGGACCGCTTCATAAATCGGCACGGTCCCGACCGGGATGCTGAGTTTGAGGATCTCTTTTCTCATCGCCGCAAGATCGCCGCCTGTGGAAAGATCCATTATCGCGTCGGCGCCGTTATCGATTGCAGCCTGAGCTTTTTTCATCTCCTTTGCCGGGTCGCAGGTGACGCCGGAAGTTCCGATATTCACATTTATTTTGACAGAGGTTCCTTCGCCGATCGCACAGGGTTTGTATTCACGCGTCTCGTTTTGCAGAAGAATGGTCCGGCCGGCGATGATATTTCTGGAAAGGGCCTCCGGCGTCATTCCCTCGGATTTTGCAGCCTCGACAACTCCGGATAAATCTCCGTGAAGGCAGCTCTGGATTATAGAGTGCATAGGTACGTACCTATTTGGTTTCCTTTCGCATTATAGGTTATACAAAGAAAGTTAAACCAGGGAAGCAGAAGATATCAGAAGTATGAACGAGTCAATAATCTGGCTTTCGGGCACCGGGTGGCGGGCGAACTCTTATGTTGCCGGCAATATATTAGTTGACGCGGCCGTATCGGCGGACGCCGTATATCCTTACAGAGAGCAGATCGATACGATCGTTTTGACACACGGACACTTTGATCACACGGCAAATCTTTTGGAGCTTGCAGAACTCTGCAGTGCAGAGGTCATGATCGGGGAGTATGATCTGCCGTTTTTATCCGATCCGCGGATCAGCCTCTCGCATCAGTTTGGTCAAAGACCGACGGCGTATCCGGCAAAGATCTTAAAAGACGGCGATACGGTCGGCGGGTTCAGGGTGTACCACACGCCGGGACATACCCGCGGAAGCATCAGCCTGTTTCGGGAATCAGACGGAGCGCTCATCGCCGGGGACACGATCTTTCCGGAAGGGTCGTTTGGTCGGTTCGATCTGCCGACCGGCAGCCGGGGGGATCTGGTCGGTTCGATCTCCAAACTCGCGGAACTTCCGGTGAACTCGCTTTGGCCCGGACATGACATGCCGGTCGTGACTGACGCAAAACGCCATGTCCTTTTGTCGAAACAGTTTCTGGAACGATATGGATAAAGGCATTTACTGTCTGATCCTTTCCTGCGCTGAGCCGTGCACGATAACGATCGGCGCACTCGGGCCGACAGCGTTCAAAAAAGGCTGGTATCTGTATGCAGGCTCGGCTCTTGGTTCGGGAGGACTCTCAAGGGTCAGCCGGCACATCAGATTCTTTCATGAACAGTACAGAAAACCAAAATGGCACATCGACTACCTGATGGCAGCCGGTGAAATCACGCTTAAGGGCGTCTTCTGTGCAAAAACACCAGAGCGGCTGGAGTGCGTGCTTGCACAGAATATCGGAGGGGACAGAGTGGAAAAGTTCGGCTGCTCCGACTGTTTTTGCGACTCGCACCTTTTCTACCGAAAAGATTCGCCGGAGACGGAGGTCGTCCGCGCTTTTGAAAAGACCGGCCTTTCACCCGGATATCATCTGATCCGGTAAGGCGAAAGGAGACTTATTTTTAAAATGATCCTGGCGATCTCTTCGGGAGACTCGCGTTCCTGATCCGTTTTCTGGATCCAGGTCAGAAACACATTGAAATGCGATGCGTTGACGTAGGCAAGAAGATACTCGAGCGGGACGGCAAAACTGTCCTGCAATGCCACGGTAACCAGTTTTTCCGCAAAAACATCATGCCAGAGACGTTCTTTGAGCCGTGTCTGAAACGAGCAGGATCCCTTCTCGCCGAAAAGCGCCCGCATAACCCGGATGTTTTCTTCAAAATAGGCAAACAGCGCCACAACGGTTTTGGTCAGCGTCCGGCCCTCCGTCAGGGGAAACACCTCTCCTCTGATGATCTCCCGGAGATCGTTGCCGATCTGGGTCTCAAATGACTCCAGAAGATCATACTTGTCTTTGTAATGCAGATAAAAGGTCCCCCGGCCGATATCAGCGGCATCGACGATATCCTTCACCGACAGTTCATCGAATCCTTTCTCCGCGACGAGATCGATGAAAGCGCAGCGGATGGCCCGTTCCGTTTTCAAAAACCTCCGGTCTCTCGGGCCGGAATCCGGGGTAAGGATATCGTTTTGCAGATTTTGCGTCATGTTCGGATCGGTTCTGCCGGATGGCCGGGCGGTATCGGCCCGGGTCCCCGGCGGGGAAATCATCGTTACTTAAAGTATACGCCGACGTCTTTGAGCCCGTTTCTCATGGCAAGGGTAATGACAAGAGGCGTGATGCTTTCGATCGTCGCCGCACAGGCAAGCGGACCGGCATCCAGGGGGACGAGTTTTGAAACGCTCGCGACAAGATCCATCACGATCCGTTTTGCCTCCTCGTCATCTCCGCAGACACAGACCGAGTAGTCAAGCTCCTCATCAAGCTCCATCCATTTGCCGGAGGCAACATTGTTGAAGGCAGTGGTGAGTTTTGCAGATGCAGGAAGCATCTTTTTGATCGCGAGAGCTGCCGAGCCTTCCGCCGGACGGTCAGGCAGGAAGTACTTCTCTTTTGGGAAGCGGAGCATCGGATTGATCAGCGAGACCACGATCTTGTTTTCGAACGCGGACTTTCCGATCGTCTCGATCGTCGACTCGACCTTGTCGAACGGCACTGACAAGATAATAATGTCGGCATCACAGACGCTCGCATTCGATCCGCCGCTGCATGTCGCCCCGATCTCGCATTTGCGCTCGGAAAGACAGCAGGTCACTCCGTCAGCCGCGGTTTCGGCTTTTGCCGGGTCGCGTGATCCAAGTGAGACATCATACTTCCCGCCGATACATATACGGCGGGCAAGACCCTCACCGATATTACCGGTTCCGCCGATTATTCCAACTCTGTACCGGATCGTTTTTTGTACCGTTTCACTCATAAATATCACCACACAAATTTCGCGCCAGTCATTCTGACATGATGTTCATTAGTCTCACATGGATATATTAGCTTTCCGGCATGAACGCCGGACGGCATTTCAAAACCCGCTAAAGCGCGAAAGAGGATTTTTTTGGAAATAACGAAGTATTATTCTGAAAAATCCCTATCCACTGACAGATGAGAAAAAGACATGGAAACTATTTATCCCCCCGCCCACAATTTATTAAGAACAAAAATAGCTAAAGGTCTTTCATGAACAGAAATAATCTTCGACGTATACTTATCGCAGCATGCATCGTCTGCGCTTTGATCCTCTCCGGCACAGGGGCAGTATCGGCTGCAAACCAGTCAACCTTTGTCATTACCGATTTCTCCATGTATCCGCAGTCCCTGATGCCCGGCGACTCGGGAATCATTACCGTAACGCTTAGAAACACCGGCAGCACGTTCGTTCCGGTCAATCAGATCTTTATCAAAGACTCTGACGGAATCAAATCGACCGTGACCCCGTATCAGAACCCGATCGGGGGAGTCGGCGCGGGAGATACGTTCACGTTATCCCTGCCGGTCATCTCGAAGGGAAAAACCGGGACCTTCTATCCGGTCCTGTACGTCGATTTTGACGGAAACAGCGGCAATTATCTGAAATACCCCTTCGCAGTCATCGTTGATGATAAGAGCATCGTGATCTCGGTCACGGGACGCCCGGATGTCTTCGAGCCTGACACTACGCAAACTGTCGCTCTCACGATCGGAAACCTCAGAATGAACGCGATCGAGGCAGTTGAGATCAGCGCTTCGGGAACCGGTGTCACCTCCAAACAGACCTCCCTTTTCCTTGGAACGATCGACGCGAACAAAGCGGCAAACGGGACCCTGAGCGTCTCCACCGCTGAAGAAACAAAAGAGGTCACTTTTGATGTCAGATATAGAAACGGGCCTGCCTGGCATACCGAGAGCATCACCATCCCTCTTGAGTCCGGCGTCTCCAAAACCGGTGCCGAACTCATCGTCAACAACATCGAAGTGAAAAACACCGGCAGCTCCTACACGGTCATCGGCGATGTGAACAATGCAGGCCTTACGACCGCAAAGGCGTTGGTCGTCACCACCGAAGGCGTCACGAAAACCGGTCTTTACCCCTCCTATGTCGTCGGATCACTGGATGAAGACGGACTTTCCGAGTTCGAAGTGACCTTCAGCAACCCGGCCGACAACAAAGTGACCCTGGTCTTTACCTATAAAGATGTGAACGGAAACACCTACACGCAAAAGCAGGAAGTGCCGACCACTTCAGCAGTCACGGAATCACAAACCAGCGGCGGATCGAACCCGGTCGCGGCCGTTCTGATCGTTATTGTGATCCTGGTCATTCTTGCCGGCGGATTTGCCGCCTGGAAGAAAGGGAAAATATTTGCGCGGAAGTAAGCCATGAATCCGATCCCGGTGGTCGAACTGCATGACGTCTCCAAAATATATCCGATGCCGGCAGGCGACGTCCATGCATTAAACCACGTAGACTTCTCCATTCAGAAAGGGGAATTTGTGGCCATCATGGGACCGTCAGGTTCAGGCAAATCCACACTGATGAACATGATCGGATGCCTGGATGTGCCTACATCCGGGGAGATAAAGATCAACGGAAAGTCGACGTCTGAGATGACGGACGATGAGCTGACCCTGCACCGGAGAGAGACGATCGGATTCATCTTTCAGAAGTTCAACCTGATCAGCCTCTTGACCGCATATGAAAACGTGGAGTATCCGCTGATCTTAAAATACGGACACAAGGACACGACGACGCGGACCAGAGATCTTCTTACGATGGTCGGACTGACCGAAGGCCAGATGCAGCATACGCCGTATGAACTTTCCGGCGGTCAGCAGCAGAGAGTATCCATTGCCCGCGCTCTTGCAAACGATCCGACGTTTCTTCTGTGCGATGAACCGACCGGAAATCTCGATTCGAAGATGAGTACGCAGATCATGGAGATCCTCACAGATCTGCATGCCCAGGGAAGAACGGTCGTCATGGTCACCCATGACCCGAAAACGGCTGAATATGCCGAGCGCATAGTGATCATTAAGGATGGTGAGATCGTCAATGAGTGAAGAGAATAAATCGATCTGGCAGAAGATCTACTCGCCGATGATCCTTTCACTGGCGGTCAGGAATCTGAAACTGAATAAGTTTCGGACGATCCTTTCGATGATCGGTATCGTGATCGGCGTGTTTGCCATCTGCGGGATGGGAATGATCAGCGCCGGTTTTACCGAGGAGATGAACTCGATGATCTCCGATACGGCAGATACCTTGACGATCTCGCCGGTCGGTGAAAAGGTGATCGACGGAACGACGACGACAGGTTTCTCCGCTAAAGATCTCAGAGACATCGAGTCGGCGGTAAAATCCGTAACCAAAGAGTATGAGTTCATTCCGATGTACTCGTCGACGAAGTACGTCTATATCGGGAAAGAAACGGCGATGGCCTCGGTATCCGGTATGGATGCAAATGATCTCGAGAAGATCGCCACCCTTATCCAGGGAACCCTTCCGCGCGGTTCGACCAATGTGGTCGTGGGCGAGACCTTTGCCGAGGACAATGATCTCCGGATCGGAAGCCGGATGATCATGCTGAACTCGGGCGGCCAGGAGGTCACGTCCAGGGTCGTCGGGATCTTAGAGGATACCGGGATGATGACCCTTGGATTCTCCACAAGCAGCGCGGTCGTCGGCTCGATCGAGTGGTACACCGGACTTGTCGGCGATAATCACGGGCTGTATGACAAGGTCATCGTCAAGGCCTATGACCCGACAGAGCTGACCCCGATCGATGACGCGATCGAGAAGAAGATGAACGGCAAGGAGGATAAAGACTCGGATGACACGGTCTATATCCTGAACTCCTATGAGATCATGGAGGTCTTCGATGAGATCATGTCCATGTCCAGCATCTTTACGACGATCATCAGCGGTATCTCGCTTCTGGTGGCAGCAGTTGCCATCACTAATGTGATGCTGATGAGCGTGAAGGAGCGGACGAGGGAAGTCGGTATTCTCCGGAGTATCGGGACCTACCGGAGTCAGATCCTGCAGATGTTCTTGTACGAAGCAGGACTGATCGGGCTTATCGGCGCCGTTGCCGGAACGCTGCTCGCGCTGATCGCAGCGCCGGTGATGCTGCTTGGGATGATCGGCTCGGTCGAAGCGATGCTGAGTCCGGCCGTTCTTGTGTATGTGCCGATCGGTATTCTTATCGGGCTGATCGTCTGCCTGATTTCAGGTCTCTATCCGGCATGGAAAGCAGCGAACCTCAACCCGGTCGAAGCGATGTCGACCGACTGAGCACTCCTCTTCTCTTTTTTTTAATTAGGATTTACGCGGTGTTAATCACAATCCAATTCGGGAAGGGTAAGGCCTGGTCTATATGTATGAGAATTCCACCGCGAATAAGCCCAAGCGGGCAAAGCCCGCTTGAGGCGGCACGCAAGCCTTCGGCTTGCACGCAATCGCGAATCTGCGCGAATCGCACACCGTCTGGAAAAATTCTATTGGAAAAACCGGCGTGCCGGTTTTTCTCTCCGTAACCTTCTCATTTGATGTAATCGAAAAAGAATGAATCAACAGAAAAACCCGCACGCGGGTTTTTCCTCAGCATTTTTCAAGAGAGGGTGCGATTCCTGCGGAGGCGATCAGCCGAAGCAGAGCGCCCGAACGTAAGGAAAATGCGATTCGCGTTAATTCGCGGAGATTCGCGGTTGGTTTTATCTCATGCATCCACCCCTGACCATACACGAAATCGAAATACATCGCATAAGTACGTCAGGTTTTTAATTCGGAGCTCCCGCGTAACGCCTTGTTTAATCTCCAAAAAAAGAGCAGGATCAGAGCCGGTCGCCGACGTTCAGATAATGACCGTTCACGATCTCAAAGCCCGGCATCTCGCGTTTTCCTTCCGGTTTTGCAGAAAGAATGCACACAGCGCCGTCTCCCGTCATCACGACAGGTCCCTTCTTTTTTATCAGACCGACGATCTCTCCCGGCTCTCCGGCATACTCTCCGGAGACCTTTTCTGAGCGGTAGATCTTCAGGAGTTTTCCGTCCGGAAGCCTGGTGTTTGCTCCCGGAATCGGGGAAAGCCCGCGGATCCTGTTATGCACCGTGGCCGCCGGAAGGGTCCAGTCGATCACACACTCCTCTTTCGAGATGGAGGGGGCAAACGTCACCTTCGCTTCATCCTGGGGAGTCCGGGTGACCTCCCCCGACACGATCAGGGTCAGCGCCTCGGTCAGCGCCTGTGCCCCGAGATCGGCCAGATGGTCATGTACCTCGCCGTAGGTTTCGTTTTCCCCCAGGGGAACCGATTTGGAAAGGATCACATCACCGGCATCCAGACGCGAAGCCACGTACATGATCGAGACCCCGGTCTCACAATCCCCGTTCAGCACAGAATACTGCATCGGAGCTGCTCCCCGGTACTTCGGCAGAAGCGAGCCGTGCAGATTGATCGTGTTGTATTTCGGGAGATCGATGATCGCATCCGGGATCATCATCCCGAATGCCACAACGACCGAAATATCCGGGGAAAGAGCCTTCAGCTGTTCGAACAGAGCCGGATCCTTCATATCCTCCGGCTGAAAAACCGGGATCCCGTGTTCGAGAGCGAACACCTTCACCGGCGAAAACTCGACCTTGTTTCCCCGCCGGTTTGGTTTATCGGCCCGGGTCAGGATCCCCACGATCTCGTGCTCTGCAGAAACCGCACGAAGAGAGGAAAGGGCATACTCCGGCGTTCCCATGAAAAGGACACGCACGTTACGCCTCCTTTCGGGTCAGATCCTCGAGCTGCTTTGCGATCATCTTTTTTGCGATCGGCGATACCTTATCGACAAATAAGATCCCCTCGAGGTGATCATACTCGTGCATGAAAACCCGGGCAGGATAATCCTTCAGCTCCTCTTCGATCAGCTCACCCGCTTCATTCGTGTATCTGACCGTGATGCGCCGTGGACGGCGGACTTTTTTATGGATGCCGGGAACGGAAAGACAGCCCTCCTCCATCTCGGCAAAGGCGCTGCCGGTTTTCAGGATCTCCGGGTTGATGACTTTTCTGAGTTTGTCTCCCGGATCCATCACAAAGAATCGTTTCCCGATCCCGATCTGCGGAGCTGCAAGACCGACTCCGCGGTGTTCTTTGAGCATCGGGACCATCTCATCAAGAATGGCTAAAAGTTCAGGGGTTATCGTATCAACCGGTTCGGCGCGTCTGGCCAACACCGCTTTTCCGTATATCTGAATCTCCATTATTTATCATGTTGGATTTTTTGACAGATGAATCTGACTGATGAAGGGACAAAGCGGGCAAAGGATACAAAAAGCTGCCAAAAGAACAGACTAAAAAAATGATGTGTTTAGACAGAGTGTCTAAACAGTATTAGAACCGGTTCCGTGGGGTCCGGTGTTTTGGAAGGCATTCCTGACAGTAGACTGGTCTGCCTTCTGTTGGCTTGAACGGTACCTCACATTCTTTTCCACAGTCTGAGCAGACTGTTTTGGTCATTTCGCGTGGGCCGTCATTAAACTGGCGTGGTGCGCCAAAATTATTTCTTCTTTCCATGATAGGATTTCCTTGGAGCATAAATGCTCACGAAAAAAACAATGAGACAAAAAAGTCTTACTGATATTTCCCACAGATAACTGCGACTCTTTATACGCCTCCCTGGGATATATAGTTGTGTATACCAGCAGAGAACGCCGCCGGACGGTTTGACGGAAGATCCGGGACTGAATATCCCGCGCACCGATCCGCGTGCCGGAATGAGCACACAAAACCCCTTATGTATAACGACGACCAATAGTTACCCACATATTGAGTGAGGGAAAACTCGTGAAAGAAATACAAGAAAGCTATGTACCCGCCGTTGTCGAAAACGACGTCCGGGAGTACTGGAAAACAAACAATACCTATCGTGAAACACGCAAACTTCACGAATCGGGCCAGCCGTGGTTCTTTGTCGACGGCCCGCCCTATACCACAGGTTACATCCATCTCGGAACCGCCTGGAACAAGATCCTCAAAGACGCAATCATACGATATCACTCAATGACCGGCCAGCATATCATCGAACGTGCCGGTTACGATATGCACGGACTTCCAATCGAGGTCAAAGTCGAGGAGAAGCTCGGGTTCAAAAACAAGGCCGACATCGAGAAATACGGTGTCGCAAAGTTCATCGAAGAGTGCCGCGAGTTCGCTCTCACCCATAAAGATCTGATGAGCGAACAGTTCAAGGAACTCGGTACCTGGATGGACTTCGACGACCCTTATCAGACGGTCGATAAAGGATACATCGAAGCTGCGTGGTACACCCTCAAACGCTGCGAAGAAGAAAAAATGCTCGAACGCGGATCCAGGGTCGTCAACTGGTGTCCACGCTGCGGAACGGCGATCGCGGACGCGGAAGTCGAGTACTGGGACGAGACCGACCCGTCGATCTTCGTCAAATTCCCGATCGAGGGAGCGGAAAACGAGTCCCTCGTTATCTGGACCACGACACCCTGGACCCTTCCCGCAAACGTGGCAGTGGCCGTAGGAAAGGATTTCGTCTACGCAAAATGCCGGGCAGTAAAAGACGGAAAGACCGAAGATCTCTGGATCGCAAAAGACCTCGCCGAACAGATCCTCAAATACGGAAAATATCAGGACTACTCCGTCATTGAAACAAAGACCGGAGCTGAACTCGCCGGAACAAAATATATTTCTCCCCTCGCTTCCGCAGTTCCCATCCAGGAAAAAATCGAGCACCGTGTCGTCATCGCCGATTACGTGGCGATGGAAAACACCGGAATGGTCCATATCGCTCCGGGTCACGGCTGGGACGATTACCTTGTCGGTCTGAAAGAGGATCTCGCGATCGTCTGTCCCGTTGACGGAAACGGAAACTTCACCGAAGAAGCCGGCGTCTTTGCAGGAAAATACGTCAAGGCTCCCGAGACCAATCAGGAGGTCATCGACGTCTTGGGAGACGCCATGCTTGCAGTCCGGAAGATCACTCACCGGTACGGACACTGCTGGAGATGCAAGACCCCGATCATCTACCGTGCAACCTCACAGTGGTTCCTGAAAGCAAAGGATGTCAGGGAAAAGATGCTCGAAGAGATCTCGAAAGAAGTCACCTGGTATCCGGAGTGGGCAGGTTCCGCCAGATTCCATGACTGGATCGAAGAGGCACGCGACTGGTGTATCTCCCGGCAGAGATACTGGGGTATCCCGATCCCGGTCTGGGTCTGTCCGGTCTGTAATAAATATCATGTCGTCGGCAGATACGCAGAGCTCGAACAGCTCTCCGGTCAGAAAATGACCGATCCCCACCGGCCGTACGTCGATGACATCACGATCCCCTGCGAATGCGGCGGAACGATGAAACGTATCCCGGACATCTTCGATGTCTGGTATGACTCAGGTATCGCCTCCTGGGCAACACTCCGGTTCCCGGAGAAGACCGAAGACTTCGCCAAATACTGGCCGGCAGATTTCATTCTCGAAGGACAGGATCAGACCCGCGGATGGTTCTACTCCCAGCTCGCCCTCTCGACGATCGCCTTTGGCAGATCCCCGTACAAATCTGTACTCATGCACGGATTCGCGCTTGATGCGAACGGCAAAAAGATGAGTAAAAGTCTCGGGAACGTCATCGCACCCGAAGACGTCATCAAACAGTTCGGTGTGGACGTTATGCGCCAGTACATCCTTTCGGCAAATGCCCCCTGGGATGATATGCGCTTCTCTCTTGAAGGAGTCAAGACGAACCACCGGATGTTCAACGTTCTCTGGAACGTCTACAAATTCCCCCTGCCGTACATGGCGCTCGACGGCTACAAGCCGGCGGAAAAAGACGGCGTCTGGGATCCGTCCGCAGTCGAAGATCACATCAAAGAGTTCTGCAGAGAAGACCGCTGGCTGATCTCCCGCGTGAACTCACTTGCGGAACAGGTCACGAAAGAGATGGAGGTCTGCAGCCTTCACCGGGCGACACGCCCGATCAGCACGTTCATCCTCGATGAACTCTCCCGCTGGTACGTCCAGCTGGTCAGACCGAGAATGTGGCTCGAAGAAGAGTCGGTCTCGAAGATGCAGGCATACGACACCATGTATTATGTTCTGCGCAGACTCGTCACCATCTTTGCACCATTCGCTCCCCACATCACCGAAAGTATGTACCAGAACCTGAAGTGTGTTGGCGATCCGAAATCCGTCCACATGGTCGACTGGTTCAGCGGAAACGATTCGCTCCGCGACCCGGTCCTCGAAGAGGAGATGGAGATCGTTCAGGAGTTCGACGAAGCGGTATCGAACGCCCGCCAGAACGGAAAACGGAAAGGACGCTGGCCGGTTGGACAGATCGTTGTCGCGACCGATGCGGAAAAGATCGCGGCCGCCATCTCGGCAATGAACGATATGTGCTGTGACCGGGCAAATGCCCGTTCCGTTACGGTCGTAAAAGGCATCTGGGACAGACTCGACTGGACCGCCGTCCCGGTGATGAAAGTTATCGGCAAACAGTTCGGCAGAGACGGACCCAAAGTCAAGGCGTTCATCGAAGAGTCGAACGGGACCGAGCTCAAAGCTCTGCTGACAGCAAACGGAAAGGTCATGATGGAAAAGGACGGCTTCGCCGCCGAACTTACCGAAGAGCACATAACCTTCGAAGAAAAGATGCCGGAAAACATCTTCTCCTCGCCGATCGAAAACGGTATGATCTATGTTGACGTGACCCTCACGCCGGAACTCGAAGCCGAAGGATACTCCCGCGAGGTCATCCGAAGGATCCAGGAGATGAGAAAACAGGCAGGTCTTGCCGTCGATGCAAAGATCAAAGCCGAAGTCGTCATCGATGATGCACGGGTGATGCCTCTTGTGGATTCTCAGCATGACGTCATCGAAAACGAGGTCAGAGCAAACTACCTCAAGATCAGAGTGCCGGAAGGGAAATCCTGCGGATGCGGTGTTGCTGAAAAGGCAGACCTCGCAATGGACTGGGAGATCGATGATCTCAAAGTTCACATCAGCATCTCCCAGGCAGAATAATATCCACTCCTTTTTTTCGCCCGTGCGATACTAAAACACTTATCTCATCACGACCTATTCTGAATAGAGAAGGGATATTTTGTGAGTACAGTAGTCGTTTATAAATCGAAATACGGATCCGCGAAACAGTATGCCGAATGGATCGCAAAAGAGCTGGGCGCCGACCTGAAAAATGCCGACGAAACCAAGGTCGAAGACCTCCTCCCCTATGACACGGTCATTTACGGTGCAGGCATCTATATCGGCTGTATCGCAGGCATCGCCCTGATAGCGAATAACTTCAGGCAGCTGAAGGACAAATCGGTGATCGTTTTCACCGTCGGCGTCACCGATCCTGAGGAAAAACGGCGGACAGAGGATCTCCTGCTCAAAAACTTCACTCCCGAGATGATGAAAAAGGTGCGGGTCTTCCATCTCCGGGGAGCGCTCGATTACGACAAGGTCGGGCTGGTCTACAAACTGATGTTGAAAAAGGAGAAGATCGAGGAGGTGGACGGGGTAAAAAAAGAGGAGATCCTTCCCCTGCTTGCCTATCTGGGAACGTCGAAAACAAAATCTGCCGCTCCGGCAGAAAGCTGCACGAAGATCTACGACACCCCAAGACTCACCATCGAAACACGGCATGTCCATCTCCCGAACGGGAAGGACAGAAACTATCTCTTCGTCCAGCCGGTCCCGGCGGTCTGCATTCTCCCGACCGATGAGGAGCATGTATATCTCATCAGACAGTACCGAGCCGTGATCAATGAATACATCCTGGAAGTTCCCGCAGGCGGGATGGATCATGCCGGTGAAACCCCTCTGCAGTGCGCAAAACGCGAACTTGCAGAAGAAGCGCGATTCTCGGCAAACGAATTTGTGCCAAGAGGATATGTCTACTCGACGCCCGGATTCTGCACGGAAAAACTCTGGCTTTTTGAGGCGCGGGGACTTATCCCTTGTGAAGACTGCGCCAGAGACGAAGATGAGATCATCGACGTGGTCAGGATCAAAAAGAGCGAGATCTTTGCGATGATCGCCCGGGGAGAGATCGTCGATGCTAAAACGATCGCGCTTCTGACACGATCCCTGGCGAAGGTTAATACTGACTGAATAGAAATATAATCCGACATCCATGAATAGCAAAAATGCGATCATTTACCTGCTTTTCGATCAGAAGCAGTTCTTCGAAGAGTGCCCGAAAGGTCTTCTGATCCCTGTACTGATCACGCTTGCCTATACGCTGCTCTCGATCGTTTTCCTCATACCTGCCGATCCGTTTATGGCGGTCATGACCGTGATCGGAGGAGTGATCGGGGTATTCATCTCCTGGGCGGTCGTCGCAGGAATGTTTCTTGCCGGGGTCAAACTCATCGGGTATGCGAAATGCACATATAAACAGATGCTCGCCGTTACCGGCTATGCCTCGGCGATCCTCGCGATAGGGGCGCTTCTGACCGGACTTGTCGGCCTGATCGGGACCGTGGATCTCCTGATGAACCTCGCCGTTCAGGGAGCGCTGATGTTCTGGTGTATCCCGGTCTGGGTCTTTGGGATCGCCTCGATCACCGAACTGCCGCCGAAGAAGGTGTTCACCTGTATCCTTGTCCCGATGATCCTGATGATCGTTATGAGCGTCGTGTCGTATATTATGACTGCATCGCTGACCGAGAGCGCTGCGATCTATGCCGGATCGGAATCCGGATCGGCAGCTGAATACAAGATGAGCCGATTCTGATTCCAATCTTTTTTTTACAGCATATCCTTCAGACTTTTCTCCTCGCCCGTCTCCGTCAGGATCTCCTGAGCCACCGGATCGAGAGCCAGCAGCAGATTGGGCATCAGCGTATATGCCGGGAACCGGTAGAAGAACTCCTGGACCATCAGTTTGTTCATGATAAACAGCAGGAACTCGCGCTTCAGCCCGGGAAGATCCTCAGGTTCTGACCGGCTCACCCGGGGCAGAAGATCCTCCTTCAAAACCGAAAGATGATGCTCATTGAGCGTATTCATCAGTTTTCTGCTCTCGACGCCCTGGAAATACCGCAGGATCAGACCCTGCGTGATCAGGATCAGAGCGAGAAGGAGCGGATACTGCCCGGGAACAAGCGAGATATCCCGCAGAAACTGACCAAGCGTCATCCCCGGGAAAAACATCGCCCCAACGATGATAAGACAGGTGAATATGCAGAAGATCCCGACATACAGCCAGGCTTTCAGATTTCTGACATCGAATATGTCCGCATCCGGAAGAGGTTTGCCGACAAAAAATCCCGGTGTTCCGGGTTTTGCCGCAGTGACCCGCGAATAAAAAAGCAGGATCACGCCGATCTGGACAACAAGCAGAAAAAACATCATCCAGTCGATGATATCGAAAAGTTTCATAACGACCGCACAGACAAGATCGATCAGATACAGGATCGTGAATCCTTTCACGAGCGGTTTGGTGTTGATGAGAAAGGCGTTCCAGAAAAACTCCACCAGTGTCAGAGGATTTCTCCGAACGGTCCGGAGAATATTGGCGAGCCGGAGGAACTCCATCACATACACCCGGAACTTTTTATCGAAGATGTTTATCTTCGCATCCGAGCCGATGGAGGGGATCATCATCAAAAAGAAGTAGAACATGTAGAGATAGAAGCTTCCTTCGATCCAGAGGATAAGGATCTGCCCGGGATTATTGGAGGATAACCCAAACGCTGCCGCCGCGATCAGAAACATTGCAAGCGGGATCAGGATCAGATACTTTGAACGGGCAAGACGGTTTCTGCCGTCCTCGAGCATCTTTGTGTACTCCTCTTCGACCCGGATCTGGTTTTCGATCCTTTCGACGAACTCATCTTTATCGTACATGGGATTTCTACTCTGTATGTCTGAAAAAGTGATAATCCTATTCCTACAATAAGCTTTAACATAAAAGTACGACCAACAGATGTTCATAATGGCAGAGGGGGATGAACCGGTCTACAACGTCAGGGACAGGGTGCCTTTAGGAACGACGTTTCTCACGATCCTTCAGCATTTTTTCGTTCTCGCCGTGTATATGACGTATCCGGTGATCATCAGCAATGCGGTCGGAGGCTCGACGGATCTGACGATGTTTCTGATCAGCGCGACCCTGATCGGTTCCGGGGTCGCGACGATCCTTCAGTCTTTTTCAAAAACAGGGGCAGGATACCTTCTCCCAATGGTCCCAAACTCGTCGTATCTCCCGGCATCCCTTCTTGCGGCAACCGCCGGAGGACTCCCTCTTCTCTACGGGATGCTGATCATCTCGGGATTCTTTGAGATGGTTCTCAGCCGGTTCACGAAGTTTTTCCGGATCGTGTTCCCAAACGAAGTCACGGGAGTCGTTTTGTTTCTTCTCGGGATCGCCATCGTTCCGTTCGCATTCCCGCTGTTTTTCGGGAGTGCCGATTCAGGCCCCCTGGATCCGGCTTCTGCCGCGGTCGGCGTGATCACGCTTTCCGCAACGATCCTTTTGAGCGTGATCCCAAGGCGGTTTTTCAAGTTCTATGCGATCCTGATCGGTATCGTGACCGGGATGGCGGCCTCGGTGCTTCTCGGGGTGTTCAGACTTGAGACCCTGCTGGAGATCGCGGACCTTTCGGTGTTTGAGATCCCGAATCCTGTCGGGATCGTGTCGTATTCGTTCGATTTCGCTCTGCTGATCCCATTTCTGATCGCGATGATCTGCGTGATGCTGAAGTCGGTTGGAAACATTTCGCTTCTGAACGCCTACACGAGGGAGGGACGAAACGATACGCTGAAAAACGGGCTTTTGTCGGAAGGAGCAGGTATCGCGATCGCCGGAGCGCTGGGCGGGGTGGGGATCGGGTCATCTTCAGGAGCTACAGGGCTCGTTGTCGGGACCGGAATCGCAGCAAAAAGGGTGGGCCTCGGCCTAGGGGTCTTTTTGATCCTGTGCGGATTTTTGCCGGCGATCGGCTGGGTGTTTCATATTCTCCCAAAGCCGATCCTCGGGGCGACCCTTTTGTATGCGGTGACGTTTGTGATGATCAGCGGTATCCAGAGTATTTCGTCACGGATGCTGGATCCCCGCCGGAAGTTCGTGGTGATCCTGCCGATTTTGATCGGGGTGTCGTCGGCGGTCTGTCCGTATCTGTATGCTGACCTCCCAAAAACGCTGGCGCTGTTTTTCGCGTCGCCGCTGACGTCCGGGTCGATGGCGGTTTTGGTGCTGGGATTGGTGCTGAAAATCGGGATCAGGAAGCGCCGGTCGTTTGATTTTTCGAAGGATGCGAATCTGCAGAGGTTTGTGGCCGAGTGCGGAAGGGAGTGGACGCTTGACCGGAGACAGGCGGCATCGATCGCAGATCATCTGGAGGATCTGGCGAAGGCAGGCGAGCCTGAGAGGCTTGAACTTCGGTTCGAGCCGGTCGGGATGCTTCGAGCAGAGATGGTTTTCAGGGAGGCGGTTGAGGGGGTCCCGAGGATGAAAGGGAACGGGAATATCGAGGCGGAGGGCAGCGTCGTTAAAGCGAGCTATCCGCTGATGTGAGGGGTCGTGATGACACCCAAAATCTCATTTTTTTGCATCGAAAAACACCCTTCCCACTCAGTGAGCACCCTCTTTTTGCCAAAATCCGGGGCATTATCGCACCGCGCGGTTTGGGGTTTATATAAATCCGGATCGAAGTTTTTGTATGAATACCACGATCCCATCCGCCTCATCCGCCCTGGACAAAGCTGAATCAGCAGAAAAAATCCGTGCAGAACTCGAACTCCTCTGCGACCCTGAATTTATTCCCGACATACCCGACGATGTGGACCCGGATTACCTGGCCCTTCTTCCCTGGCGCAGTTCCTGCATGCGGGAATACCGGATCACATCGCTGGATACCACTGACTTCCTGGATCGGGTGGTCCTGCCTCACGGCTGGGAGCTCGTATGTCCGTTTGAGCTCGTCTATGCGAAAACCGAGACCTTTCCCCGCTATTTCGAATCCTTCTGGGCACTCACCCATAACGGATGGGTCTGCCACTCCTTTCCCTCGTTTGACTCAAGCAGAGAAGCGCTGTGGGAAGGCATCAAAGACTTCCTTTCACGGGTGGAAACAGCGGAAGTCTTTGCCGACATAAAATACCTCCTCTCTCCCGAGACGGGATCCTGGATCGAACCGGATAAAGACGACTACTATTCCCTTGCTCACGGCTATTATCTCGAAAAAACCGCGACCCTCGACAAAGGCGAACGTCTCGAAGGCCTCAAACTTTTCGAAGCTCACGAATGGAGTCTTCGGCACAACGGATCTGAGATCGGCCGATGGGCGAAAGGACGCGACGCGGACCCGGAAGACATCTTCGAAGGCGCCCGGCCCTACATCCCTGCCGACCTCTTTTCCGCGTGCCGTCTTTCCTTCTATCTGACCCAGCCCTCAACGAGAGAACATGCCGCCGAGGTCTATGCCGGACAGATCTGGGAGAAGGGAGAGATGCTTGCCTTTCTGAGAAAGATCTGCGCAAAGATCCATGTCGGCGACACGCAGATCATACGGGCCATGCTTCTTTCCTATGCAGCGACCCGGGTCGAGAACTCGGAAGGCATCCATATCAGCATCTCCGGCAGGACAGGGACCGGAAAAAGTCATGCGGCCGTTGTCGCCTCCTCGTGTCTTCCAAAATCAGCGGTCGTGAATGCCCATCTTTCGGACAAATCACTGTATTATCATCCGATCAAAGACCGATCCGTCCTTATTCTGGATGATCAGGAGATGTCGCCGGATTTTCAGGAGCTGTTCAAAACGGCGACGTCTGACTGGGATCATCCGGGAGAATACAAGACCGTGGCGAGAAATGCCGGCCTTACGCTTGCTCTTCCACGCCGCTGCGTGTTCTGGGTCTGTAAAGTCGATCTGAACGGGGATGATCAGGTTCTGGACCGTCAGCTGCTTTTCTGGACCGATGAGTCCGATGAACAGAGAAAGAGCGTGCATGCCGCGATCATGAAGCGGGCAGAGATGCCCCGGATGAAAGAGGGGGAGGATACGAATTTTGCGATTGCCCGTGCTCTTTGGGGTCTGGTGGAACCGAAAGTCGTGTCGGTTCCCTTTGCGAACCGGGTCCGGTGTGATCCGATGATGGATTCACGAAATCTGAAGCTGATGTTTTGTCTGGTGGAGGCACATGCTCTTTTGCATTCTCCTGTTCGCAGATCGATGATCGGCGGGGATCTTCTGGCAGAGGAGGAGGATTTTTATGCGGTGATGGAGATTTTGGAGCCGCTGTTTGCCAATCAGAAGGGCAGTCAGCATGATAAGCTGTCGAAATCCGGGGCAAAGATCCTTGCCTGGCTGTGTGAGCAGGAGTCGGGTCTGATCCCGTTTGGGGATATCCGGGTCGCGACAGGTCTTTCCCAGAGCCAGCTTTCCCATGCGTTGTACGGGAAGAATGAGCAGGGATCGGACGGCCTCTTAGCCCAGACAGCGGCGATAGGTGTGGAGCGGTTGTCGGAGACACGGCCTGATGCCGATGATCCGGAGCTTCGGCGGTCGGAGAATAAGAAGGTGGTCCGGTGGAACAGGGAGCTTTACCAAAAAGGCGGGATGAAAAGGAACGGGTTCTGGCTTGCCGAAAGGTGAGGGTAGTTGTCAAATGGTCCGTCAAGTGTTTGCGGGTTTATTTCAGCGATCGAAGGTAGATTCCGGCTTTGATTTTGGTATTTGTCTATTTTACCAACTTGACGGGAGTGTGATAAGAGGAGAGGAGGGATGGTCAGGTATGCCGGGCGAAGAGGATCTGCGGGCCTTTCTCTCTCTTTTGAGTAAAATAGTAAAATATAATAAAATAAAATAATTTTAATTATAATATAAGGTATTTTTCAATTTCAAGGAAGATATGGGGTTTGTTTTGTTGTCAAACGATTCGACAAGTAGGTGACAAGTATCGTCAAATACGTTTTTGCCGGTAAAGGGAAGGATTTCAGAGAATATCCCAGGTCATGATGATTTTGTGACGGGGGGTTTTGCGGAAGGGCGGGATGGTGTTCAGCACAGGAGATCAGCGGAGATGTACAGTTTTTGATTTAGAGCGCTGCGAGTAAAAACCTGTAAGAAAAAAAAAGATTGGGATAAACCTCACAAGGTGAGGTTATATCAGATTGATCGTGCCGATGTAGATGGTCTGATTACCGTCCGGGAACTGACCGACGACGGAGATTGAGGCAGGGCCTGCAGTTAGTGATGCATTGGTGAAGCTCATTGGCTGTCCTACTGAATATGATGCGAATGAGACTGTGTCAACAAAGTTGGAACCATTGTAGACATAGATGTTACCAAGACCAGTGGTGTCGCCGCCGGTGATGGTCACGAGTAATTCTTCGGTAGTGTCCTGACCTACTTTCACGCCGACTACATGGCTTGTTCCGATCCCGCCGGTCATACCCATGACGACAGCCGAGATGATGGCGACAAGGACAACCGTGATTGCCACAAGGAGGATCGTACCGATGACCGGGGATACTCCGTCGTTTTTCTTTGTACTTACTTTCATAATATGCATCTAATAAAATGCTATAATACAGCATAATACTATCGGACATAGAACAAATTGTCCGACAGATTTGAACGTATTTCTGGATAAATACTCAGGTATGGTGGTAAAAAAGAAGACCAAGGTGGGGTTTTTCGCGCATCAGGCGGTTATGTGCATCATCCCGTTGTGGATGGCAGAACCCCGCCTCCCCTTATTTGATAACAACAGTCCCCGAATAGAGGGTCTGATTTCCGTCCTTAAACCTGCCGACGACCGAAATATCGGCTTTCCTGGACGCCAGAGACGCCGGATTTTTAAAACTCAGCGGCGTGCCGACCGAAGAAAAAGGCACCACATCGACGAACCTGGAACCGTTATACACCGTGATCGTCTTAAGATCGTCGGCATCCCCGCAGAAAACAGTAACAAGAAGCTCTCCTTCTTCTCCCGGATCAACACTCACGCCGATGATATGGCTCGTCCGAATCCCGGACGCCATCCCCAGGGCAGAGGCCGAAACGAGAGCTGCCAGCACAACGGTCAGCGCCACAAGAAGAATCGTGCCGATAACAGGAGATACGCCATCATCTGACCTTCTCTGCTGTTTCATGGTATGCAGAATATATTAACACATTCAGACGATAAACGTTTCTGAGGCGATTTGCGTCGGATAAAAATAGGATATTGCTGTTTTGTCTATTTTTCAGCGGAAAAACATTCGAAATCCATCAAGAAAATATCAGCATGCACCGAAGCGGCGCCAATATCCGCCGGCGGAAAAATGAGGGGAATATCCTCGCATTTTCCGCCGCCGCGGGAGAATATCGTCAGTCGATGTAATAATAACTCGTACCAGATGGTGTTGGAACAGGATATAACTGATTAACCGAATTCCATACCGCATAATACTGATTTCCAAGACCGTTCGGTAAAGGTGCCGGGGCATCATTATTGGAAATCGACGGCCCGTTGTTTCCAAGGATCGACCCGGTGTTGTATGCACCCCCCCCGTTTCCGGTCTGTGCGATGTTTCTCTGAAGAGTGATGCCAAAGGAGGTAAACGTCCCGGAGTTGTATATGCCGCCTCCGTTTCGTATAGCTGTATTATCGGTGAAGGGTGTCGAGGCAGGGTTTATCGTGCCTGTGTTGTAAAATCCTCCCCCGTCAAGAGTTGCGGTATTGCCGGATATCGAACCGCCGAATAACGGAATGGAACCCTCGTTATAAATACCTCCTCCGTATTGTGCCTGATTACCGGTGACCGTAGATGTCCACGAAAACGTGTATGTACCTGCATTATATACCCCGCCGCCGGAGATGGAAGCAGTATTGCCGGATAGAATACCGCTAAAGTAGGCTATGGTCCCGTCATTATACACGCCGGCGCCGTACTTCGCAGAATTCTGTGTTATCGGCCCTTTGATCGATACAGAATCTGAACCGGCACTGTAGATCCCGCCGCCTTTTTCTAAGGCAACATTGTCTTTGATAACATTAGCCGAATTGAACGTAAGCTCTCCTAGGTTGTAGATGCCGGCGCCATTCGTTGCAGTATTACCTGATACGTTCATTGAATCCGAAGCAGAAAGCTGACCTTCATTGTAGATACCACCTCCATTCTCCAAGGCGACATTATCTATAATAAGGCCACCCGATGATAGAGTAATTTCACCAAGATTGTAGAGGCCACCTCCATTAGTTGCCTTATTGCCTGATACGGTTATTGAAGCCGGAGCAGAAAGCTGACCTTCGTTGTAGATACCGCCACCTTTTTCTAACGCAACACTGTCTCTGATAACAATGGAAGTAGAAATGGTGATATCACCACGATTATAGATACTACCGCCATTATTTGCAGTATTATTATACATAATTAGATTTACACTAACCTGGACATCACCTTCATTATATAACCCCCCGCCATTTCCTGTCGGATTAGTACTATTTATCAATGCGAGATTCTGATGCACGTCCAAAGACCCACCAGACGTTATGGAGAGGAGAGGAGCAGCACCATGACCCATCCCATCAAGGGTTAGTAGTTCTACACCAGTGGTTCTCAGCTCAGCAGCCGAGGCTATCACAAGAAGTTCACCTTCATATCCCGGTGCACGGGTAAACTGCACTTCTGAAAGACTGCCCGAACCAAGAATATTTAGGGTGACCGTCCCCATCCCCTCCGTGATAAGAATCGGTTCACGGCCAATCGGGACATCACCAAAGAAGGCGATATCATTGCCACTACACATGGCCACATCCTCCCCATACAGTGCGTTCGACCAGTTGTTGAGCGACTCGACAAACTCCCCAACCGTCGCAAACCCATCAGCATGATCGCTGCCGACGGTATAATACGGGTTGGGCGTTGGTTCCGGAGTCGGCGTTGGTGTTATCGTCGGAGTAGGTGTTATCGGAGTGGGTGTCGGCGTTGTCGGAGTCACGGTCGGAGTAGGCGTTGTCGGGGTCGGCAAAGGTGTCGTTGGTACGCCCGAACCACGATAGAGCAGCTGTTCACGGCCCAGATTATCCAGAGCAATTATAGTGAGATTGCTGACAGAATAACTTCCAGGTAACTGGACCGCCTGACCTGTACGCCACACGGTCCAGGCATTATCACCGTCGATCTGCGTCAGACCTGTTATATCCACACCATTGTCATAAAACACCAGCCGGTTTTTGTACAAAATATCTCCGCCGCTGTGATACAGCATCTGGGGATTGGCCGAAGGAGCAAAAATAACATTCGGCGTACTTTCAGCTGCGTTTTGGGTAGCTGTCGATAGAGTGATACCTATCACCGAAGCAGCGAGAACGACCAGAAGCAGCAGAAGAACAACGCCGACAACACTGGAGACACCTGATTCATTTTTCATATCAAGACCCCCTGACATCAACACGATATTCAGGCTCGGTCATGGCAAGATGGATAGATTCGCCCGAAAGCGGGGTAATCTTCATTGAGATTATATTATCTGTCAGTTCCACGGTGATATCCTCTACTATGTTTCGATACGTTATTTTTGTTTCGTAGAAAAATGCGCTCCACAATAAAGCATCCCAAGGGTCGTCGTGATCAGCTTCATAGGTGATGGTTATCATCTGATATTCTGGTCCCGACGGCGAAGATGAGATATTGACCAGAAGGGTATCCACCGGGATCCCTTCGGAACTGCCGACCGCAAATGACCCCAGCATCTTCGGAACGACCATGTTCACATAGACATCATTTCCTATTTTTTCCAGGGAAAGTGAAGGCGGCGTCACCCAGGCGGCACGCCCGTAATCATTTCTATACACTCCTCCCGCCTCATAACCGATCCGGGTGTTCGTCGTTCCAAACGTCGCATACAGCCGGCTGATTTCTATGGGGCTGGGCAGAGGAGTTACGCCGGTGATACTAAGATTGCCAACACCCTCTTCCATAAAGAGGGCTCCGTCGGCATAGGCGGATGCTGCCGGAATCAGCATGCTGACTTCCGACCCGGGAAGTCCGCGGGTCCGCTGACTGTCAACAGCGATCTTATAATCCAGAAATGCATTCGTCACTTTTACCGCGTGATACTCCTCGGCATCTCTGATCTGCTCAGGAACACCGACGACCGCCCACATGCCGATGATCATCGCGATGACCAAAAGGATCATCACAAATCCGACGGCGATAGAAAGACCGGAATCACGTTTCTCCATCATACTCACCGAAGCTCCATCCAAAACACACAGAGATGATTCGTATCAGCTGAACCGGGTGCCGGGTGGATGATCTCTTCCAGCCGGTAATTCAGCGTCACGACTCCGGCGCCGGCAATCGACATCTCAGGGACGTTTGTTTTGTTCACCACAACGATATAGCGTCCCGATCCAACACCTGAACCGGGAAGAAGGATCCGGCCGTTCTGAAGAAGGGCGCCGCCGTCATAGCTGATCTCGATATCTTCGGCATACATATTGGACGACGTGTAGTTCAGCCGGACGGCGACGTATGGCGATTCGAACTCTTCGCCGTACGTCAGCGTTACTCTGCCAAATGACGCCGCTGATAACAGATTGGGAAAGACGGTGATCTCGGTCCTGTCGGCGGCGGGTGAGAGCGTGAACACCGCCTGACGGGTGATATTGGCGGAATTGGACAGCCAGACGGTATCCACATCGGCTTTCATCTGACAGAACTCCAGGAGGACATCCCCGTTGTGCACCCGGTCCGCGTTGGTCCCCATGACGGGAAGAGCAATGAGTGCCGTCATCGCGATCGTAATAATCAGGACCGTCAGGATAAGGGCCACGCTGACGACTTCAGAAAGACCTGGATCCGCATTTTTGTTCATTGCAGCCCCCTTACCTCAACATCATACTTAACTACGGTCACGTTATCGAACGATCCGAGAAATGCATTCCAGGGACTGGCCGGATCGGGCTTGTACAATGATACATTTGCAGTAGAGTAGGTTTGATTTCCAAGATATTTGAATGTAAGACTGAGGGGGATATTTCCAAGGATCTGCCGTTCGCTGTAGTTTGCGGGGACACACACGAGAACCAGATTGGTGTTCCCGGAAGAGGGAGGGAGGATCACATACTGCGTCTCATTTTTCTGTCCCCGAAACACCGCTCCCCCTTCATACACGATGCGAAGATCCTTCGCGTAATAATTCGCCGAGTTAAAGGTTATTTTAAGAGAAGAAACCGGCTTTGGTCCTGCGCTGGAATTTATCCAAAATGCCGTCCCGTTGCTCACGGTGACCGTACCTGTGCCGAGGGGCGGAGATAAAAACAGCAGACCGGAAAGATCCGTTCCCTGGACCGGGGACGGGGAGATGACCCGGCTTGCGTTCGTATCGGTCTTGCCGTTCATCCACAGCAGATCGATCCCGTATTTGACATCAGCGATCTCTTCTGTAACCAGACGGGCGTGTTCTGTTTCGACCGCCTGCCCCTGGGCCGGGATATAAAAGAGGATCCAGACAGCTGCAACTGACACGACCAAAGCAATGATCAGTACAAAACCGATAACCTCGGCGACTCCGTCGTCAGCTGTCTTCTTCTTCATAATATCCGAAAGAATGGTTATGGTCTATTTTTGCTGTGAAGAGTATAGAATACTTCTGCACATGGAATAAAGAACAGGGACGCAATGCATATATGCAAAAACCGAGTACATAGTATCATGGATAAAACTGGACTTATCACACTGATCGTAGGTATTATTCTTCTCGCTTTAGGTATTCTTGGCATATGGTTCAACCTTGATCTGTTCATTCAGTTCGTACTGGGAGGATTTGGACTCGTTCTCGCACTCTGCGGTCTTGGCGCAGTTCTTCTGGGCATTCTGATGCTCAAAGAATAACTTTTTTTTATGCAGACATTTTCTCTTGAAGATATCCCTTTTCAGCTGGATCTGACCGTTTCCTGCGGGCAGGCATTTCGCTGGCAAAAGCAGAACGGATTCTGGTATGCGCCGGTTGGAGACAAGGTCTGGAAGGTCCGGCAGGAAGGAGAACAGCTGCAGTACGAAGGACCGACAGAGGAGGAACTCGTCAGATACTTCGGACTGGATGTCCCCCTGAACACTATTCTGGATGAGATCGATACGGATCCGCTGATCCATGCGGCGATCGATCAGTGCCGGGGTCTTCGCATCATCCGGCAGGATCCCTGGGAGTGTCTGATATCCTATATTTGTGCGACGTGTGCGAATATTCCCGGGATCACGATGCGTATCGAGCATCTTTCAAAGAGTTACGGGAGGAGAGTCGAGGCGGACGCTGCGGTGTTTTACACGTTTCCAAAAGCGGAACGGCTCGCCGCCGAAGAGATCTGTTCTGTTCGGGCATGTAAAGTCGGGTACCGGGATACCTACATCTGCACTGCGGCAAAGACGGCGGCCGAAAATCCCCGCTGGGCAGATGAGATCAGGCGTCTGCCCTACCTTTCAGCGAAAGAGAGACTGATGACGCTGCCGGGCGTCGGACCGAAGGTTGCTGACTGTGTGCTGTTGTTTGCGTTTGAAAAGTATGAGGCGTTTCCGATCGATGTGTGGATCGAGAGGATCCTTAGGACGAAGTATCTCGGCGGAGCGCAAAAACTCTCGTATAATAAGGCCGGAACATTTGCAAGAGACCATTTCGGGCAGTATGCCGGTTATGCTCAGGAATATTTATTCGGGATCAGGGAGGAGATAGCCGGAAAAGGGGAGTGATGACGGGAGAGAGTAGTGTACTGACCCGGGTGTGTTTAACAAATGAATTTTCCATGCGGACAATATATCTGGTTTAAGGAGAGATAATCCCCATCAATTGTAAGTAAAAACTCATTTTTGGTACAAAAAATGACGCAAAATTTCCTTCTCCGACAGATATAAGATGCGAAAGGGCCCATTAATATAGTCATGAAACTGAGCATACTCACCCTTGCCGTCCTAGCAGCAGTACTCTGTTCGGCAGGATGTGTGATCAGCCCGCACGATATCATCGGGACCTGGACGAGTGAAGACATCTCGGGGCTGCCCGTTCCTTCGCCTGATGTGACACGGATCATCGTGGAGTTCACGCCGGACAGAAAAGGAACAGAGACCTGGGTCTACGCAAACGGGTGCAGATATGTCTCAAATATCTCCTGGATCGAAAACGACGACGGCACATTTTCCTATGCTTATGACTCCTGGCTGACGACCGTGTCAGAAAACGGAACGCTTGCCTCTGATGAAGAAGGAAGGGTCTTTGTACGGGAAGGGAGCGATGCCGACAGCGGATATCCCGGAACATGGACGGCCGTCGAAGCGTATGAATATAACGGGATGCTCTATACCATAACCAACGAGATCTATCCAGACAATACCGGTGTTTCGCTCTGGACGGATCAAAACGGCGTGACCGAACCGCCGTGGGAGATGGTCTGGTATCCGTACAAAGAGGATATGTATATCAATTATTACAAAGAGGCGCTGATCGGTTTTACTATACTGGATAACGGAACGGGAATGGACAGTTATAATCTGACCTATACCAAAGCATAATTTTTTTCAATCGGAATTACGCGGTGTTGGTGTGGCTCCAATTCGGGAAGGAATTTGTTGAGTGTGGAAAGCTGAGAAAAACCAACCGCGAATCGGCGCGAATCCGCCCTTCGGGCGATATGAATCGGATTTGCTTTTCCTCACTCTCGCCCGTCGTGTCTAGTCGCAAGGCAAAGCCTTGCTCCGCTAAGGTTGTCCGCTTTCAGCGTCCAACCCGCTATCAACACGACGGCTCGTCCCTTCATCGGGACCGTTCGGGCAAATCCTGTCGGCGCCCCAGCGCCCCCCGTGAGAGGATTCTCTCTCGTCCAATCCCCAATCATTAAAAGAATCTTTGAATAGGACTTACGCGTTGTGGTCTCAAAATGAGGAAGAGATAGATCAGTTGGGAGGCGCTGGGGCGCCGACAGGATTTGCCCTAACGGTCCCGATGAAGGGACGAGCAAGACAGCGAAGCTGGATTGCGAGAGTGAGGATAAGCAAATCCGATTCTGGGAGCAAGCCAAAGGCTTGCGGGATTCGCGCCGTTTCTGG
>LMVO01000046.1 GCA_002287215.1 Methanocorpusculum parvum
GTCTTTTCTACTTTTGCCATATTACTCAGGCCTCCTTGGGCATGAATCCGTATTTGGTACGGAGGGCGTGGATACGCTGAACGTATGCAACATATTCAGTGTCAGAACGGAATGCCGTTCCGACAAGGGAGTGGAACATCGGGGTGTTCGCTTTGAGCCAGGCTGCGTCCATCGGTTTGCCGACAGCGACTTTGCGGTCGAGTGGGACACCGACCTGGTCTTTGATGTATTTTACAACACCATCTTTGTCGAGGATGCAGCGCTGGAGCATATCGAACATCATACCGTTCTCTGCGAGACGGAGTGAGTGTCCATGCACGGTTGCACCGCGGATACCGGTGGTTGCCGGGTCGAAGATGGCGGTCTCGATAAGCTCGCGTGCGTATCCTTCAAGGTCACGCTCACGGCACTCGACGATCTGACGGCCGGAGAGAGTTCCCGGGTCGATACCGCGGAAACGGTAGCATTCGAGATAGGTTCTCTGGTACGGCTGCGAGGGACCGTTCAGCATAGAGTCAGCGAACTGAATGTATCTGACACGGTCACCGGCTTTTGCGCCTTCGGTCGGTTTTACGATTTTACGGATCGGGCAGTCGGGTTCACCCTGCTCTGCGAGCGGGGGGTGTGCGGACGGGTATGCCTGTCCTGGTGCACGGTGTCCCATAATAAGGACGATATCCTCATCAGTGACGCTGCGAATCTTTTCGAGCTTTACGTTCGGGTTCATCTGGTTGCGACGTACTTCCGCAACTTTGGAGGTTCCCGGACCATACTGTGGTTTGTATGCCATAGTTTGTTCACCTAGTTTGTAGATTTAATAATTCTGAGTACTTCATGAATGACATCTGACATAGCCACACGACTTGGCGTCTGTCCCCGGGTTATCCCGGTAACAAGTCCCATTACCGTGCCTTTGGTCCGAATGTCATCTGGTTTTGGCATTACGTATGCGGTCTTAACACCGGCTTTTGCAAAATCCTCATAATCAACCGGAGCCTGGCAGACGACAACAGCATTTACGCTGCATTCCTGCAGGATCTTTCTTGATTTGTGGACCACATGAGACCGTATGTTTCCGTGGTGAAGAACGGCAACTTTGTGACGTTCTATCTGTTCTATCTCGCGATCGAGAATTCCGAAATTTGAGCCGAGTGCTACCCCGCCGATATCCGCATCAGGTGGAACTCCGCTGCCTGCGTTCAGCACCAAGGTACTTACGCTGTATTCGATCCCCTGCTGCCGCAGTGCTGACGTAATATCGCAGACAGGTTTTGTAATATGTCTCCGGCCTGGAGACATGCCCACGATGATAACATCAGGATTTTTACATTCAGAGATGGTTCCCCTCTGAGCAAGAGATCCCCCCTTGCCCATACCCATACTCTGTCTGCAGTCGACGAGTTGTGTTACACGACCAAGCGGCATTTTTATTTTGTTCCCTGAAGGATGATAGGGCGCTGTTTGCTTTTTGGATCGCTCATTCCGAGAATTCTTTTGTCATCGACAATACCGTATTTAGCATAGTCGGTGGTAGTCATGTTCGACCGCATATAGGTACCTTCGGTGATACCATACGGGAATTTGTCAGCGAAGACCTCATCACATGCCGCCTTGACAAGCGGAATCACAGAAGCATCTTCCAATTCAAGAAGAATTGCACCGACCTGAACGTGGAGAAGATAATCTTCACCGCAGACTTTTATGATGCGCCGATGTGTGTTGTCATTGATCTCGCCTCTGGCCGGACCGTAAGGTACGGTAGCCGGAAGGTTTGGACCATTGAGGACCAGACGGCGTATCCCATCTATTGCGCAGATTTTATCGAGAAGAATCTCGGTAGTTTCCGGATTCAGAAATCTCGTGGGGACGATTCTTAGTTGTGGATGTATTGTTTCTGTCATTCTAGTTCCTTTCCGCCTAAGCGGAAATCAGTACAGGTTTAAACTGCTTTTGCAATTGCCTGGAGCGGGCGGGCGAACTCATCGATCTGACCGAAGGTATCACCGTAAACTTTTGCGGTTCCTTCTGGAGAGAACATCTGAGTACCTGCATCAAGTGCACATGCTGCAACGATACAAGGCATACCAACACCTGCTGCGTGACGGGTAACGACGTGGTTTCCGTTGAAGATACCAGGTCCTCCACCACCGTAGATGGAGTGGCTGAAGAAGGAGAAACCGACTGCAACACCCATTGTTCTTCCGAAGTCAGATCCCGGGAGTCCGGTTTCGTGTTCGATAAGGTCGTTGAAGTACAGTAAGGTCGAGGATACTGCCTGGGCGAAACGTCCGGCACCACAGTTTACCATGGTTGCTGCAAGCGTTCCGGCAGAGGTGTATGCGTTCCAAAGCATTGGGTCTTTGGTCTCGTAGGGTTTGAAGTAGCCGCCTTTTGCTGCTGCACCCTGTTTGATGACTTTATCTTCGACTGCACGCTCGACTAAGGACTGGACAACAGTACCGACAGTTCCCGTCTGGCCGTTCTCTTTTACAAGATCGTAGACGATGTTGTTGGCGTTGAGACCCTGGTAGGCGAGCAGTAAGAGCTGTGCACGCTCGAATGGACCGATAGCGGCACCCATTTCGAACTCTCCTGCCTGTTCAAAGACAGAAGTAAGTGCTGCGCCCTGCATTGCATTACGGTGGGTGATCATCACAGACTGGTTTGCCGGGATGTTACGAAGTGCGTATCCGAGAGACTCGTTGTTCTGCGGGATAGACATGATCATAGAACATGCTCCGCCTGCCATATCCATAGTGACCGGGTAGGTACCGTATGCTGCTGCTTTGACGGTGTTTGCGTCGAACATGTCAACGTTGAACTGCTCGACAACTGCATAAGTGGTTGCTGCTGCGACAGAAGTAAGAGCTGCATCGTAGGTTGCTGCTGCTGCGATACGTGCAGAAGGCACCTTAACCAGCAGAAGTTTTCCGCCGTTGTAGCGTTTAATCATTGTGTCGTCGCCTGCTTCAACAGAGACGTACTCTTTGATTTTTGCTTCGATTGCGTCGATGTTGCCGACGATATCAAGGTTGAGTTCACGACCGAGGATCTGCTGGTGCTTACCGATCTTACCGGTCTTTAATGCATCCTGCATACCGCCAAGGTTGACCGCAACGGTCCTCTTGGTGTCGTCGATGATTTTCTTTACTGCCGGGTTAACCAGCGGGCTGATCCTTTCGAGTGCGACATTGCTCTTTAAGAGTTTGCCGTTGTCGTCGTAAAGGTCGATTACATCTTTGTATTTTGCCATAATTTTTCCTCTTTTGTAAGGTGATTGGATTGGCTGTTTTACCGTTACTTATACTGAAAATACCTGCTTGTTACTGAATAGAAACGCTGATGGTCAGTGACGGTTGCTTTTTTCACGTCCACGGCCCGGTTTTTGCAAACCTACAGGCCAGGCAGATAGCCATTGTCTGGATATCCGCCCCCTCTCGGGACATTTACACTGTATCTTTGTGTCGGGATATAAGTATTATCTTTAGAAGAGAGATTAAGTGATTTAGTGTACATTCCTGATATTTTGACGAATTTTGCCAGTCAGAGCATATTTCAAGGGTGTTTTCATTCACAGGGATTTTTTACGTGCGTGAAAAAGTACATTTGTAATACTTTATTTGCCCAATTAGTTCTCTGCGTGATATTTCAGTATGCGCCCTAGAAATTTGCAGAAATCATCATCCTTTACAACGATCCCGGATGAACTTTTTTCACCCCTCACACCCAACCATAGTATCACAATGATAAGGTTTGCAGTAATAGGACACAAAGCAGTCACAACACCCGACTTCTCTCTAAATGATATGCCGGGAGGGGCCGGACGGATGGATGTTTTATGCAGATGCATCAACGCCTCGTTTTTTCTCAGCCATGACCTGCGGCGAAACACCGAATGTTATCTTATCCTGAAAGGAGGAGAACAGGCCGACCCTGAGAACACAGTCACCCTCCGGTTTTCCGGTGAAAAGATCAAATCCCTCAACCCCGACGAACGAAGTGCCGGTGCACTGATCAAAAAAGCACTCGTAACTATTCCTGAGGAGGAATACCAGCGGGCAGCTCCCGGAATATCCATCAGAAAAAGCGGACTTTCCAAACTTCTTCAAGAACACCCCTTCGCCGTCCTTGATGAAAACGGCGAAGACATCCGAACAGCAAAAATCCTTCCGGAAAATTTCATATTGAGTGATCATCAGAACTTCACCGAAGAAGAAATGGACCTTATCAAAGACCTCCCGAAATACTCAGTCGGCCCCCGTGTCCTCCATGCAGATCACACGATCACCGTAATCTTAAACGAGTTTGACCGCCGTGGAGAACAAGCCTAAATGGTTTCCCATCCAATATAACAGAATCAAATGCTTGAACTCGTCAACACCATATTAGAGTACGGCGATATCTGCGATCACTGCCTTGGCCGGCTGTTCGCAAAAAAATCATTCGGACTCACCAACGAAGAGCGGGGCCGTTCCCTTCGGATAGCTCATGCCCTTGCGTATAATATCCCCTACAAACCCTATGAAAAAGGAACCTGCTGGGTCTGCAACGACTTATTCGATACGATTCCCTACTGGGCTGAGAAAGCAGCAGCAGCCGTACAAGGAATCGACCACGAGACATTCGTCATAGGCACCCGCGTTCCCCCGATGATGGCTGAATCAGAAGAGATGCTCTGGTCCGACCTTTCACTCGAAAACCCCGAACCCCTCAAATCCGAGATGAACCGTGAAGTCGGAAAAGCAGTTTCCGCTCTCACCGGCAAACACGGCAATCCGAAAAATCCCGAGGTCACCATCGTTTTGAATATTGCCGACGACTGTGTCGAAGTCCAGATCGCCTCATTATACTTCTACGGCAGGTATCTGAAATATGAACGCGGGATCCCGCAGACCCACTGGGACTGCCGCGCATGCAAAGGGAGAGGATGTGAAATCTGCAGCTTTACCGGCAAACAATACCCCACATCAGTGGAAGAACTCATTGCAGAAGTCCCAAAACAGATTTTCGAAAGTGACTGCGGGGTCCTGCACGGAGCGGGAAGAGAAGACATCGACGCAGTCATGATCGGGACCGGAAGACCCTTTGTTATGGAGATGCAGAACCCGAAAAAGCGGACATATGACATAAAAGAACTGGAAAAAGCGATAAACGAGTCTGCAAACCCCAGAGTAGGGGTCGTCCTTGAAAGCTGGTCCGACAAAAAAACCGTGGAAATGCTTAAATCAAACAAAGGGCATAAAACATACAGGATTCTAGTCTCAATAGATGACAGTATCTCTCTGGAAACTGTTCAGAATGCCGTATCCAAGCTCAAAGGAGCCTGGATTGATCAGCGCACGCCTGAACGGGTCTCGCACAGACGTGCAGACCTCGTTCGAAAGAGACAGGTCATTGACATAGGAGTTCTTGGTGTGGAAAACGGCCTTTACCGGCTTGAAGTGCTCGGTGAAGGCGGCCTCTACATCAAAGAGCTCGTATCAGGAGACGGGGGTCGAACGACCCCCAGTCTTGCTGAAATCCTCGCCGTTCCGGCTAAAGTCGTCGAATTAGACGTGGTGCAGGTCGACGGATTACCAAATATTGGAGATGAGTAAACATGGCAAAGCACAATGGAATTAAAAAACGAACAAGATATAAGTTACAGAAAACCCTGCGCACCCGCGGAATGCCCAACGTGACCAAGATCATTCAGAACTTCGACGAAGGACAGAAAGTTCACCTTGTCTTAGACTCAAGCGTTCAGAAAGGACAGCCCCACCCGAGATTCCACGGCAAGACCGGAACGATCATCGGCAAGAGAGGCAGAGCCTGGCTCCTTGAGATCAAAGACGGCAATGCAACCAAAACAGTCATTGCAAGACCGCAGCACCTCACGGCGCAGAAATATAATTAACCCCCAAATACTTATTTTACATTTATCAGGAGTCTCGCATGAAAGTAAAGAAAATTATCAGTGAAGATATGATGACCCTTCCGGAGCTTCGCGTAGAACTTATTGCTATCCGCGAAAAACGCTCGGTTGGAGAACTGGATGATGAACCATCCCGGAGCATACCATACGAACTGCGTAAGAGTATTGACCATGCAGACAGTCTCAGTAAATGCAGTGTTGAAACGGCAAAGTCACTCCTTGTTGACCTTGCCTCAATGGAAAAAACGAAACCGGAGATCGCCTGCAGGATCGTCAACATTATGCCGCAGAGCCGTGATGAGATCAGAGCGATCTATGCAAAAGAGCGGTTCACCCTTCTTCCAGAAGATTTAGATCAGATTCTTGACACTCTGCACAAATACGAGTGAGTGGTAGCGATGCCGCCAAAGACTGAGAGGACCGATAAAAAGGAAGTCGAAGCTGTAGTCCTTGACTATCTTCAGTGGGGATATGCAAGCGACAGACGTCCGTTGAATCAGCGCGAGTCGATTATTATCGCAGTCGGCACTGACCAGTTCAAACTTCTCGAACTCATCGCAAAAAAAGACGTCGCGATCAATCTGCACGACAAAGTCTACATCGGCGAAGAGGAGAGAAAACATGTCGAGCGGGTAAAACGCCGGTTGTCGTACGACGAACTGACGCCGACCGCGAAAGGCGAGCTTGAGCCGGTAGTTGAAAAGATCATTGCAGCGTCTGAAGGCAGGTTCGTGGAGTTCTACAACACCGCTGTTCCCATCAGCCTCAAGATGCATATGTTAAATCTCCTCCCCGGATTCGGAAAGAAAACCCTTACCGACACCCTGGAAGAACGCCAGAAAAAACCGTTTGAGAGCTTCGAGAACATCCGCACCCGGGTCAAGACCCTCCAGAAACCGGAGAAGTTTATCCGTGAACGGATCATGCTCGAACTTGAGAATCCGGAAGAGAAGTATCATCTCTTTACCTCAAAATAATCTTTTTTATGAAAGCGCCAAAGGATCAGCATTTTCTGATTGATACAGACGCCGTAGATTTTATCGCCGGGTCGGTCCCGATCCAGGGACGAAAGGTGCTTGAAGTAGGGCCGGGCGGAGGAGTCCTGACAGCGGCTCTTCTCGAACGGGGAGCAAATGTCAGAGCGGTCGAACTGGACGGAACGCTTCTCCCAAACCTTGAACAGCGGTTCAAAGATGAACTCGCTTCAGGTCAGCTGACCATAACCCGGGGCGATGCTTCCAGAGTTGACCTCCCGGATTTTGATCTGGTGATCGCAAATCTGCCCTACTCCATCTCATCGAAGATCACGTTCCGGCTCCTCGAAACCGGATTCGAGACAGCTGTTCTGATGTATCAGTGGGAGTTTGCAAAACGCATGGTGTCCCCGCCTGGCGACGGAGAGTACGGCAGACTTTCCGTAATGGTGCAGACCTATGCGGATGTGGAGCTCATCCTCAAACTTCCGCCCCGGGCGTTCAGCCCCCCGCCGGAAGTCGATTCAGCAGTAGTAAAGATCATCCCGCGTGAACCCCCGGTCAAAATACTGAACCGCGAGGTCCATGCAGTTCTCGTTCGCGAACTCTTCTCCCACCGGAGAAAAACCATCCAGAACGGACTCAAAGGAATGAAAAGCATCTACGGTGAAGAGATCATAACAAAACTCATCGGCAGTCTACCAAAAGATCTCACAGGCAAACGCCCCGAGAAGCTTTCTATTCTGGATTTCATTGAGCTTGCCAACCGGCTAAGTGATCTGATATAATGGATATCGACAGGACCCAGATCTATTTTCCCTCTGACGATACGTATCTCCTGATAAAAGCAGCACTCGCCGAAGTAAAGCCGGCCGACCGGGTCCTTGAGATCGGAACCGGATCGGGGGCAGTGGCAAAATCCGTAAAAGAAGTAACGCCGGATGTCCTCGCAGTCGAAATAAATCCCCACGCGGCAAAATATGCACACGAAGTAAACGGTATCGAGGTCATCAGAGGGGATCTCTTTGATCCGATCTGCGGAGAGTTCGATCTGATCTTATTCAATGCACCCTATCTTCCGACGGATCCGGAAGAGCGGCTTGACGACTGGCTTGAGTATGCTCTTGACGGAGGGCCGACCGGCCGGGAGGTCGTTGAGCGGTTTATCCGCGAAGCACCCCCTCACCTTTCAACATTCGGACGGATCCTCCTTCTCATCTCCTCCCTTACCGGGATCGATGACGTCCTGAAGATCTGTCATACAGAAGCATTGATCGCTCTCGTGACGGCAGAAGAACGGCAGGAAGACGGGGAGATCCTGTATGTTCTCCGGATCTCGCGGGATCTGTGTTCTCTTTGCAAAACCTAATTAATCCATGAATCCCCAATGTAGAATATGTCTCGTATATTATCAGAACACGATATAGCCCTTCTTTTAAAACTCGCACCCGAGTGTGATACACTTGTCTGCGGAAAATCAGAAACAGCGTTTCGCTCGATCCTCCCGCCGGTAGCCAACCATTATGCAAAGGATGCGGATGATTTCGCAGCACGGCTGAACAGGCTCACGGAGGAGGAGTTTATTTCGCTCATCGAACTCATCCGGATCGGAAAAGAAGGAGTGGCATGTCTGCCGGCCGAGTGTGCCGAAGTTCTGATCGAACAGGCGATGCGCCGTGCCGGAGCAGATGCTGCAAATGAATTATATGCACTCTACGAACTTGGCAATCAGTGCCAATAATTTTTTTACCACAATGCAATACTTTTTATCCCCGGAAATGAGTAAGAAGATACTATGGATAAAAAACAGGATCTTACTCATGAAAACGGAGCGCCGGTAGCCGACAACCTGAACTCGCTCACTGCAGGACCCCGCGGACCATTGATGCTCCAGGATCTGTGGTTTCTGGAAAAACTTGCACATTTCGATCGGGAAGTCATCCCGGAAAGACGTATGCATGCAAAAGGTTCCGGAGCGTTCGGCACCTTTACCGTGACCGCTGACGTGGAAAAATACACCAAAGCAAAAGTTTTCGAGAAAGGAAAAAAGACCGAGGTCTTTGTCCGGTTTTCTACCGTGGCAGGCGAGAGGGGAGCTGCCGATGCAGAGCGCGATATCCGGGGATTTGCGATCAAATTCTATACCGAAGAAGGAAACTGGGATCTTGTCGGCAACAACACGCCGGTCTTTTTTATCAGAGACCCTCTGCAGTTTCCCGATCTGAACCATGCCGTAAAACGTGATCCTAAAACGAACATGCGTTCCGCGCAGAACAACTGGGACTTCTGGACCTCGCTTCCGGAAGCGCTCCATCAGGTAACGATCGTCATGTCTGATCGGGGGATCCCGGCAAGTTACCGGCACATGCACGGGTTTGGCAGCCATACCTACAGTCTGATCAATGCCGAAGGGAAGCGGGTATGGGTCAAGTATCATTTCAAGACCCAGCAGGGGATCAAAAATATCACCGACCAGGAAGCGGAAATCCTCGTAGGCAAAGACCGGGAAAGTAATCAGAGGGATCTCTTTGAAGCGATCGAACGAAAAGAGTTCCCGAGATGGAAGATGTACTTCCAGATCATGACAGAAGAGGAGGCGAGAGTCAGAAAAGAAAATCCGTTCGACATCTCCAAAGTCTGGAGTCACAAAGAGTATCCGATGATAGAAGTCGGTGTGCTTGAACTGAACAGAAATCCGGAGAACTACTTTGCCGATGTGGAGCAGGCGGCGTTCAATCCGGCAAACATCGTTCCGGGAGTCGGCCTTTCGCCGGATAAACTCCTGCAGGGCAGACTGTTTTCCTACGGCGATGCGCAGCGTTACCGGTTAGGCGTGAATCATTCGCTGATCCCGGTCAACCGTCCGAAAGTCGACGTCCATGCATTCCATCGGGACGGACTTATGCGGGTGGATGGAAACTACGGAGCTGCCAAAGGGTATGTGCCAAACAGTTATGATGAGTGGAAACAGCAGGAGGCATACCGTGACCCGTCGCTGAAACTTTCCGGGGATATGGACAGGTATGAACAAAAAGATGATGAGAATGACGACTGTTTCTACCAGCCGGGCGATCTGTACCGTCTGATGACGGAGGATAAAAAACAGGTCCTGATCGAAAACACCGCACGAAACATGGAGGGCGTAACGGAGAACATCAAATACCGACACGCAGCCCACTGTTATCTTGCAGATCCGGATTACGGGACGAGGTTTGCAAAACTCTGCGGTCTTGATCTGAATAAAGTTGTCTCCCTCTCAAAAATGAGCCATGCGGAGAGGATGGAAAATACAAAAAGGTAGAGGATCTCCTCACTCTTTTTTCTTTTTTACGATAGCAGGTCCTTTTCCGGCGCCGGGGATGTCCGTGTCGATGTCAACAGTGATCCCGATCAAAAACGCGTTCATTCGGTCGATCGCTTCACGGTTTCTGGTATCGGCCGCAGCAGCTCTCTGATAACACAAATATGCTGTATCCCGCTCGTTTCGAAGATCATACACCTTGCCAAGTTCAACAAGGGCACGGCTGTCTTTTGGATTGTCGGCAACGTAATTGCCAAGCATCGACAGTGCCTCGTCATATTTTCCGGCACGTCTGAGATCGACAGCGGTCTCGATGAGGGTGTGCGGATCACCGGATGACGACGTGCGTCTGGATCCGGATTCGCCGGCCCCTGAGGTATTCTGCTGTTTTCGCTTCGGCGGAGGGATATACTGGGAAGCTTCGCGTTTTTTGCGCTCGACACGGTCCTCCATCTCTTTGTTAGCCCGGCGGGGAGGTTTGGGCAGCTCAGGCTCTGCTGATTCACGGCGGAGTTTTCTGGATCCTGCTTTTTTCCGCCGTTCATCCTCATGGACATGCTTGTCGGCTGCATGGATCTCCTTCTTTTTGGCAACCCAGGCCGGCTCGGAGGCGGGTTTAGCGGAAGCCTTTTTGTCGCCGATCCAGGCGGCTTCCTTTTTCTCCGTCGAACGGCGGTCGGTCCGGCGCTTTTCCTTTTCCCGTTCGTCGTCCATACAGGAAAGTTCAGCGATCATTTCCAGGGGATCATCCATCACGCGAACGAGTTTGTCGATCTCCAATAACCGCTCCATACCGATGAAGTGTTCGGCCATGATCTTTCCAAGCTGGGAAAGTTCCAGGACCCCGCCGGATTTCCTGACGAGTTTGTGTTTGATAAGTTCCGCAAGGGGATCATCACCCACGCCTACCATGGTGTTTCCAACGGCGATGATATCTGCTTCACGTCCGCGGCAGACGATCGCATTGGCGGCAAACTCTTCAGATGTCTCCTCGATGTCATACACCGGCGAGACCTCTTCCATATCTCCTTTGAGAAGCTGGATGGCCACCTCCTCCTCGGTGAGTTTGGTTTCACGCGAATACGAGGCCCCGGGCTCGGCGAGGACGACAACTCTGCCAAGATCATGGAAGTCAGGCCGGCCGGCACGTCCCATCATCTGATGGAACTCCTGAACGGAGAGCCAGTCGATTCCCATCGCGAGAGCATCGAAGATCACCTGGCTTGCCGGGAAATCCACGCCGGCTGCGAGTGCCGCAGTAGTGACAACACAGGCAAGTTTTCCCTCTTCGAACTGCCGTTCAACTGCCCGGCGTTCCTGGGACGTAAGTCCGGCGTGATACGGAGCGGCGGTCCCTCCTATCGCCTCGGCTACGGTATGACACCTGCTCCGGGCATTCGTGAACACGATCGTCTGCCCTTTGAATCCTTTCGAAGAGGTTTTGTTGAACTCCTCAAAGACCAGTTTTTTGATGAACGGGATCTTTCCGTCTTTTTCTGTGAAGATCAGATGGCGTTCCAGAGCCACCGGACGGTCTGCATACGATACAAGAGCAGCATTCAGTTTTTTTGCGAGAAGGTTGGGTGAACCGATCGTTGCCGAAAGATAGAGGAACTGGGCTTTTGGAGCGATATATTTCAGCCGTGCAATCAGTCCGTCGAGACGGTGACCCCGTTCGGGATCCTCGAGCATCTGGACCTCGTCGATAACGACCGTGCCAATATTGCTGACCGGCATGCCCTTTCTCAGAAGATTGTCCATACCTTCGTAGGTTCCGACAACGATCCCTCCGCCTGCACCGCGGTTTCCAATAGGACGGGTCTCCGGCAGATTCACCCGGGAGACACCGGTCATTATCGAGGTCTGGGTTATGGTCTTGTATTTTTCTGAGAATCGGTCATACTTCTGATTGGCAAGAGCGACGAGTGGAACGAGAAACAGCATTCTTCCGCGCTTCTCGAGATAATTTTTCAGCCCGGCCATCTCACCGATGAACGTCTTCCCGCTTGCCGTCGCGGCGACAACGAGGAGATCTTTTCCATACAAAAGTCCTGACTCGACCGCACGCTGCTGGGCAGGCATGAGTGTCTCAACACCGCACCGTTCAATAAATTCCCGGGGAAGCGGCAGGTTTTCGATACGTTCGGTCGGCGTCTGATCATGCGCCTCGAGCCGGTCGAACATCGTCTTTTTGGTGTCGAGCGACTCAGGCTGAAGGATCGCAAGCACCATATCCAGATCACGATACTCTTCGAGAAGATTTTCGATATGGAGCTGGGTTCGTTTTCCAAGATGTTTGATGTGACCGAGTTCACGGCGGAGCTCACGCTTTGCGCAGTCAAGGCAGACAAACTCCTGCCCGCATCTGATCCTGGTCTCTTCGGTAAGGGGGGTGATCCGGTCGTCAAAAAGACAGGTCCGGCAAAGTGTCGTTGTTTCCCAGGATAACTGCATGCCTCTGAGAAAATCCTGGAATTCCGGCAGGGTCTGGGTGAGTTTGATCGGACCGTTCCCCCGAAGTACCGTGATGAACTCTTTTGTGGGCGTCTTCTCGACGTGGGAAGTCCCGGGTCTTCTGACAAAAAACTCAGACGGACGCATGCCTTTTGAGGTCTCTTCGAGTTCGACGGTACCTACATGTTTTATTCTGCCTGCCTTTGCGTCGTCACAAAAATAGACTTTATACCCTTTTTTCCAGGGCTGAACGATGGTCGTCACGTTATTCAGTCACCAGTTCGTGGATCGTATAGGAAAGACCCGCAGTTTCCAGACGTTTCAGGAAATCGGTGAACTCCTCGTCAACGATCAGGATCAGGCAGCGCATCCCGTGGAATGCCGCCTCAACAGCCCCTTCCCGCGCCCCGAAGAACATATCCGGCGTTAGGCCTGAATTTTTACAGGCAAGATAGGCCTCAAGTCCGACGGCTGCGATGATATCCGCATTCTTTGCAAGAGAGAGGAATTTTTCCGTCGAAACCATCTTTGAGCCGCCGCGTTCGATGCGCGGAACTTTGGCAACGTCCACTTTTCCTTCCGTGTGTTCGATGATGCCGGCAAGTCGGGCTACGCCGACGTCCATTCCTTCCGATGCATCGGCCGTGACCATTCCCATTGCCGTCTGAGGGCGTTTGCCCGCATACAGCCAGCCGGATTTCATGTACACGCCAAC
Organism: Methanocorpusculum parvum; assembly: GCA_002287215.1. Taxonomy (GTDB): domain Archaea; phylum Halobacteriota; class Methanomicrobia; order Methanomicrobiales; family Methanocorpusculaceae; genus Methanocorpusculum; species Methanocorpusculum parvum. The sequence goes on from LMVO01000046.1 coordinate 13,359, forward strand.
CGAGTCGCCTGCTTTCAGATCGGAATCGGCGATAGCGGCCCAGGTCACGACCTGATGGATGATGTCACGGCGAACATGCCGGGCGTAGGATTCCAGGATCTCCGCATTGTTCAGGACCCACTCGACCCCTTTGTGGGTGACATAATACCGCCCTCTCCCTTCAGCGCTGATATACCCCTCTTCGGCGAGGTCACGAACGTATTCAGATATTGCCTGGGGGGTGACGCCGAGCTTTTCCGCGATCTCCTGCTGGCGGATCGACGGCTGGTGCTCGGCAACCTCGACTAAGACCTGGAATCTGGTCGTTTCACGTTTACTGCGAAGGATGTTGGTTAATGGATCATCAGGCATGGTATATCTCCTATTCTGTAGTATGGGCGCTCCACAAAGAAAATATGTGGGGCACAAAACCCTACACTTATATTGTCTGTGATTCTATAATCCTTTTTGAGAGGGATTGATGAAGTCAGGTAAAATAATCCTGCGCGGAATCGTGCAGGGAGTGGGGTTCCGCCCGTTTGTCTATGCGCTGGCACAACGCTACGAAATGTGCGGAACGGTCATCAATCACGGAAGTGAAGTGGAGATCGATGCCGGCGGGGAAAATTTCGATGAGTTCTCCCGTGAAGTGGCAAAAGGGCCCAAGATGGCGGTCATCGATTCGGTATCGGTCCAACCTCTGCCTGACTGGATCCCGCCAAAAGGATTTTTTATTCTGAAAAGTCAGGACGGGGCGAGGACGGGATTTGTTCCGGCTGATATTGCGACCTGCGAAAACTGTCTGCACGATATTATGGATCCAAACAGCCGGTATTTTGGATACTGGGCAACGTCATGTACCGACTGCGGACCAAGATACAGCATCATTAACTCCGTTCCCTACGACCGGGAACGAACAAGCATGGATGAATTTCCTGTATGCAAAGCATGTCTGAACGATTACGAAGACCCGGGAAACAGAAGACATCATGCCCAGACGATCGCCTGCACAGAATGCGGACCGAAACTTTCTCTGCTGAAAGGATCCGGAGAGTTTGTGCAGACGGCCGATCCGATAGCCGCCGCTGCAGAGCTGCTGGATGCGGGAAATATTGTTGCCGTCAGAGGGGTTGGGGGATTTCATATCTGCTGTGTTGAAAAAACGGCAGAACGCCTGAAAACTCTTCTCGGACGGCCGAACCAGTCGCTCGCCGTGATGATGAAACCGGAAACGATTCGGGAGTTTGTGGTCGAACCGACAAAAGATGAGTGGGATCTCCTCAAAGGACCTGTCCATCCGATCATGGTCCTTGACAAGCTTGATCCGGAATCACATGGATCCCTGTCGAGCCTGCATAATCTCGGGATCATGCTGCCGTACACCGGACTTCACCATCTGCTTTTTGCAAAACTCAGGTCGCCTCTTCTGGTAATGACGAGTGCAAATGCTCCGGGAACGCCGATGATCACCGAAACGAAAACCATCATCGAAAAGATGGGGAGGGTCGCGGACGTTATCCTCACTCACGACCGGGAGATCGTGAACCGGTGCGATGATTCTGTCGTTCGGGACGGGTATCTGATTCGAATGTCACGGGGATTTGCCCCGCTCAGAACCAGAATGGATCTCGGGGACAGGCAGATCCTCGGGGTAGGCCCGGAACTGAACGCGAATGCAACGATCTATAAGGGCGGATTTCTGATAACTTCGCCGCATATCGGAAACATCAGAAACCCCCCGACCGTGGCATATTTAGAGGAGACGATCGAAAAACTGACCAGTCTTACCGGATCGGTTCCCGAAATCATTGCTCACGACCTCCATCCGCAATTCCTGAGCACGCGGGTCGCTCAGGAACTCGCCGAACGATACGGGGCAACCCTATGCCCGGTCCAGCATCACTGCGCACATATCGCCTCGGTGACCACCGGAGAGGTCGTGGGTATCGCGATCGACGGTGTCGGCTATGGGGACGATGCGACCATCTGGGGAGGGGAGATCCTTGCAGGATCGCCGGCAAACGGATACATCCGAACCGGCCATCTCGAACCGGTCATGATGCCGGGCGGAGATATGGCAACAAAATTCCCGGAGAGAATGCTCTACGGCATTCTTCCAACAGAAGAGACCCTGGCACTTCTCCAAAGCAGAGGATGGAACGACACGGCTCTCAGGATCCTTTCCCAGCAGACCGAGAAGCGGTTCAACACGCCGGTGACAACGTCAACGGGCCGGGTTCTGGACGCAGCGGCGGCATTACTCGGGATCTGCCGGGAACGGACCTACGACGGCGAACCGTCAATGATGCTGGAAGCATATGCAGCACGAGGCGTTGCCCAGCCGATGGAGATCACTATCGAATCACGGGATGGGAGGGATGTTCTGTCGACCCCGGCCCTTTTACGCGAAGGAATGGAGATGATGAGCGAGGGGATCTGTGCAGAAGATATTGCAGCTTCGATACAAACCTCGCTCGCGAAAGGAATAGCAGAGCTGGCACTTGCAGGCGTGGAAAAAACCGGGATACGCAAAGCAGCGCTCTCCGGAGGGGTCGCGATCAACCGCCAGATCAGGGAGACGATCATTTTGACCCTGCGTGAATCGGGCGTTTCATGCCTGACAAATCCCCGCTATCCGTTAGGTGACGGATGTATCTCCTGCGGACAGGTAATCACCGCCGGAATCCTCGCAAAAGAGGGACGCATATGACGTCATGCAGATTACATGACTCATGGACAGCAATCGAACTGCGGATCACCCATCAGATCCAGTTTTATAATTTTCTCGACCCGGCGCCGAATGATGAAAAGGAGATCAATCAGGCAACAGAAACATATATCATGGACTCCCTTGAGGACATGCCGAATGATAAACGCAGTTCTGCCAAGATCATTTTATATCTGGAACGGACACTTTACGATGATGAGGAGATCCGGGCCGATATGGAACAGGCGATCCATTCGCATTTTGCTCTGAGGCACTGCTCGGAAAACCAGAAATATAAGCTTTCGATGAGCAAAGGAAGACGATACCTCCTCCGCGGTCTGATATTTCTGGTGATATGCCTTATCCTCAGCAGTATTATTACAAGCACCTACGACCAAAATGACATACTGTATGCTATCGGACAGAGTTTTGTGGTGATCGGCTGGGTCGCTCTCTGGAAACCGGTGGAGTTCTATCTCTATGACCGGCGCGATATTTTAGATGAGATTAACATACTCACGCAGCTGGAGACGATTCCTGTGGAGACACGCAGATGGAATAAAAATCTTGAGAATGAAACTCTCATACTGATGTAGAACGTTTCTGACACCTTTTTTCATAAACCCATCGGTTGCTAAAAAACACCGGAACAAACGATAAAGGATCGGCTCGATACTGCCGGATTAAAAAAAAAGATTTAGCCGAAGAGGGCGCCAAGGCCTGCCATGGCGTTCTCTTCTTCTTCTTCCTTGCTCTCTTCGGGCTCTGCTGCCTCTTCTGCTGCTGCTGCTGCGCCTGCTGCTGCCGGTGCTGCTGCAACTGCTACGGGTGCTGCTGCTGCCTTGGAGATTGCTTCCTCAATGTCAACACCTTCAAGTGCTGCAATTAATGCTTTGACACGGGAGTCGTCGACTGCGATACCTGCGGCAGAGAGAACTGCCTTTACCGATTCTTCATCCACAGTCTTAGCTGCGGAGTGAACTAACAGAGCTGCGTATATATACTCCATTTTGATTTCACCTTTGTATTTGTTTAAATTGCCTTCAGGGCGTTTGCTTGTCTGTATGCCTTGCTGATGATCAGCTCGATGACACCCTTCTCATAGATGGATGCTTCTACACCGAGGTTTCTTGCCTCACGGACGGCCTTCGCGATCTGAGCTTCAGTAACTCCGGCACATGCCGTTGGAACTGCTGCGTTGACTGCGAGGTTGAATGCCTGCTGTGCTGCGAGAGTGATCTTTGCCTTGTATGCCTCGTCGTCTACTGAGAGGACGTCCGGCAGATACATATCTCCCTCGTAACATACTGCGAGGAGGGAGAGACCGACCGGCATTGGTTTGATACCAAGCTTGGAAAGTACGTCGGCCTGTTTTTTGTTGATAGCCTGACCGGCCTTAACAACGGTCTTGGTCTCTTTGATCTTGACCTTACCGCCGTCGATGGCTGCCGGGATACCAGCCTGCTGGAGTTCTCCTACGATCGGTCCGGGCTTAAAGGTAGTTGGTCCTGCCGGAACAACAATGTCTTCAGGAGTGATCTCGCCTGCTTTGGCGGAGCGTTTTGTCTTTGTCTGCTCAAGGGACTTGAACAGTTTGAACGGGTTGCCGTTCGCAAAGATCAGCGCTGAGTGCTCGGAAACCTTCTCGTTCAGATCAACGAAGTGACCGCCGAGTTCATTCAGGGAATGCTCGACAAGAGTGTTTCTTGCAACCTTCACAACTGCATTGCTGCGCAGATTTCTGCGGATCTGCTGGAACTGTCTTGCGGGAATACCGTAGACATCAACTAAGCCGACGAGTGTATACTTGCCGGCGAGATCTTTGATCTGCTCAACTTCTTCACGTTTCCATGCCGGAAGATGGTGGGTATAAATTGCCATACTTACATCACCTTCACTGCTGGACCCATCGTGGTTTTGACGTAGACGGAACGGATGTTTAACTCTCCGCTTTCAAGTCTTCCTACAACCCTCTTTACGACGGCGTCAATATTTTCTGAAACTTCCTCAACGGTCATGCCGGTGTTGCCGACTTTGACAGACATATTGAGTCTGTCTTTTGACCGGATCTTGACGGAGTTTCTCAGACGCTCGACGATCGGAGTGATGTCCTGGGTCGGCGGAATCGGCTGCGGCATTTTGCCGCGGGGACCGAGTCTCTGACCAAGCCAGCGACCAACAAGGGGCATGACCGCGGTCTCTGCAAGGAAGAAGTCATATTGTCCGGCCATTTTGCGTGCTTCACGCGGAACGCCGCCCAGACGCTCGATCTCGTCAGGGCCGATAATTAAATCGACACCGGCGTTACGTGCCTGGGACACAATATCTCCCTTACCAAGAACGGCGATCTTTTTGACGCCTATTGCCTGTGGCAGAAGAATCGTCTCATCAATACGGTTTTTAGGCTGGGCCATGTCAACGTGTTTCAGGTTGATAGTGATATCAATACTTTCCTGGAACTTACGCTCGGGGGCCTGCTTGAGTGCTGCCGTAACAGCTGTTATAATTTGGGTTCTTTCAACCATTTGATGAAGCCTCCCATAGTTCTTCGACTGGAGTGTTCCCCAATCTCCTATGGTTTTGTTCTCTACTACTGTACATTTTTTTACGTGGGAAATCCACGTACCCGTTTGAAGCGGCGCGAACTAACTCACTTACGCGAGCAGTTCGTCCCACTCGCCTGCATTGACGGCGGCAATTGCCTGTTTGGCAGTTTTGCCTTCGACGGTTACACCAACGGAAACGCAGGTGCCCATAACTTCCTTTACGGCCGTTTTCAGGTCGTAAGAGAGCATGGATTCCATCTTCATCTTTGCAATGCGAATGACAGCTTCAAGCGGCAGATTACCAACTGCCTGAGTGTTCGGAGTGCCGGAACCCTTTTCGACGCCCGCTTCTTTCATTACAAGAGCGGTTGTCGGAGGAATACCGACTGTTAACGTGACGTTCTTTTTGTCATCGACCATTACCGTTACCGGAACAGACATGCCATTGAACTCAGCGGTCTTTTTGTTGATATCATCAACGACTGCTTTTACGTTGATCCCAAGGGGACCCAGTGCCGGACCGAGTGGCGGTCCTGCAGTTGCTCTACCGCCGGGTACCAGTACCTCGACAGTTTCTGCCATTGTATCACCGTATGTTGGCACATACCCGAAGGTAGCCCAACATTGGTTCACTAAGGTCGACCTCTGAGAACATAAATCTACTGGATAGATAGGCCGAAAAAAACAGATGGATTGGAGAATGGATCAGGATTTTCTGCATCCTCGCAGAAAAATCCGGGTTCAATCCTGATTACGATCGATCACACGGACATTATCGCCGCGAATGGTGATCGGGATCGGGACGATCGACTCGTAAAGTTCAACGGTGATCTCTTCTTTGGTGTGGTCAACGCGCTTGACCACTGCCTTCTCACCCTTGAACGGACCGGCGATCAGTTCCACGATAGTTCCCTCGTCGATGCCGGAAACTGCCGGCTTTGGAACGAGGAAATGTTTGATCTCTTCCAGAGATGTTTCATTCTTCAAAACAATTCTGGCATGAGCGATCGATTCGACAAGCTCTTCGACCCTGGCATGCTCTTCAGGGCTTTCCACGAAGACATAGCCTTTGATATCTTCCGGTACGACTACTGCTGTGACGACGACGTCCGTCATATTGTTCTCGATAGCCTCACGGATGTTGTCTGCAACGGTCCGCTCGTGCTTGGAGGTCGTCTTTAAGATATAGTAGTGATTGCCAAACTTTGATTCTGTCATAGTTATGGAAGGAGATATTCAAATATCAGATATATCAGGAACCCAAGGACGCCGATAAGTGCGATACCCACGGCGGCGACGGCGGAGATCTTCCAGAACTCCTCTTTTGTGGGCCTGCGTGCAAGTTTCAGAACACGAAGGTATTTTCTGAAGAATTCTGAAACACTTGCTTTCGTGATCACCGGCTTCTTAATATGAATGGTGGGAAGTGCCTTTTTTTCATCGGTATTTTTCTCGTTTTTAACCATGTATTCACCTCAGGAAGTCGATCTCAAACTTTGAGCGCTGGACCTGACTAGATTGTGATGCCCTAGATATTTGTTCCTGCTTACCATAAATCTGTGGTGACTGAACACCGGTAACGATGATCATGGTACGCATGCGGCCTTCCATCTTCGGGTCGACCTGGACACCCCAGATGATGCGTGCTGCAGGATCGATCCTCTGATAGACTTCCTGGACAACACCTTCCGCTTCCACCATCGTCATATCGGGTCCGCCGATAACGTTGATGAGAGCAGCCGTCGCGCCGGTGATATCCACATCGAGGAGCGGGGAACGGAGAGCTTTTTTGATCGAATCGGTCGCTTTGTCCTCACTGTCGGAGTCGCCGACACCGATCATCGCGATGCCGCCCTGTTCCATAACGGTCCGGACATCGGCGAAGTCGAGGTTCACGAGACCAGGCAGCGTGATAAGTTCGGTGATACCTTTCACGGCACGCATCAGGACTTCATCGGAGACTTTGAATGCCTGGGCGAGCGGAAGGCGCGGCACAACTTCGAGGATACGGTCGTTCGGGATCACGATAACCGTGTCGGCAACTTCCCGGAGACGCTCGAGACCGATCTCGGCGTTTTCCATCCTGGTCGCACTTTCACTCGTAAAAGGCAGAGTAACGATCGCGATCGTCAAAGCGCCGATCTCTTTTGCGACTTTGGCAACGACGGGAGCGGAACCGGTACCGGTGCCGCCTCCAAGACCCGCGGTCACGAAGACCATATTGCTGCCGGCAAGCGCCTGGCGGATAACATCCTCGCTTTCAACGGCAGCCTCTTCACCGCGCTGGGGGATCGCGCCGGCGCCGAGACCTTTGGTGGTCTGCCGGCCGATAAGGATACGGCGGCCGACTTTTCCGCGAAGCATAGAGAGATGCTGGGCATCGGTGTTGAGTGCATAGATCTCGGCACCCTCAACCCCTTCCTCATAAACGCGGGCAACGGTGTTGGACCCTCCGCCTCCGCAGCCGATCACCGTGATCTTTGTCCGGAGAGCAGCTAAGATGTCGTCGAACTCTTCGTCATCGTCGGTCGGTGTTGTCTTGGCAGCGGTAAAACTGTACTGGCTGGAGTAGTCTACCTCGGGTTTTGGCTGCTCCTTCTTTACAGCCGGAGCCGGAGTCTGTACCGGAGCTGCCGCCTGGGCCGGTGCCGGCGTCTGCGGACGGGCAGAGTAGGTTTTTGCACCGAGCTCAGCCTCGGTTTCCGCATCATAAATTGCGGAGACCGGTGTATCGTCGCGTGCAACGTCTTCGAACCGTTTGCGTGATAATGCTTCTTCTACAATTGATCTCATGAGTAATTCTCCAATCCCGGTATTTTGATGGATTTCCTGACCACTTTCGTGACCATATCCGGCGTGATCGTTCTGCCGTCGGGAAGATCCACAGATGATCCGGCGGCGAGCTGCCCGTACAGCGGACCTGACGGGACCCCAAGCGTGCGCGCGATACCGGGGTCAAACTGCCGGCGGGTTATCGTGATTTGATCACCTTCCACCAAACTATCCTGTGTACGTGTTATTTGTTGAACGGATAAGACTATTAAATCACCTGATACCTGACGCCTGTTTTTTGCAGATGTCAGCAGAGTCGGCATAATCCTGCCGCCTTTTCCTGTCGTGTGAAAAATATTCCCCATTTTCTCCAGCTCAGCCAGAAAGAGCTCTTCATACCCGAGAAATGCTGCAGAAAACAGATCCGGAGGCATCTCGATCACCGAAGGTTCTTCGTCCAAAATCCTGCCGTGCGGAAAGATTTTCAGATCAGGGGCCGTAGCTGCGGCCAGATCGCGATACGCGAGCCAGGTCCCAAACGACATCTCATTGATTTTTCGCAGGTCGCCTTCGGTGATCTCCTCAAGACCAAGATCGGCGAGGATCCCGTCAATATGCGCTAACTCCTGCTTTGAAAGAGCTTTACGGTCGATATGCGCGGCCGCGGCCCCGCCGGATTTTGCGATCATCTGGGATACCATCTCCTTTGACACGGAACCTGCATCCCGGGTGTGCATCATATGGCCGAATGCCCCTTTCGTCTCGAGACAGATCGCCGTCTGCCTGGCTGCATAATGGGTCCCGCCAAACCCGATAAGCGCCAATGCGTCCGGCGAAGGCTGAGCATACAAAACACTTTTAGCCGCTGCCGTACATGCGGAAACATCGTTCCACTCCTTTTCGGTACTGCCCACCTCGACAAAGAAGAACGGAACCGGAAGATCCGTCGGTCCGTGATGAGTGATCTCATAAGAGACCCGGTAACCTTCCGGAGCGAACATTGCATGATTCTGCAGAACCGCCTTCATCCAGGCCGGACTCGTCAGACCAAGCTCCATATCCCGGCCGCCAAGTCCGGCGACGCCGAAGTTTCCTGCCGGATGGACCGTCAGGACCGGAACCGGGTTCACACTTGAGTGACGGGAAACAACGATGATAAGATCAGCGTTGGGATTCACCGCGGATCTTTCCGCGTGAATGATCCGGCCGGGAACAGTGTGAAACGTCACCTCGTTTCCATTGAAAAGAGGGAACCCTCCCTTTGGCGGATTTTTCAGAAGGTCATCGACAGCCGCCCGGATATTTCGTCCCGCCGGATCGGAATCAGAGTTCACTATGTCAATGATCATACTACAAATATCCGATCCCCGTCAGGGAAGAGAAGATCCACAAAATAACAAATATCACCGGAACATGGACGAGATAAATGAACAGCGTCACCATCCCGTTTCCAAGCTTTGCAAGACCGGTCCCGACCGGCCCGGGTTCCCGAAGGGAAAAACCCCGGCGTCCGTGAGGATAGAAAACATTCCCCAGACCCACTCCCAGAAGAAGTACGCCAAACCAGGGAAACAGCGGGAAGTAATCCTGCGTATACTGCATAAAATCCTCTGCATGGATGCCCAGAGGATAGAGCCAGGACGGATCATTGATATACGGAAAAATGAACGCGCCGACCGCGATGATGATCATGCCGATGATGATGTTCCATTTTCCGTATCTCAAGAGAGGGATCGCAAGAAGCATGGACACCCCGAGCATATGAAGAAAACCGAACTTGATAAATGCCTCGCTCCCAAGAAAGACAGAGGCGCCGATCCAGCTCGCGATCGTGATGCAAAAACCGAGAGCCAAAAGAAACAGGGCTTTGACGACCAGAGCGCCGTAATACTCTTTTGTGGTTTTCCCCCTCATTCGTTCATGCCGAAGGATCATCGCCATGCCTGCAATGAGAACGAAAATGCCGGACCCGAACATATACGTGTTATAATAGGCAAGGAACCGGGGATCCTCGGTGATGATGTGAAACATCACAAGACACGCAAGTAAGTGGTAAAAGAGCATCCCCAAAATGGCAATACCGCGAACGGCGTCCACCTCCCAGTACCGCTCGCTCTGCGGAGCGCCTGACCCGCCGGGCATTACCCGGACAGAGTCGTCGTTTTCCAGTATTTCACCACCCATTGTTCCATTCCTATTGGTTGTGTGCATCTAAGTACTTTATGAACAGCTAAACATACCCGATCCCGGTCGTGATGCTGAGCAGCCACAGGATAACAAAAAAGACCGGCATGTGAACGAGATAAATGATCAGCGTGATCTTGCCGTATCCCATCTTCGCGAAAAATCTGCCGAGGATCCCGGGCTGTCTGACGGAAAACGATCTGACGCCTTTTGGATAGAAGATGTTTCCAAGACCCACCCCTAAGAGAATGAACCCGCTCCACGGAAAGATCGGGAAGTAGTCAGGCGTGTGATCCATAAAATCGGCGCCATGGATCCCGAGAGGATAAAGCCACCCGGGATCCTGGATCCCTGGAATGATGAACACCCCGATAAGGATGATCAGGATGCCGAATAAGATGTTCCATTTCCCAAACCTCAGGAGAGGGATCGCGATCAGCATCGAAATACTCAGCATATGGAGGAACCCGAACTTGATGAAGACATCGTTGTTATAGATAACGACCGAAGCAAGCCATGTCAGCGCCGTGATACACATCGCGATAAAAAACAGGACCAAAGCCTTTTTCGCGATCTCGCGGTAATAAGACCCCATCGGCTTTCCAAGCATGCGGTTATACCGGAGAACGATCGCCACGCCGGCGATCAGAATAAAGGCCGCCGAGACGATCACGATCGGGCTGTAATAAAAGAGAAACTCGTTGGTCTCCTCCAGGATGTGAAACATCACGAGGATCGCGAGAAAATGAAAGTAGAGCATCCCGAAAAGGGCAAGACCGCGGATGGCGTCGATCTCCCAGTATCGTTCACTTTTCACCCGCGGAGGAGAACCCGGAGTGCCGCACTGCTCTTCATTTCTCATTGTTTCAGGCATGTATGCGCTTTTTGGATAAGTAGTTTGTCAGCAGGGATTCAGAGATGACCGATCGGAAAACCGAGCAGACCGGAAACTACGACGATCACGAGGAGCACAGCGCCGATCAAAGGTATGTGGGCGAGGTAGATCTCCAGAGGATACCGGCCGATGAAGGCAAGCGCCTGACTGATCTTTCCCGCTTCGGGGAAAGCATATCTGCGGATCCCTTTTGGATACAGAAGAGCTCCGATGCATACGCCAAGCAGCATAACGCCGACCCAGGGAAAGATAGGGAAATAATCACGCGGAACAAAATCCGGCGGCAGGATCCCGAAAACCATCAGCCATGCCGGTCCTTTGATCTTTTCAAGACCGATCCCAAGCAGGATGAAAAATACCGCAGGAATCAGATTCCATTTTCCGAGCCGCAAAAAAGGGATACATATGATCATCGAAAGACCCATCATCTGCAGAAAATTGAAGTACATGTACCTTGCGTCGTTGATGAACAGCAGGATCAAAAGAGAGGCAACGACAGAGACGCCTACGCCGATCAGAAATATCTCGACACCGCGTTTCAGGATGGCGAAATGATAAGCACGTCGCGGCCGGCCGGCCATTCGTCCGTGACGAAGGACAAGGGCCGCTCCGGATATGATGACAAACACGCTTGTCCCGAGAGGCAGATAGACATAGAGTCCTAACCACACCTCCGTATCAATGATGTGAAAGACACCCAGAAGAAAAACGGTGTGGAGAATGATCATCGCCAGAAGCGCAAAACCGCGTATCGCATCGATCTCCCAGTACCGTTCCTTCACCGGGGCGGGACAGACGTCATCCATGTGCATCACTATAGGTCGGGGGAGATAAAGAAGGTCGGCATGGAAATGATCCGGGGAGGGATCAGTACACCTTCTTTGCCAGTTCGCTCACGAGCCCGAAAAGTTCCGGCGCCACCCACGCGGGATCACAGTATTTCTCATAAATGCAGAGCCGTTCTCTGAGTTCATATCCGCGGGAGGTCTCTTTGAGCGCATCCAGAGCCGGCCAGAGATGCTCCGGATTGATGTAATCGATCGTAACGGGCGAGACACCGCCAAGATCCGTCACCCCGAGATCGAGGAGAAGAGAAGCGTCGGCAAGATTCGGCGGGATCTGGATCGAGACGTCTGATGGCAGGATCTCTTTTGCAAGCCGGATGGTATCCGCGATCACCTCGGTCGAAGCGCCGGGGCAGGACGCCATCTCGGTTCCCGGTTTTGGACAGAAGTTCTGGACGATCACTTCCTGGATGTGCCCGTATCTTTTATGCAGATCACGGATGACTTCGAGAGACTCGATCCGGTCCTCCCGGGTCTCGCCGATCCCAAGGAGCAGTCCGGTCGTGAACGGGATCTTCAGTCTGCCGGCATTTTCCATCATCTCGATCCTGACGGCCGGATCTTTGCCCGGACTGTGGGCATGGGCAGGGATCGCGGCGGTGGTTTCAAGCATCAGACCCATGCTCGCGTTCACGGGCCGGAGATCCTCCAGCTCTTCATAGGTAAGGATGCCGGCATTCGTGTGAGGCAAAATCCCAAGCGATATGGCATAGCGGCTCATGTCCTTACAGTAGGAAAGAATATCCGGGTATCCCATCCTGTTGATGTATGCGGTGAACCCGGCTTCCCGTTCGGGGCGTTCGCCGAACGTAAAGAGGGCTTCGGTGCAGGAAAACGCGGCTCCCCGTTCCAGCGTGGAGATGACCTCCTCTTTTGGCATAACACATCCGTCCGCCACACAGGATTTGAACGAACAGTATCCGCAGGCATTTGCGCAGACAGTGGTCAGCGGGAGAAACACATTGCGGGAAAACGTAATGACCGGCATATCACACAACCTCATTTTCAAAACGGCGTCCGATGAAGATGCAAGCGAGTGAAAGGGTCAGGCATACGCCGGCGACTAAATAAAAAACACCGGCATTGCCGATCAAAAGTCCGGCAACTGCCGAGACGACCGAAGCAACCAGGAGCCCTTTTCCCCAGTACTCGAAGAGCATTCTGTAAGACACCACAATATAGTATCATTCGAGGTGTAGATACATCAACTTTTATCATCCGCAAAGCGCATATTCATGTATCTTATGCTTGATCTGGTATCCGTAATCATCGAAGAGTTTCTCTGGTTTCTGCAGCTGATCGTTGTGCTGCTGGACATCGGCGCATGTATCACGGTGATATTTCTGGAAAGACGGAGCCCCCAGACGGCACTGACCTGGGTCCTGGTCATGATCTTTCTCCCGTTTCTGGGATTATTTCTGTACCTGTTCTTCGGCAGACACCTCTACGGATCGCGTATCTTCAGCAAAAAGACCAAAGCCGATCTGATGCTGGCGGCTCAGGCTGAGGAACAGTTTCAAAAGATCACGGAGAACGCACTGGAACTTGCCCCAAGCATCTCACGGTTCGACAGCACGATCGCACTCCTTCTCAGTCTGGACAAGGCGGTCCTGACAAGAAATAATGAACTCACCCTCTACACCGACGGAGAGATGAAGTTCGCCGCCTTCAAAGAAGCAGTGGCGGGAGCAAAACATCACATCCACCTGGAGTATTTCATCATCCGGGATGATGAGCTTGGAGATGAGATCATACAGCTTCTCGCAGAAAAAGCAGCAGAAGGGGTCGAAGTCAGAGCGATCTTCGATGCCGCCGGGACGTTTTCCGTGAAGGATGAGTTCTTTGCTCCGCTGAAAAAGGCAGGCGGGGATGTGCGGATCTTTTTCCCGCTCAAGGTTTCATTTCTGAATACCCGGCTGCATTTCAGGAACCACCGAAAGATCCTGGTGGTCGACGGGGTGACCGGATTTATCGGCGGGTTCAATATCGGGGATGAGTATCTGGGGAAAGGACCGATGGGATACTGGCGGGACACTCATCTGCGTCTTCACGGAAAAGCCGTCGTTGCATTGCAGACCAGGTTCATTATGGACTGGAACTATGCGGCAAAGGATGCCCAGATATCAGTGGAAGACAGGGACTGTCCGTACTATCCCGAGGACGGGTTTTTAGATGTTACGGGGCATTCCTATGTCCAGATCGCCTCTTCCGGACCGGATTCTGCGGAAAAAGCCATCTATTCCGGGTACATGAGTCTGATCGGCCATGCGAAGGAGTCGATCTATATCCACACGCCGTATTTCATTCCGGATGAACCGATGCTTACCGGTCTTGTGCTTGCTGCACGCTCAGGGATCGATGTGCGGATCGTTATCCCCTGCAAACCCGATCATCCGTTTGTGTACTGGGCGAATCATTCGTATCTGGGGGATCTGCTCGCGGCAGGCGTGCGGGGTTATATCTACAATGACGGATTCATCCACAGTAAAGCCGGGATCTTCGACGGGATAAGTACAACCATAGGTACAGCCAACTGGGATATCCGCAGTTTCAAACTGAACTTTGAAACGAACGCGTTCGTCTATGATATCGAGTTTGGAAAACGAATGAACCGGATCTTTCTTGAGGAGCTGGAGACGAACTGTACGGAGATCACGCTGGAAGAGTACAATCTGCGATCAACATCCGTGAGGATAAAAGAGGGAATTTCGCGGCTGTTTTCTGCTCTGCTGTGAGGAGTTTCAATAATCTATTTATAGCGAAGAGAACCAGTAGAAAACATATGAAAAAAATCTGGTATGTTTTTGGTATGCTCATCGTCCTGACAGGGATGATCCTGTCGGCCGGGTGCATCTCAACACCCTCTGATACACCCACACCCGTCACTTCGGTACCGACCACGACGCCTACGCCTGTTCCGACACCGGCCGAAGTCATGCAGGGTCAGGAACTGACTGTCACCGATACCGGCAAAACGATCTCGATACGTATCATACAGAAAAAATTCGGCAGTGAAGTTGAAGAGATCCTGAAAAAAGGCTCAGCCGCAAATCCAAAACCGGCTCCGGGACAGTATGCAGTGATGCTGAAGATCTCCGAGACTTATGAAAGCGGAGACGAAGCCGCAAAAGTCGTTGCTCCGTATCATTATGAGATTTATGTAAACGGGATCGGCTATCCTGCCGTATCCGCCGCCCTTCCAAACGGTTATACGCCGCTTTCGACGACCAACATTCTGAAATATGCAAAGATCGAGGGATGGCTCACATATATCATCCCTCAGGGCGACGCAAAACTTGCCTACGAAGTAAAAGATGAACCGCTCGGATTTATCAGAATAAATTACTGACCTTCCACATTTCTTTTTTTATCAGGAATTAAGATCTCATCCGCATCCAGCTCTGCCGTGCATGGATCCTCATCGCCGGCGCCACATACGGGATATATCCCGGCGTCATGCATGCTCCCATCAGCAGATTCTGCCCGGATGAACGGTTTACCCCGCACACACCAGTTTTTCTCTTTCTGACGTCCTCCAGAAACTCGACCGGCGTCTGATTTTCACAGCCGACCGAAACCGCCCGTCCCACCTCCCAGAGAACATGGGCATCCGATCCGCCCGTCATGCACGCACCGTTCTTTTCCGCATACTGCTCGGCCCGCATATTCAGCCGCATCGACATCCCGCTGCATATCACTTCAAGTCCGTCAAGCTCTCCCGCGACCGCGGGATCGATGACTCCCACATCTACTCCTTTCATCACGCCTCTCACGCTTACTCCATACCCGTAAGGATGAGCGGACACGACAAATCCTCCTGCATTTTTTGCGCCGGAGATGACATCCTCGGTTAAAATGTCCACTGCCATGTGCGGACATTTGCCCCGGTGATACTGGATCGAGGAGGAGTAATACGAGGCAAGATCACGGTAGGTATCGAAATACACCAGAATGTGCGGACCTTCGAGAGCGGAGACCTCGATTCCCGGAATGATGTTTTCAGAATGATCAAGCGCCTCCTTTACCCCGGAAATCACATTATGATCCGTTATTGCGGCGGACAGGCCGTGTTTATTGAGATATTTTGCCAGTGTTTTCGGGGTTGTACGTCCGTCCGACGCGGTCGAATGGACATGCATATCGAATCCTTTATTTTCATCGTCCTTTACAAAAGGGACATACTGAACACTGTTTTGCATCTGTCTTTAGTATATTGGAGCGCGGAGGTCAAAAAGTAATTGGCCGCGGCAATGGTTTTACATAATGTAATATGAACAAACCAATATGGCAATTATAGTTTACATGCGGCCGATCTGGAGGAGGGGACTGGAGGGAGGGCTGCAATTAAAACAGAAAAAATATTCAGGTTTCACACAGGCATATCGCCCATGTGAAACGGCCAGATGACCCTTGAACGTGAAAAATTAATCGAGGTAATCCTTCGGAGTCGGGATCTGTTCTTTGAGACCCTTTCTCTTTCTGATACCCATAACGATCTCGGAAAGCATTCCCTGGGGAACCGGGGAGAAGCCTGCGAACTCGGTAGACCACATAGCACGGCCTTCGGTTGCTGAACGGATATCGCCCGCGAAACCAAAGAGCTCTGCGACCGGTGCCTCACCGTTAACCACGATCTGGTCACCTTCGGACTCAGTCGTGGACAGCTGACCACGGCGACCCTGGATCTGGGAGATTGCTGCACCCATCTGATCCTGCGGAACAGTGATCTGGATCTTCTGAATCGGTTCAAGGAGTGTGTCGCCGGCCATAAGAAGAGCTGCCTTCATACCACCGCGAACTGCAGGAATGACCTGTCCCGGACCACGGTGGATAGCATCCTCGTGAAGCTTTACATCGTGGAGTTTGATCAGAACATTCTGGACCTGCTCATCAGCAAGCGGTCCGCCGTCGAGTGCCTCGTGAACACCGTCAAGGATCAGTTCCATCGTTTCATTCAGGTACTGGATACCTTTCGTGCAGTCAATGAACATGTTCGAGCCGTAGATATCCTTCACGGACTTGGCCTCATCCTTGTCCATACCAAGTGCTACAAGAGCGTCACGGCGGGCAATGTTTTCCATGTTCATCGAGATCTCGCCCGACTGGATCGCTTTCAGGATGTCTTCCGGCATCGGCTCAACAGACATAAAGAATCTGTTGTGTCTGTTCGGAGACTTACCCTCAACGGTTCCGTCAAGCGGCTTTGCGACCGTCTCACGGTACACAACGATCGGCGGGGAGGTAACGATATCCACACCCTTGTCTCTCTTGATACGGCCGGTAACGACCTCAAGGTGGAGTTCGCCCATACCGGCGATCAGGTGTTCGCCCGTCTCTTCATTGATGTTGATACGGACAGTCGGGTCTTCCTTTCCGACCTGGTGAAGAACTTCGATAAGCTTTGGAAGATCCTTCATGTTCTTTGCTTCGACCGCGACGGTCATGACAGGCTCGGAGTAGTGCTTAAGGGACTCGAACGGCGTCATATCCTTCAAGGACGTAACGGTCGAACCGACGATCGCATCACTCAGACCGGTCACTGCCGCAATGTTTCCGGCAACGATCTTATCTACCTCAACACGGGTCGGACCCATAAAGATACCAACACCCTGAAGTCTGTTCGGCTTACCAGCTGTCCCGGAGATGAAGACCTCCTGACCGCGGGTAAGGGTTCCGGAGAACAGTCTACCCGTAGCAATCTCTCCTG
Organism: Methanocorpusculum parvum; assembly: GCA_002287215.1. Lineage (GTDB taxonomy): Archaea > Halobacteriota > Methanomicrobia > Methanomicrobiales > Methanocorpusculaceae > Methanocorpusculum > Methanocorpusculum parvum. Next base: position 30,994 of record LMVO01000046.1, read on the forward strand.
CGTGCTTGTCAAAGGAGATATCGGTGATCATCATTGCGATCGGACCTTTGGCATCGCATGCATACATTGCCTTTCCGACCGGGGACTCAACATCGCCGTGCCAGATGATGTGGCATCTCTTACCCTGTGCCTGAAGCGGGTTCGGGAGGAAAGTCACGACCATATCGAGAAGTACTGAGTGAAGCGGAGAAGCCTTTGCAAGGTACTTCATATCGCCTTCGTTACACTTGTCGATAACGGTCTGCAGGGAAACACCGGTCGTCTTGATGTAAGGGATCGAAACGGCCCAGTTGTACAGAGCAGAACCAAAAGCGACGTTTCCTTTCATCGGATCGAGTTTCCATCCACCTTTGGTGTAGAGCTCCTCGTTCATGCCTTTGATGAGCTTGTTGACCTTGTCAATGACTTTTCCAAGACGGATCATCATTTCCTGGGGGTTAACTTTCAGCTCGTTGATAAGTCTGTCGACCTTGTTGATGAACAGGACCGGGTGAACACCCTCTTTGAGTGCCTGACGAAGAACGGTCTCCGTCTGGGGCATCGGACCTTCGACTGCGTCGACAACGACGACTGCGCCGTCGACTGCACGCATTGCACGGGTAACATCCCCGCCGAAGTCGACGTGGCCTGGAGTATCGATCATGTTGATAAGATACTCGTGACCGCCGACCATGTGGACCATGGATACGTTTGATGCATCAATGGTGATTCCGCGTGCCTGTTCCTCTTCATCAGAGTCCATCCAGCAGGCTTTTCCGGAGAGTTCCTCGCTGATCATTCCTGCTCCTGAGAGAAGGTTGTCCGAGAGGGTGGTCTTTCCGTGATCGATGTGCGCTACGATACCGATATTACGGATGTGCTCGGGATCATTCATGAGCTCCGTAATTCGTTCTACCATCTTTTTTCCGCGTGACATAAAACACCTTTTTTAAAAAAGAATATATGGGGAAATCACCGTGCGGATTTTGCAATCCGTTCGACTTCTTCCTTCTTTCCAACAGAGAAGCATTTTGCGTCTCCCTTTGCCGCCATGATGAGTTCATCGGCGAGCACAAGGTATGCCGGCTTCTTTGTTTTGTGTGAGCCTCTCCAGGTTGCAAGAGCAATGTATCGAAGAGCAGTGTTGACACGGCGGATCGGGGCTGAGTCAACGGACTTTGGAACGTTGATACCACCGTACTTCAGACGGACGGTCTCCTCACGGGGACCTGCATTTGCTACGGCGTCAACAAGAACCTGAAGCGGGTTCTGCTTGGTCTTCTTGTTGATGACGTCGAATGCGTCCATGACCATCTTCGTACACATCATCTTCTTACCGGTGTTGTATTCCTGCTGCATGAGACGGTTGATCAGTCTTTCGACGATCGCCATTTCACTCTTGGTGAACTGCTGCTGGGTAAGTCTGCCGCAGCTGCTTGGAACTTCGGTAGAGGTGACAGTGACGTAGCGGACCATTCCTGGGTCCTTTACGACAACTTCGCTCATATCCCACTTGTTAAAGAGAAGGATCTTGCTGGTGGCTGCTTCTTCTGTCATACTATTTACCTCCGTGCTTTCTCGGCACGTCCGATGACAAGTTCATTGAGCGAAACGCCGTTGACGCCGCTTACAACGAAACGAACTCCGGGAATATCTCCCATTGAACGACCTGCACGACCGCCGATACCACAAATGGTGACTTCGTCGTGTTCATCAATGAAGTTGATAGCACCGTCGCCGACCGCGAAGGCGGTGACCTGACGGCCGTTTTTGATCAGCTGAACACGGACACATTTTCTGATTGCCGAGTTCGGCTGTTTTGCTTCCACACCGACCTTTTCAAGAACGATTGCGCGTCCGATTGGTGCTCCCTCAAGGGGATCTGCTTTCAGTTTCAGTTTAAGCGCTCTGCGCGAGTAAACCGAGTCGCTCCACCGGAATTTCTTTGCGGTGCGAACGAGTTGTCTTGCTGCGAATTTTCCCTGTCCCATGAAGTTTCCTCATTGGTTTGGATTATATTGTGAATGAACCCGCCCGAATAACGGGGGGGAGGGTTCGACATCCTGCATGCAGGATCCCGAACACCTGCTGACCGACCGTGCCTGACATAGATACGGTCTTCTCAGCGTGTTCCTATACTTATGAGCGGGGAGTGATAATAATAGTAATGGGCGCTCTCTCAGAGATGAAAAAATGCTGGTTTTGAGATAAATTCAGGAAAGACCGCCTTTCAATCAGCACATTTATATACCACATTTCAGGAACTCCTTTTCGAGAGTGTGATTTTGAGAACCTTGGCGTGGACTTGGTCCAAGCTGGATCAGGACCAAAAAACAGCATCCTCGCGGGAGGGTGAATGAACTCCGAAGAAGAGTATTATGGTCTTGAAGGCAAAACAGTACATCAATGGTTACCCGGATCTATAAAGAAACCCACTTCGATGCATCCCACCGTCTGATGCATTACGAGGGAAAATGTTCCAGACTTCATGGTCACCGCTGGAGCGTTGAGGTCTGGATGGACGGAACACCGGATGAAAAATCACGGATCCTGCTCGATTACAATATCATCAAAAACATCATCAATGTCTACGACCATCAGGTCGTGTTGAATAAAGACGACCCGATGGTCGAGGCGCTTTCCCGATTCCAGACACCCGTTCTGACGAACGGCGACCCGACAAGCGAACTTCTGGCGGAAGACATCCGCGAGCGGCTGAACACGTTCTGCAAAGAACATGAGCTGAGCGCCAGGGTCGCAAAACTGCGGGTATGGGAGTCGGAAGGCTGCTATGCCGAGGTCTTTGCAGAATGAGAGTTGCGGAAACATTCGTGAGTCTGCAGGGCGAAGGGGAACGGCAGGGCATGCCCTGTTTTTTCCTCAGGCTTTCGGGCTGTAATCTCCGATGCGCCTGGTGCGACACGGAATACTCGTTTGAGAAAGGGACGGACAGAAGCGTGGACGAGGTCGTGAAAGAGATCGCGGATTCCGGTCTTTCCTATGTCTGCGTGACGGGAGGCGAACCTCTTCTCCAGAAGGAGGAGCTGATCCCTCTTCTGGAGATCCTTGCGGCCGCAGATATCCATGTAGATATCGAAACGAACGGCACGATCCCGTTCGACGATGTTTCGGCGTATGCGTCCATTTGTATGGATGTGAAGTGCCCATCATCCGGGGAGATGAGCGATCTGTCGCTTTTATCGAGCCTCACCGAAAAGGATTGTCTGAAATTCGTTATCGGCGACGAGGCGGATTATCTGTATATGGTGGAGGTTCTCGCCGCCCATAAACCGAAATCCCCGGTCTGTATCACGCCTGTGTTTGGTACAGACACGAAGTGGCTCATTGAAACGATCATTGCTGAACGTCTGCCGGTCAGATTCCAGCTTCAGCTGCATAAAGTGGTGCATGTACAATGAAAAAAGCAGTATGCCTCCTGTCAGGAGGAATGGACTCCACGACTCTTGCCTTTGTTGCAAAGAAGATGGGGTATGATATTCTGGCCCTTCATGTGAATTACGGTCAGAGAACAGAAAAGAAGGAACTTGAATGTGCGAAAAAGATCGCAGAACGCCTGCGTGCAGTCGATTTTGTAGAAATCACACTCGATTACTTCACGAAGTTTGGAGCGAGCAGTCTGACGGATCCAAACATTCCGGTCGAGTCAGGGGTATTGGGAAAAGCCAACCGCCCAAATACGTATGTGCCGTTCAGAAATGGAAATCTAATCTCGATCGCCACGTCGTACTGTGAGTCCCGGGGCGGGGAGGCGATTTTCATCGGTGTTCAGTCGGGCGACCACACGGGGTATCCGGACTGCACGCCGAAGTTCATCGAAGCTATGCAGAGAGTGATCTACATCGGAACACAGACGCCTACACCGATCCAGCTCCTGACCCCGTTCGTATCGATGAATAAGACCAGCATCCTCCGGGAGGGAATACGTCTGTGTGTTCCCTACGAAGACACATGGTCCTGTTATTCGGAGAATGACGAGGCATGCGGGGTATGTTCATCCTGCCTTGCACGGATGAAGGCTTTTGCAGACCTCGGGATGGAAGATCCGATCCCCTACAAAAAATAATTTTTGAAATCCGCTCTTTTTTCTAATAGGACTTACGCGGTGTGCTCCCAATCAAAAAGCTGACGTACTTATGAGATGTACTTCAATTTCGTGTATGAAATACGTGTGGATACATGAGAAATCCCACCGCGAATAAGCCCAAATGGGCAAAGCCCATTTGAGGCGGCACGCAAGCCTTCGGCTTGCACGCAATCGCGAATAAACGCGAATCGCATTTTTCCTGTTCCGCCCTCTTGACCTTCGGTCGCGTCCCTACGCTACGCCTGATCGGCTTCGCGTGACCGGGACGGCGGAACGAAAAATGCTGGAAAACCCGCGTCGCGGGTTTTCTATAAAACATCTCTAACCCATTTATAATATAAGAGATCAGTATTTTCTCATGAGAAAACCCGCGACGCGGGTTTTCCAGCATTTGTCCAAGAGCCAAAGGCTCTTGAGACGTCTCACGAGCTTACAGCTCGTGGACTTTCCACGCTGGCGTTCCGGCCACGCGGAGCCGATCAGGCGTAGCGTAGGAACGCGGCCGAGGAGTGAAACGACGAGGACAAGAAGACAGCGTAAGGAAAATGCGATTCGCGTTTATTCGCGATTGCGTGCAAGCCGAAGGCTTGCGTGCCGCCTCAAATGGGCTTTGCCCATTTGGGCTTATTCGCGGTGGGATTTCTCATGTATCCACACGTATTTCATACACGAAATTGAAGTACATCTCATAAGTACGTCAGCTTTTTGATTGGGGGGCCCCCTCGTAACTCCCATTAAAAAAACGCTCTTTTTTCTGCAGAAAATTCATTCCAAAAATAAAAGAAAAAAAGGATTACTCTGCGGTTTCCTTTTTCGGCCGCTCGGGTTTCACATACGTGATCTCGTAGGTCTCGACGCTGCGCTGCGCTGGAGTCGCCGACTTCGCGTACTCCCGCTCCATCAAAAGAGCGTCGAACTTACACACATCAACACAGTTCCCGCACATAACGCAGCGGAACCGGTCGAGTGTCCAGATCTTCTCAGCCCGCTGAACGGTGATCGCCTGTGAAGGACACCTTTTCATACACATCATGCATGACGTGCACTTCGCCGGATCGAAAACCAGATGACCCCGGGTCCCCTCGAAGTTCTCCAGAGGCACATACGGGAACATCGTCGTCGCCGGCTTGTTGAGGAACTGTTTCAGGATCGTTTTAAGCATCTTCATGACAGTTCACCTCTCCATACAGCCGATACACGGATCGATCGTCAACACGATCTGTGGAACATCGGCAAGCTCGCAGCCTGCAAGGATCGACACCAGAGGCGGGATATTCGTCAGGGTCGGCGTTCTCACCCGGAACTGTGCAAGATGCTTGGTTCCATTCCCTTTCAGATAATGGATGACCTCGCCCCTCGGCTGCTCGGAGCGGCTGAAGTATTCGCCGTCGGGATTACCCTTCACAGGAGTGAAAACATCTCCTTCCGGCATATCGGTGATCACCCGGCGGATGATCTCCACCGACTGGAACAACTCCTTACACCTCACCGCACAGCGGGCATATCCGTCGCCGCCTTTCTCAACGACCGGTTTGAACCCGATATCGCCGTACGCGAGATAGCCGGTAGAACGGGCATCCAGATCAAGACCGCTGCCCCGCGCCGTCGGGCCGGCAGCTCCGAGATAATAGGCATCCTCTTTTGAGAGAACGCCTTTGCCGACCAGACGTTTGGTCAGCGTGTAATCATTCAGGAACACGTTCGTAAGATCCTTCATCTCATCCTCGATCTCGTCGAGCCGGTCATCCATATCCGAAAGGAAGGAGTTTGCGACATCACGCCGGACACCGCCTACTTTGCAGACCCCCTGGATCACCCGGCCGCCCGTCGTTGCCTCCATCTCATCAAGGATCGATTCGCGGATCTTCCATGCCTGATAGAACAGGCTCTCGAACCCGAGCGAGTCGGCAAACAAGCCGAGCCACAGAAGATGACTGTGGAGACGCGAGTACTCGCCCCACATCGTCCGAAGATACGTCGCCCGCTACGGGACCTGGATACCCATCAGCCCTTCTATCCCCTGGCAAAAGGTCGAGGAGTGCGTGAAACTGCAGATACCGCAGATACGCTCCGCGAGAAACACAAAATCCTGATAATCGCGGCGGTCCACCAGGCTCTCGAGACCGCGGTGAACATACCCGATCGACGGGATCGCCGAAACGACACGCTCGTCTTCCACGACCAGATCCAGATGGATCGGCTCGGGAAGCACGGGGTGCTGGGGTCCGAACGGAATGATCGTCTGTCTGCCGGTCATTCTTTCGCCTCCTTAACGACGGTCACCGTAGGAGCAGGCTGCTCCTTCTTTTTGAACGGATACGGAACGGATGTTTTGATGAACGTTCCGCCGAAATCGAGAGACATCCCTTCAAACGTAAATCCATACAAATCATGGATCTCGTTTTCATACACGAATGCCCCGCCGTAGGATGACCCGATCGACGGGATCGTCGTCCCTTCAGAAACGGCGATGCGGTAATGCCGGAGATCCGTCTCCTTTTCGAACGAGTAGGTGATATAGTAGCCTTCGTCGGCCGGCGTGCAGGTCATCACAACCAGCCGGTATCCGCCGTTTCTCATCGTGCCGGCGGTTTTCTGCACATCAGCAACTTCAATGGAATCGATCTTCATATTCATTTTTTTGCCTCCATAGCTGCCCGTTTTTCTTCCAGAACGCCAAGCGCCTTCACGATTCCCTCAATGAGCGCCTCGGGACGAACGGAACATCCGGGCACATACACGTCCACCGGGATGATCGTATCGACGCCGCCTGAGATATTGTAACACTCACGGAAAACACCGCCGCTCGATGCGCAGATTCCGACCGCGACCACGACCTTCGGTTCAGGGATCTGGTCGTAGATGTTTTTCAGAACCGCTTTGTTCTGTTCATTCACCCCGCCGGTCACCACAAAGATGTCGGCGTGAGCCGGGTTTCCGGTATTGATGATACCAAACCGCTCGACGTCGTAGACTGGAGTCAGGGCGGCGAGTATCTCGATATCGCATCCATTACAGCTGGATGCATTGTAATGGAGAAGCCAGGGGGATTTTGATGCCGAACTCATTATACTATACCTCCAAGGATGCCAAGAACGACAATGTTTCCTACTCCAAAGACGAGAGTGACGATCCACAGACTCTTGACCGTCATCTTCCAGGTCACACGCGGGAAGATATTGTCGATGACGATTTCCAGAAGGAACACGAGAATGATCGCTACTGCGGAAAGTACTGGATACCCGGCAAAGAAGAGGAGGATCATGGAAAGGAAGATCATCATCTCATACCAGTGGGCGATCTCCACCTTGGCAAGACTTCTGCCCGAAAGGGAGGAGGTCACACCTTTGACCAGTTCCTGATGGGCGTGATGGGATGTCGAGATATCAAACGGCGATTTTCTGAGTTTGAGGGTCAAAACAGCGATGAATACTATGAACACACCAGGCAGGTAGATGATTCCCGGCACATCCAGAATGAGCATATGATAGGTATCGAAACTGCCGGTTACCAAGAAGCATCCTGCAGCGAACAGGATCAGGATCGGTTCGAGGATCATGACGCTGAGAAGTTCACGTTCCGCACCGATATGAGCATAGGGAGCGTTAGCCGAATATGCTGCAAGGATCAGGAAGGTGTGGGCGAGCGCGAGCGAGAAGAACACAAACAGCAGATTGCCTCCGGTAGCAAGCATCGCTCCGGAGAATGCGATCAGGATCAGATATGCCGTGGTGAAGATGATCTCCACAGGATTGGAGAACGCTTTTTCCTTATGCCAGAGTTTGGCCACATCGTAAAACGGCTGAAGAAGCGGCGGACCGACTCTTGACTGGAAACGGGCAGTTAACACGCGGTCGCATCCGGTAAGGAGTCCGCCGAGGATCGGAGCGAGGATCAAAAATAATACTGCCCCTACAATAAACATTATATCCATATCATCACCCCCATAAATCCGAGAACAAGCATCACGATGATCAGAACTCCCGAGATGACCCATGAGGGTTTGAGAAGGGCCTTTTCACCGCAGTACTCTTCAAGATAGTAGTTCGAGGTCTTTGCCTCTTTATAGACGCCGAGAGAACCAAGGAACCTGCCTTCGCTGTCAACAGCGCGGCCTCCAAGATACGGAGCGATCGTCCGTCCTTCCCGGGAACCAAGGAAAGCACCGATCACGAGGAACAGCAGGATGAAAGCCATAAGACCGAGCATGACCAGGGTATCGAAGTAGAAGAATCCCTTATTGCCCAGATAGAAGTACGGACGGATCCCGTTAAGGTAGGGGATGATCACTCCCGTTATGATCGCCGGGAACCCGAGACAGCATACGATCACCAAAACACCCATAACGATCACCGAGAGCTTCTCGGATATATGGAGGGCGATCTTTTCTGCAGGCGGTCTGTTCATTCTCATGAACAGTTTGCCGAGCCATTTTGTCCAGAAGAAGATGGTAAAGGCACTGCCGAATGCAAGGATCGCGATGAACACGCATCCGAGCGGAGCGGTCAGGAAAGCTTCCAGGGCCGCCCATTTGGAAATGAGCATACCAAAGGGTGCAAGGTACATCCCGGAGATACCGATGACCATCATTGTGGCAAGAAGCGGGAGACGGACCAGAAGTCCGTCCATATCTTCAATGTCCCGGCTCCCGATCTTGTGTTCGACTGCACCGACACAGAGGAAGAGAAGCGCCTTGGCGACCGCATGGAAGATGATCAGGAGGATAGCCGCTTCAATAGCCTCGGCCGTTCCTATTCCGGCACACGCAGTGATAAGACCAAGGTTCGCGATCGTTGAATAGGCGAGAACTTTCTTCGCATTGCTCTGCGAGATCGCGAGGGCCGAGGTCGCAAGGAAGGTGAATGCCCCTATCAGAGCAAGGAAGATCCCCACCCATGTCTGCGAAAACAGCGGGGCGAAGAGCACCAGAAGATACACGCCGGCCTTGACCATCGTGCTGGAATGCAGCAGAGCGGATACCGGGGTCGGGGCGACCATTGCTCCTGTGAGCCAGGTCGAAAACGGCATCTGGGCAGCCTTCGTCAATCCGGCCACCGCGATGAATGCCAGCGGGATCGTCAGAGCGGAGACGTTCGGGAAGGCGAGCAGATCGGTTACCGAGAGCAGATTCACCGGCGTATTGATGCGAAGCAAAAAGAATATCGCAAGGGTGAAACAGATCCCGCCGATCAGATTCATCCACACAGCACGAAACGCATTTTTCACTGCTTCAGGGGTCCGTGAGTATCCTATCAGAAGGAAGGAACACAGCGTTGTGACTTCCCACGCACAAAGTATCCACATAAGATTATTGAACAGAACCAGTCCGAACATCGCCGAGAGGAAGAGGAACATCAAAGCGAAGAAGTAGCGTTTGCGTACCGGAACGCCGATCTGATGATCATGATAATCCTTCATATAGCCCAGAGCATAGACACAGATCAGTGTGCCGATGATGCCGATGATGAGGACCATCACAGCTGAGAGGCCGGTGACCGTGAACGTGGTCATCGCATGAGGGCCGGCAATGCCGAAGAGCTCGAGGATCAGAATAAGGATCAGCTGGACAACCGAAAGAAGAAGCGGAAGTATTTTCCGGTATTTGATCGAAAGGCCCAGAATAACGAGAGCTACACCGATTTCAGCGATGAATAACAGCATCCCGATCCATTCAGTATGTTCGAGGGTCAAAGATACGGGAGCAAGCAATGCTTTCCATGCCAGAAAGACGGATGCGCCGATAATAATGACCGAGGTTATGCCTGCGAGGATATTGCGGACAAGATCCGGTTTGAAGACCGCTAAAAGAACAGCGGCAGAAACAGGGACAAGCAGCAATATCAGTATGGCAATGAGTTCCGGCGGGTACATAGATATCACTTGTTGAAAGTATTGACATTCATCATTATTAATCATTCTAATGAACCCCGGGAGAATACGAGTATTTTTGGCCGGGATGAAAAATGCGGCCGGAAATGATCCGATACATATCAGGGATCCAGGCAGGATCCAAAAGAAAATCCATTTGTCTCTCTATGATAAGAACAAAAAAATACCTGGCTATTCTCCAGATTACTAGAGATTATTGCCGGATAAATTACCGGAAGGGGATAGGAATCTCTGAAATCCTGCAGGAAGACATCGCCGGCCGGCAGATACAGCGCGCCCGCAGTAAAAAGCTGAAAAAAAAGAAAAAAATTAGAGATCGGGAACGAACTTCGTTCCGTAATGGATGATCCCGTCCGAACCTTCGCGGTCAAGAACACGGAAGACGGATTTTACCGGCATGCCGATATGGACGTCTTCGGGCTCACAGATGAGGTGCGAGGTGACCCGTGTTCCTTCTTCGAGTTCGATGATCGCAAGAACATAGGGTTTCAGCGCTGAGAACTGATCGCTTGCTGCGGAGAGGACCGAGTAGGTCATGACCTTTCCTTTGCCTGAACACTGACAGGGGACGATTTTTCCATCCCTGCGGCAGTGAGGACAGATCGCTCTCGGCGGGAAAAAGACATCCCCGCATACCTCGCATTTCGTTCCGACCAGATTATACCTCTGGGGGATCTCCCTCCAGAATCGTGCTACGGTCATCTCAGGCCCTCCTAAAGATGTGTGATACAACGGTAGCGCCGGTTCCGCCGACATTCTGTGTCATACCAATTTCAGCTCCTTCGACCTGACGTTTGCCGCCTTCGCCGCGAAGCTGCTGGACGACTTCCCAGATCTGTTTGATACCTGTGGCACCGACCGGGTGGCCGCATGCCTTGAGACCTCCGGACGTGTTTACCGGAAGCTTGCCGCCAAGCTGGGTCTCGCCCTGCTCGGTGAACTTGCCGGCTGTTCCCTTCGGAACAAAGCCGAGATCCTCGATCGCACAAAGTTCTGCGATCGTGAAACAGTCATGGACCTCGACAAAGTCGATGTCCTTTCGTTCGAGTTTTGCCTGCCGGAACGCAGAGTTTCCTGCGGCAACGGTTGCGCCCATCGTGGAAAAGTCAGGGCGGTCGTGTAAAGCGATCGTGTCGCCGGCCTGGGCTGAGGCAAGGACCTTGATCGGCGTGTCGGTGAACTCCCGTGCTTTTTCAAGCGGGCAGACAACAACGACCGCGGCACCGTCGGAAACGGGTGAGCAGTCGAAGAGTCTAAGCGGGGAGGCGACAAGGGTCGAGTTCATCACGGTCGACTGGGTGATCTCGTTCTGGAAATGGGCGAACGGGTTTCTTGCTCCGTGGAAATGGTTTTTCACCGCAACCTGGGCGAGCTGCTCACGGGTCAGTCCGTACTTGTGCATGTAGTCACATGCGATCATAGCGTAGAGACCGGGGAAGGTCGCTCCTGCAAAACTCTCCCATTCTCTGTCGGCTGCTCCGGCGAGGACATCCGTCGAATCACCGACATCGGTCATCTTCTCGACACCTGCCGCGATGACGACATCAGACATGCCGGAAGAAACCGCCGCTACGGCCTGACGGAAGGCAAGGCCTCCGGACGCACAGGCCGCCTCGACACGGGTAGCCGGGACGTGGAGATCTCCGCCGAGTCCCACGTAATCGGCAACGAGTGCCCCGACGTGTTCCTGACCGACGAATCTGCCGGCTGACATCGACCCGACGAACAATGCGTCGATCTGTTCTCCCGCCACATTTGCATCTTCAAGTGCGGCGATTCCTGCTTCTGTACACAGATCACGGAAAGATGTGTCCCATCTTTCTCCGAACTTCGTCATTCCTGCACCAATTACTGCTACTTCTCTCATGATACACCTCACATCCGGATCTTGCCCTTGTGCCGGGCATAGACGGCATAATCAAGATACTTCTTTGTGGCAAGCATCTGCTCAACGGTCGGACCCTTGGAACGGTCGATCTTATGCAAAATCGCGTCGGTCACGGTGATATCAAAGGCATCGGATCCGGCGCCGCTTCCGTAACTTGTAACAAAGATCCGGTCACCGGGTTTTGCCACATCCAATACGGCCGCTAAACCGAGAGGAACAGCGCCGCTGTAGGTGTTTCCGAGTCTTGGAGCCAGAAGACCGGCCTTGATCTGTTCCTTCGTGAACCCAAGCATCTGTGCTGCTTTCTGCGGGAATTTGGCATTCGGCTGGTGGAAGACTGCATGCGTATAATCGGAAGGTTTCGTTCCGCGAAGCTCCATCATCAGCTTTGCAGCCCCGAGCGTGTGTTTGAAGTATCCGGGATCCCCGGAGAACCGGCCGCCATGCCGCGGATAATCCTCTCCTTCACGACGCCAGAAGTCCGGCGTGTCGGAGGTAAAGGAGCAGGTCTCATTGATGACTGCTATCGGATCATCATTACCGATAACGTATGCCGCTCCTCCGGCAGCCGCCGTATATTCCAGTGCGTCGCCGGGGGCTCCCTGAGCAGTGTCCGCTCCGATCGCGACGGCATACTTCATCATTCCTGACGAAACCAGGCCCATCGCGGTCTGGATGGCGGCCGTTCCTGCTTTACAGGCGAACTCGTAGTCTGCAGCTGTCATAACCGGTGTTGCGCCGATCGCCTCTCCGACCGTGACTGCGGTCGGTTTGACCGCATAGGGGTGTGACTCGGATCCCACATAGACCGCCTTTATGTCGGCAACGTCTACCGGACGCCGGCACAGAGCCGAGCGGGCAGCCTCAACGGAAAATGTGGCTGTGTTCTCATCGTAATCGGGTACGGCTTTTTCTAAAACGCCAAGTCCGCCGGTAATCTCCGCGGCGTTCGCTCCCCATACACGAGCAATCTCTTCGATTTTAATTCTGAAACGGGGGATGTATGCCCCGTAGGTGATTATGCCTACCATTGTGTTTTCCTCAAACGTGTAACGAGATCCTGAACTCCCAGGGGCGTACAGAGAACGGTAATGTGATCTTTTTCTGCGAGCTTTTTGACGAGCGGGCTGACATGTTCCTCATCTATCCCCTGAAGGATTACATACGGGGGTTTGAACGGGGTGACGCGGATCGCGATCATCGGGGATTTTCCGGTCGAAATATCCGTGAAAATCAGAGCGCGTTCCGTACTCCAGCCGTAAATGCGGTTGAACTCATTGGGCGAGAGATTCAGAATGGCATTCGTACTGTTGATAACAGTGTAGCCAAAGATCTGGGAATCAAGCTCCCCGCAGATGAGGGAACATTCGATCAGTTCCGATAACTCCCTGATAGGAATAGAAGTCGCGAAGTCATGAATATCATAAATGACCTCGTCGTCATAATCCGAGAACAGGAGTTTGCCATACTTTTTGATGTATGTCCCGCCATTTTCTTCGTCAACATTCAGAAGCGAGTCTACGATTTTCCCAACGACACCGGTTCCCGGACTTTTTCTCCTGCCGCTCTCATAATCGCTGATAACGGACGGAGAAACTCCAAGATGGTCTGCGAGTACGCCCGGAGCGATCTGAAAACTTGTACGCCATTTTTTCAGGGCTTTTCCGGGTGAATCGGAGAGGGTGATCTCGCCTGCCATCTTTTCGGCAAGCTGCTGGCGAAGTACCGGCTTCATACTTACCTATATTTCGTTACTTACATAAGAAGTTGGTTGTCGAATTCGTCAATGCGCGAACAACGCCCATACCAACCCATAAATAGTAAGCAATTCAACGATGGGTTATGCATACAATAGATGCAGAAGATGCGGCCTGTCTGAGACGGATCGCCCTGCTTGGCGGATGTAAAGGACCGGTTCGTCTCTCCACGCAGACTCTGGGAGATCAGCTCGGGATCAGCCAGCAGACCGCATCACGCAGACTTCAGTCGCTTGAAAAGGCACAGATGATCTCACGGACCGCCGAGCCGACCGGCCAGTTCGTTCTCGTGACCCGGTCCGGCGAAGAGCATCTCCGGCGGGAATTCTCCGAGTATTCCAAGATATTCGATGTAAAAGATGAACAGTATATCCTCACGGGAACCGTCATCTCCGGAGTGGGCGAGGGAAGATATTACATGTCGATCCCGCATTATCAGGAACAGTTTCAAAAACTCTGCGGATTCACGCCGTATCCGGGGACACTCAATATAAAACTCAATCCCCAGAGCGTGCAGATCAGAAAACGGATGGACTCTCTGGAATGGACGACCGTTCCCGGATTCAAAGATGAACACCGGATGTTCGGCGAGGCACGCTGCATCAGATGCACGATATCTGACATCCCGTGTGCGATCGTTGTGCCCGGACGGACCCATCACCCGGAAGATGTGATCGAGATAATCTCCGGGACCCAGCTCCGTGACACCCTGGGTCTGCAGGAAAACAGCGACGTCAGCGTGGTCATCGGATAAACCACACCCTTTTTTAGCAAATCTTCGTGTTCACACACGGGAAAAGAGGATCGGCTCATCCACCTGACTCTGATCAGGTATCAGTCAAATTGGAATACCTCTTCGACCGTTGTATGAAAATATCTGGCGATCCGAAACGCCAGGTCAAGCGACGGATCATACTTGCCCTTTTCTATCGCAAGGATCGTCTGGCGGGTCACCCCCAGTTCCTTTGCCAGAGCATCCTGCGTCAGATCATGCATCGCCCGGTAGACCTTGATCTTATTCCTCATCTTCACCCCAGACACTGAACTTTTGGGCGTAATAGAATCTGAATCCGACATAAATGAACAGCGCCGAGACGATCAGACCCAACTGCAGTACAGCAAACAGCCCGAGTTCCCAGATCGGGATCATGTCGGGAGGAATGGGAAAATACGGAATGGATTCATACCCGCCTGCAGGGATCATCGGATCTTTCAGACGGCTGTAGGTAAATATATGAAAACCCAGAGGGCCGCTGAACACATAAACGGTCGTCGCAAGATTCACCGTCAGAAAAAGAACGACCGATGCCTTGATCGTTGCCGACGCGGTTTTCATTTCGATGAGAACACTCCGCTCATCCTCATCAAGATCGGTAACGCGTTTTTTGAGAACGAAGAAAATTACCGCGGAAAGGAGTACGGATATTGCGATGATCCACGGACTGGTAAGTTTTACCGAAAGCCAGAATAAAAGAAGCAGCGAGACGGCAATCAAACCGAATATAATATAGAAGGTATTTTTCTTCATCAGATAATCCTACTTTATGGTAATTGAACACTATAAGGATTTGCAAAATAGAAATACCCGCCCGCGTGTGTGTGGGAAGGGGGCGGGCATCCTGGTATGGTTGTATGAGAAAAAATCTGATTCTGCTTTTTTCTGTTGTGGTACTGAAGAACAGGAAAGCGGCATTCACCGGATCCATCCTTCAGCGTACAATCTATTTTACATAATGTAATAAATAGCTTCCGTTTTTTTTTCAAATAGCGGGAAGCCCGTCAAAATAAACTAAAAAAACTCCCCGGATCTCTTTTGATGGTGTGGATCGGATCCGGGGTCTGCTGGTGTGTGTGTATGGTTCTATATAGGGAAAATCTGTGTTTTCTGCGTCATGAAGTATCGGTATAACCGATCTTCATTAATTGGTATATAATTCATTTTACTATATATAGATTCTGAACGTGGACATCCCGCGTAAATCTTAATCTCCGTAGAGAGCCCATCATACGGATAAGCATGCCTTCAATCACCACCGGAAACATCGCCGGGCAGCCGCACTATATTCCAATAACAGCTGAGGAGTTAAAAATGACCGGGAAAAACACCCCGGACATCATCCTCGTATCAGCTGACGCCTATGTCGATCATCCGTCATTTGCCGCCGCACTCCTCGGACGAACACTGATCAACGCAGGATTCTCCGTTGCGATAATCAGCCAGCCCGACTGGAAAGACCGGGAAGGGACCGACTTCGCACAATTCGGCAGACCAAACCTCTTCTTCGCCATCCTTCCCGGAGCCGTTGACCCCATGGTCAGCGCCTATACTCCGGCACTCCGCCGCCGGCACGACGATGCGTATTCGCCCGGAGGAAAACCCACCCGCCCGGAAAAAACGACCCTCGTTTACACGAATATCCTGCACCGTCTGTTCAAAGACACCCCGATAATCATCGGCGGGATCGAAGCAAGTCTCAGACGCTTCGCTCATTACGATTACTGGAGCGACACCGTCAAACAGGGGATGCTTGCCGACGCTCCGGCCTCGCTTCTCGTCTACGGCATGGGCGAACTCCAGCTGATCGAGATCGCCTCCCGCCTGAAAAACGGCGAAAGTATCAGAGACATAACAGACATCAGAGGCACCTGCTACACGATGAGCATAGCCGCGTTCCGGGAACATCCGCCGGCCGGGACCGTACTTCCGGGATATCCTGACGTAGTGAGAAAGGAGATCTATGCTGAAGCATTCAGGACCCAGTACCTCTCGAAAGACACCCTGATCCAGCCCCACCCAAAGACCGTCATCGTCCAGAACCCGCCTGCAAGGCCGCTTACGACGGAGGAACTCGACATCATTTACGAACTCCCGTACACAAGAAAACAGCACCCGGCGTATAAGGAACCGATCCCGGCACTTACCCCGATCCAGTTCTCCGTCACCACCCATCGGGGATGTTTCGGCGCCTGCTCGTTTTGCGCCATCACCCATCACCAGGGAAAAGAGATCGTCTCGCGAAGCGAGGCTTCGATCCTCAGGGAAGTAGAAAGGATCGCCAAAATGCCCGAGTTTCGGGGAACCGTCTCGGACCTTGGAGGACCTTCAGCAAACATGTATGCATCCCATTGTGCAAACTGGGAGAAGAACGGCCCATGCCCCGACAAAAACTGCACGACCTGCCCTTCGCTCAAAATGGGCACGGAAGAACAGTTATCCCTGCTTAGAAACGTATCGCGGATCCGGAAAGTCAAACATGTTTTCATCAGCTCAGGGGTAAGATACGACCTCGTTCCAACTACGGAAGACGGGGACAAATACCTGAAAGAGCTGACCGAACGCCACATCTCCGGCCACCTCAAAGTCGCCCCCGAACATATCAGCGACCGGGTCACCCGGCTGATGAACAAACCGGGAAAAGCGGCCTTCGATGCCTTCTGCAAACGGTTCGATGCTCTGCAGAAGGACAAACCGAAACGTCAGTACCTCGTTCCGTATCTCATGTCGTCCCACCCCGGGTGCCGGATAGACGACATGGTCACCCTTGCTCTCTATCTCAGAGAAAAAGGTATGTACACCGAACAGGTCCAGGACTTCACTCCGGTCCCGATGACCCTTTCGACGGCGATGTACTACACCGGACTCGATCCCCTGACCGGCAAAAAAGTCCATGTCCCTCTCGGCGATGAGAAAAGGATCCAGAGAGCCCTTCTTCAGTGGAAGGATCCAAAACAGTATGATTATGTCGTCTCCGGCCTTTTGAAGGCCGGAAGAAGTGACCTGATCGGGGATCTCGTGCCGAACAAAGGTCTGCCCCCGGTGAAAAAATCCGGCAGTTCGAAAAAAAGAAGAGTCTAACTCTCTGCTTCCTGCTCACATACAACGGACTTCGGCTTCTCGCCTCGGAAAAAGAAGCCTTTGTAAACCAGCGGAACGATCACGGTCGTTACAAGAGCTATCACCACGATCGCGATAAACAGCTCGTTTCCTAACTGAAGGAGATGTTCGGCTTCGGCCGGATCTACGGCTTTTGCCGCCATCTTCTCAAAATGATTCAGAGCAATAAGACCGACGATCATCGCGACTTCTCCCCGGGGATTCATCCCAAATCCGATAACAGCCGAGTCCTTCCAGCTCATCCCCATGAGTTTTGCAGGGATACCGCAGCCGATAACTTTCGTGATAACGGCGACGATCGTCAGGATCACGATGAACAGGACCATATCCTGGGTTAGATACCGCAGATCGGCGATGATACCAAGGGACACGAAGAAGATCGCCGCGAAGATGATATACAGATACTCGGCGCCGAGTTTGATGTCCATACTATGTTTCAGACTCACTTTGTTTACGCAGATGCCGGCAAGAAATGCGCCGACGATAGCGGATATCCCCACCATTTCAGCCATCATTGCATAGAAAAAGGCGATCATCATAGCAAAGATGAACACAAACTCCGGGAACTGCCGGGCGATCTTGGTCCCGTCCATTTTGGTAATGAGTTTGGGGATGAACTTGACACCAAGGACTGCAGCGATTATGACGAAGGCAAACGCTTTGATGACCGTCAGGCCGACCGAGACCGGGATCAGTTCTCCGGTCGCCGCAAGATCGACACAGATCGAGAGCACGATCAAACTTAAGATATCGTCGATGACCGCAGCGCCGATGATCGCTTTGGCAAACGGCTGATGGAGTTTGCCCATCTCCCGCAGAACATTGGCGGTGATCGCGATACTGGTCGCAGTCAGAGCGGTTCCGATAAAGATGGCGCTGTAAAAGTCCATGCCGAAGAAGACTGCGGTGATGTACCCCCCGATCCAGGGGACGATGACACCCAAAAGAGCGATAACGATATATTTCCAGTTGGTGATGTCGCGCAGTTCAAACTCAAATCCGATAACAAACAGCAGGATAATAGCGCCAAGACCGGCGAGACTCTGGACGAAATCCGTGTAAGTAATCAGTCCGAGAACACTCGGCCCGACGATCAGACCCACCAGGATCTCGCCGATGACCGCGGACTGGTGTATCCGTGTCGCGAGAAGATATCCTCCCAATGCCACGAATAACAGCAGGCTCATCTGAAATTCGATGGTGGATACGAGTTCTTCCAACATAAGTATCTTGATTTAGGTTGTGCTACTAAAAAGAATTTCTCTTGTATGTCCGCAGTCTCAGTACTCGGGATCCTGTTTTGCCGGACAGTAGTTACACAGCGCCAGGGGAAGGTCCTTTTCCCGGTCGCGGATCGGGCAGTACACAATGTCTCCCTCCTGACGGATCCGGAGGCCCCCCGGAAACGGCATGCCGATCGGATGACCGCAGCCTCCTTTTACGAACATGACGTAGGCAAATACCAGACGGTAGAAGAATTTTGCGAGAGGGTGATCCTGGGGAGGCAGGATATTTTCCGAGCGGGCCGCGTCCTGAAAGCAGTGTTCGGGAACAGGCTCCCAGTATTTTTTCCAGAGACCGAGATCCGGAAGCGGACCTGAGCAGACGATCCCGGGTCTGTACTCCTGCATGAATGCATGGTACTGATCGAAGAGGTCCATACAGTACGGTTTGTACAGCCGGCGGTACGGATCCGGGAGTCGATCGACCTCACGTTTCAGATAGCCGCCGATGTACTGCAGATCAAAAACCGTGTAGGCCGATAATGCCCTGCCGATTATTTCTGCGGCCGCCTGATTTGTCTCTGCAGAAAGAAGAGCCGTGACCGTATCTTCAATAAAGGTCCGGGAGGAGGAGGCGGAACGTGAAAAGATGTCCATTGAAAGATTATCATACATTGGCTTCAAATCCTATTAATTTTCTGGGCTGGAAAACAGCACATGTTTATATTCCGGGGAGACGAATACAGTGTACTTTTCATGGACATATTCTACGCCGTAGTGGTGATCATCGGCCTTGTTGCCTTCGAAACCGTTGCCAGCATAGATAATGCCATCATTAATGCGGATATTTTATCGACGATGAAGGCCTGGGCGCGGCGCTGGTTCCTTACCTGGGGTCTTATCATCGCGGTCTTTGGTGTCCGCGGTATTCTGCCCTGGGCAATTATATGGGCATCGGCTCCCTCGCTTGGTCCGATCGGAGCTCTTACCGCGACTTTTTCCGGCGATGAGGCGGCGGCGCTCGCGATGGAACATAGTGCCCCGTTCCTTCTTCTCGCAGGCGGAGTGTTCATGGTGTTTTTGTTTCTGCACTGGTTTATGGCAGAGCAGAAGAACTGTATCGTGCCCGGAGAACTGGCTTTTTCCAGAACCGGTCCCTGGTTCTATGCGGTGGCCGCACTTATTCTTCTGGGGCTTGTCTACTTCGCCGTACAGATCAATCCGTTCCTCGCCGTCGCGGCGGTCGCGGGTTCGGCAATCTTTTTCGTGATGCAGGGATTCCGTCTGTTTGCGGATGCGAAAACGCTGGAGCTTGAGAAAGGAACGGGCGATCCGGAATCGGCGAGCCATAAATCCCAGATCAGTAAACTGATGCTTCTGGAAGTGATCGATGCGACGTTTTCGATAGACGGGGTCGTCGGCGCATTCGCGTTCACGATGTCGGTTCCTCTGATCCTGATCGGTAACGGTATCGGGGCATTGGTGGTCCGTGAACTGACGATCAGAAATATCGACAGTATCCGAAAATATGCGTATCTGAAAAACGGGGCGATGTACTCGATCCTTTGTCTGGGTCTGATCATGTGCTCGGAAGGATTCGGTCTGGAACTGCCGATCTGGATCGCGCCGATCATTACCGTGACGATCGTTACGACCTTCTTTATTCTTTCTCTGCGCAGGATCCGGAGACATGACTACGGAACCTGCCCGGCGCCGAGAAAAGAGTAACTATTTTTTAGAGAGGATTTCCGTGGTGTTATCCTCAATCCAATTCGGAAGGGAGAGTGCCCGGTTTGAATAGTATATACTCATACGTCACATACGTTACGTGAAGTTCACGCAGACCGCGTAAACATCAAAAATCCAGTCTCATATCTCCCTCAAAATCAAAAAAGAAGACCGGGAATTGTTTACGCACGATCCGTAATCACCATCCACTCACGGCAGCTCAGCGTTTTCTGCAGACGATCGCCGCGTGATCCTTGTGATACGGATCGAGCCAGACGCTTTTTTCCACGAGATACCCGCCTGCCGTCAGTTCCTCACACGTATCGGCAAACACCTCATCCGCGGACTTTCTGATATCCACGCTCCGGGTCTTCAGCATCAGAATGAGACGGCCGCCGGACTTTACAAACGGCAGATGCTTCACCGCGATCCCCGCCTGATCGGGCTGGGCGACATCCTGATACAGCAGATCCGCCGGCTCAAGGAGAGCGGCGTACCGGACAGGCCTGGTCGCATCCGCGTAGATCGGAACGATGTTCTTACGTTTCTTCGCGACCGCGAGAAGATCCTCCATCGGGCGGGGGGCAAACTCTACTGCGTATACAGACTCAACATAGTCGGCAACATGGGAAACGGTCGTGCCGTTCGCGGCCCCGAGATACAAAACGACCTCGTCCTTTCCAAGGGCGGTCATTTTATCCAGATACCAGAGGGCGGCAAGTTTGCTCCGGTAGGGATCCCAGACACGGAAGTTTCCAAGCATCCGCTCATTATACACCCCTCCTTGGCCTTCCGAGACGAGCGTTCCTTTTATGTCGATCATAACTCCCCTCCAAAAATTTTATCGATCTTTGCATTCGCCTGCTCGACAAATGCAGCATCCAGTTCGCCGCGGTAAAGATCCAGGCGGGCGGCGATCGCAAGTTTCGCCGCAAGCTGACGGGCAACTTTTCCGCGAACCTCCTTGTTCGCATTATGGACCCGGCGGTGCTGAAAAATGATCCCGTGTTTCGGCGAAGACGAGCCCGTTCTGATATGGGAAAAAAGGGCCGACTCGGCGCCGATCACCTGGATGGAGGAACCCGGCAGTTTTGCCGCCGCGTCAAGACCGCCGACACGGGAGATCAGACGGGCGGCAACAAGGCCGCCGACAAGGGCGCTCATGTTCGGGATCACGCTCACCGCCTCACGAGAAACTTCCTTCATCAGATCGGTCCTGACCCCGGAAAGGGAGAGTATCTCCCGTGCCACCCGTTTTAACGAGGGACTGCCGGACTTCGCGATCTTCTGCACGAGACGGGGACCGTTTGCCCGGGTATATTTATGGGAAGTCCCGGGCGTTATTGCCGCATGCCAGTCGGTCACCCGTTCCGTTAAGAGGTTGATGACCTCATCCATCTCGTCAAGCGTTCTGACCATCTGAAGAAGAGCCGCATCCTTTGTATCAAGATCCGCGGCGATCCCTTTCACCGCAAGGAAAACGGCGACCTCTCTGACCGCCCGCAGGTATTCTTCTCTGGTGGTGATCAGGCCGGCCTCCCGGAGATCCTCCCAGTTGCAGAGAACGGACGGTATCGCGGCAGTATTCAGTATCCGTTCTTCACATTGCGCCGGATCTGTCGATAGATTTCCGGCCTCCCCATACCAGTGCATATACTAATGTGGGCGGTTTTGGGGGATATAGATAGCGTGAAAGCGACGCGGTCGCAAGTTTCCTTCGAAAACCTGGTCGCAAGGCAAAGCCTTGCTCAGCTAAGGGCGTCGACTTCGTCGCCACCCCGCCGAAAAACCAACCATAACAATTAACACAAACCCCTCTCAATAGTACATCATGCTCAATAGATACAAAGGATGTCTCATCGGAGCTATCCTTGGTGACGCTCTCGGCATGCCGCACGAGACGACCACCGCACATTTTTCAACAGAGCCGGCCTTTGGAAAGGCGCACAAAGGTCACCCGAATCATGATCTCCTCCCGGGTCAGTACACAGACGACGGTCAGCTGATCCTGATCGCGTCCCGGATCCTCGCACAAGGCGCATGGAACAATACCGAATATGCAAAAGAGCTTCTCCGAACCTATACGATGCAGAAGTTCAGATACCCTGACGGGACCACGTTTGCCGCATGCAAAAAGATGGAAAAAACCGGGGAACTCACCGGATCAGGGATCTACTCGGACAGCACAGGATGCATGGGACTCGCGATCCCCTTTGCCCTCGCGTTCAGGGACCGAAAGGAGATGGCAAAGGAACTTTTGTCCGCCTGCATGGTGACCCACACCCACCCGGGAGTCCACGCGGCCGTGATCGGATACGCCCTTCTTTTGAACACCCTTCTTGAAACGAGCGATGTTGAAGCGGCATTTTCAGCACTCCGGACCGCGGCGGAAAATATGGATCCGATGCTTGCTGGAAAGATCGCGAATGGAGCCAGGATCGAACAGACCGGCATGCCCGCAAAGGATGCAGTCAGCATAATCGGAAACTCCTCGTCGGTTTATCAGACGCTTCCCCTCGCGGTTTTCTTCTGCAGACGCTATTTTGTTCCGCGTGAGCTGCTTGGGATATCCTCCGCCTGCGGCGGGAACGCCGACACGGTCTCACTCTTATGCGGAGCGTTTTCCGGGGCCAGATTCGGGATATCGTCCCTTCCTGAGGAGCTGATCCCGGCATTGGAACGGGCAGGGATCTTTGCGGATCTGGCAGAAAAACTCATGGACCGTGAAGTCAAAATCCCGGAGGAAGAGTCCGGGGAATAACATCTTTAAACTAGTTGTAAACCAATAATTTACGTATGGATATAGCGATTATCGGAGCATCCGGTTATGCCGGGGGCGACCTCATCAGACTGCTGCTGACGCACAAGGAAGCAGACATAGTCTGTGCCACGTCACGCAAGCTGGCAGGCACCCCGGTAACCAAAGATCACATCCACCTGAAAAATCTCATCGACCTCGAGTACTCAAATCCTGATATCGAAAAGATCGATGCGGATTTTGCGTTCCTCGCGGTCCCTCATACGGCTGCCATGCAGTATGCCGGCAAACTGAAAGAGTGCGGCATCAAAACCGTCGATTTCTCCGCGGATTACCGTCTGCCAAGAGAGATCTATGAAAAAACCTACGGAGTGAAACACTCGGATTACTTCAAAGCACCCTACGGTATCCCTGAACTTCACCGAAAAGATGTGAAAAATGCAGACTTTGTCGCAAACCCGGGCTGTTTCCCGACCGGAGCGACCCTTGCGGCAGCTCCGGTAGCAAAACTCGCCCACACGATAATTTACGATTCAAAGAGCGGGGTTTCCGGAGCGGGCGACTCGATCTCGGAGACCACCCACTTCCCAAACGTTGCAGAAAACATCCTTCCCTATAAAATAACGGCCCACAGACATCTGCCGGAGATGCGTCAGGAAGCGGCGTTCCTGGAATCGAAAGCAAACGTCTACTTCACCCCCCACCTCCTCCCGGCGATCAGGGGGATCATAACGACCGCACATATTCTCTTCAACGAGCCAATGGAGCTGGAAATGATACAGAAACTCTATCAGGACTTCTACAAAAACGAACATTTCGTCAGGCTGCAGCCGGCAAAACTCGGCGGGGTCAGAGGGTCGAACTTCTGCGACATCAACTTCGAGCTGGAAAATGACGGAACAAGACTCGTGGCCGTTTCGGCGATCGACAACCTTGTGAAGGGAGCCGCAGGTCAGGCGGTCCAGAACATGAACATCATGTGCGGATTCGATGAAGCCGAAGGTCTCAGAATGCCGGGGATGTTCCCATGACGCAGGATTTTCGAAGCATCTGCGCTGTTGAGGGAGTTACCGCGGGCGGTATGAAAGAAGGGAAGTTCGGACTTGCCCTCATCCAGGCTTCCGGAACCGGGGCCGCGGTCTTCACGAAAAACAAGGTCCGCGCTCCGGTCGTCAATCTGATGGCCGAGCGGACCAAACGCGGAAAACTCGCTGGGGTCATCGTGAACTCCGGATGCGCCAATGCATATACCGGAAAGCAGGGCTTTTCCGATGCGGAAAAAATGGCCGCGATCGGAGCTGAGGTCCTTGGGATCAGCGAACTCGAGTGCGGGGTCGCAAGTACCGGAGTTATCGGACGATATCTCGATCTTGACCTGATCAGACGGCAGGCCGGACAGGTCGCAGGCCAACTCGCTCACTCCCCCGAAGCGGAAACGGCGGCGGCAAAGGCGATCATGACGACCGATACGAAAGAAAAGCACGCGATCGTGCGCCGCGAAGGGTTCACGGTCGCCGGTATCTGCAAAGGCTCCGGTATGATCGCGCCGAACATGGGAACGATGCTTTCGTTCGTCTACACCGATGCGGAGATCCCGGCAAAACAGCTTCAGGACGCTTTGAAATCCGCAGTGAAACGGAGTCTGAACAGAGTCGTCGTGGACGGGGATGAAAGCACAAACGACTCGCTCTTCTGTACAGCGACCGGCGAAGCGGGACATGTGCCGGCCGCAGAGTTTTCCAGAGCTCTCGAGACGGTCTGCATCAGTCTTGCAAAGCAGATCGCGGCGGACGGCGAGGGCGCGACGAAGATGCTGGAGGTCAAGGTGTTTGGCTGCAAACGCGAACGCGACGCGGAGAGAATAGCAAAAACGGTCATCACTTCACCTCTCGTGAAAAGCGCGGTCTACGGGGAAGATCCGAACTGGGGCAGAGTTGTCTGCGCAGCAGGATATTCCGGCGTAGAGTTCACGGTCGAAGAGCTTTCTCTTTCGATCGGCGAAGGGGAGAGCGAGACCCAGTTAGTGAAAAACGGCGTCATCGTGGCAGACCTTGTACGGGCAAAAGCCGCGATGGCAGGCGACCATGTGGTGTTCACTCTGATGCTGGAGTCGGGAAACAAACAGGCAACCGCGTGGGGCTGCGACCTCACGGAAAAATACGTAGAGATCAACGGGAAGTATACAACATGAACAATAGACAAAGTGTGCTAATGGAGGCACTTCCGTACATCCGGAAGTTCCACAAAAAAACGATCGTGATCAAACTCGGCGGACATGCCATGGTCGATTCGGCCATCATGAACTCGGTCGTTCAGGACGCGGTCCTTCTCCACTATGTGGGGATGCGTGTGGTCCTTGTCCACGGCGGCGGACCGGAGATCACGCTGAAGATGAAGGCTCTTGGGAAAGAAGCGAGATTTGTCGGCGGCCTTCGCGTGACGGATGAAGAAACGCTCGAGATCGCCCAGATGGTTCTTGCCGGAAAGATCAGCAATATGATCGTTTCGATGATCGCAAAGAACGGCGCAAAAGGTGTCGGCATCTCCGGAAACGACGGAGGTCTTGTCATTGCAGAAAAGATGCCTCTCAGAAAGATGATGGTCGGTGATGAGGAGGTCGAGGTGGATCTCGGCTTTGTCGGAGATGTAAAGGAGATCAATTCGAACCTTCTTGAGACGCTGCTGGATGCGGGATATATCCCGGTGATCTCGCCGCTCGCTCTCGACCGGAAAGGAAACGACTTAAACATCAATGCCGATACGATGGCAGGCGAGATCGCGGTCGCATTAAAGGCGTTCAAACTGATTTCCCTGACGGATGTGGACGGTGTGATGAACAAGGACCGGACCGAGATCTTCCACAGACTCACCCTGAAAAATGTGGATGCCCTGATGTCGGACGGGACGATCTCCGGCGGGATGATCCCGAAACTTGAGGCAAGCGTGAACGCGGTCCGCCATGGAGTGGAAGGGGCGCATATCCTGAACGGGAACTCCGAGCACAATCTGCTTCTGGAACTGTTCACCAATGACGGCGTCGGAACGATGATCACGGCCTCGATGATCTCATTATAACCTGTCATCAATCTTTTTTTTTAGATAGGACTTACGCGGGGTTATTCTCAATCCAATTCGGGAAGGGTATGGCTGGTGCGGAAGCATGAGAAAAACCAACCGCGAATTGAATTGAGAGCACACCGCCTAACTCCTTTTTAAAAATAAATATCCGCCGCATCAATGAAATGGAATTTCGATGCATATTTATTACCTGCGGTCCTAGTTCTCAGTAATGGGTTTTATTTGTCCGATGACACAGGAGAGATGCATGGGCAAACAGTGCAAGTTCTGGCGTGCCGATGCAAAAATCGATAAAAAAGCCGATACCTTCTATGAGCTGAGCACAGGTGAATGTCTGTTCATCAAACTGGCAAACCATCTGCTCATGAAGTAGAAAAGGCCGGATCCTCTTTTTTTATTCCCGGCACACCGACCGCAGGGTCTGCGGATCCGGTGAGATCGAAGATCATCAAAATAAAGGGTTGCCGGCTGACCGATCAGCCGAGAACCAGCATACTGCCAAAGTAAGTTGCATCGTCCGCAGGCTCCACACATAACAGGACATAGACCTCCTGACCTGTCTTCGGATCTTTGACCAGGGAATACATCAGTCCGCCTCCGTTCTGTGACAAAGAGATCACGTCACGCATGACCGACATCCCGTAAGAGTTGCTCATACTCAGCTGGTTCGTGCCCACGAGAGAGGGATCCATCGAATATGCGAGCAGCGTGCCGTCTTCCGTGACCGCAAACGGATACAGGTTCCCGGCATGCAGAGCGCTTGACGGATCATTGATCATATCCGTAACGGCAGGGATGCCCTCAACGATCGTGAGATAATCCATCCCCCGAACCTGACGGACGAGCTCCTCACGCTGATGCCAGTCGACATAGGATCCGTCTGAAAACGGTTCATCGTGCAGGTATATGCCCGACGCCAGGAACCATGTATCGTCGACGGCCATCACATAGGAAAGCTTCAGCTCGCTCACGAAATTATTTACCGGGTTTTCGTACAGCGACATCACAAATCCTCCTCCGAGATTTGCACGGGCGATCCCTCTCTGGATATACTTGATCCCTGTCGTATCCTGCAGATACCAGCGGTTTTCCCCGATCAGATCAGGCTGATGGGGCAGAGCCAGGACCGTACCATTCATATCATAGGCGAAAATATACAGTTCGCCGTCGATGAACTCCCCCTTTGGATCATTGAATGCGGCAACAGCCTCGTTCTTTCCAACTTTATTTGCATACACATAGGCTTTTTCGACAAAATCCTTCAGCTCCTCTACCGAGACATCGGATACGGGGGTCCCCGTGCTTTCCGGCACATTGTCGGTAAGAACGACCCGCCACTCCTTTTCGGGTCCGATATATGCCGTCCTCCAAACTGCATTGATCTGGGTTTCTTCACCTCTGGATGTATCGTAGAAGTGGTACGAGATGTTTCCTGACGCGTTCGTCAGAATGGTGTTCACCATATTCTGGAGTTCGGGTGTCTGATACGAGGGATCATCTGTCAGGTATTTGCCGATCTCGACGGTGTTTTCATCATAGAACTTCAGGCCTGACGTATGCGTGACCCATAAGGTATAGCCGTACTCGTTCTTGAGATATTCAGTCAGTCCGGAGAATAAACTGTCAATATCATAGGAGAGCCGAAGAACGCCGTCATACTCGCCGTTTTTATCATAGACGGGCGTGATGATCATAAGTCCGCGGTCCCCGTCCTGATACTGGTAGAAATCCGAGACCACGCATGACGGGCCTGCGGCTTCGAGCACCTCCACCGGATAATTGAGCCGGGACTTGGTAACGCCTGGGACCCACCAGGGATCGAGATATCTGGTCGTAGAGATCAGCGTATTGTTTCTGTCGAACCTGCCTATCTCGAACGAGAGCGGAAGCTCACTCCGGAGTTTATACAGCGCGAGTTCGACCTTTGGATCATCGGCAGGAACACCGTCGAGGAGACGGGCCGTTTCCCACAATGAAGAGGTGACATGCATCATGTCATCCTCAACGATTCCGATGACCGGGCGAAGGGCATCGTTCATATCATCGATCTGTTCCTCAGATACGGGCTTCAGATCGCCGGTGCCGGGTAATATGCAGCCGGCAGCAGATATGCAAAGCACTGAAAGAAAGAGGAGTGTTATTACTGAAAATGCATGTCGGGCCAATTCTATCACCACTATTCATATACACATATGGATGTGCAGTAATTATAGTTAATCATTAAGGGAGTTACAGACAGCGGGCATTTCAGCATGAATAATCATGATAATTGATGTATACCATTGAAAAAACTGAAAAATAGATAATAATGCATTGTCAGAAGACTGTTAAGACAGGCTCTTTTTCAGCCAGACCCTCAGAGAATCCAGCTGTTCTTTCGTGTGGAAATAATGCTCGGCGTTTTCCGCGATCTCAAGGACGGCTGAGTTTTTTTCTGCAAAAGCGGACACTTCAGCCAGCTGGACCAGATCATCGTTCCTGCCGTAAAGAATGCCGGTTGACACATTCCAGGCGCCGATCGGGTGCGTTTTTACATACCGGCAATAATCCCAGTAGAGGGTTATGCCGACCGGGAGAACGATCTCCTGTTTTTCTTTCAGCATCTGTTCACTTACCTGAAAACCGGCCATGAGACCGTCGATGATCCGCTCCATACTGATCACGGGAGAGAGAAACAGGCTCTGTTCGAGCGGCAGATCCTGATAGGCGAGAAGACCGAAATACACACCCATGCTGCAGCCGAAAAAGCTGATATGATCAGAAATTGACCGGGCATACTGATAGACCGCCGTCAGATCGCTCACGCACGTATCCGGTTTGCAGGGGTATGTTTCTTTTGACCGTTCCCCGTGTTCGGGAAGATCGAAACTCAGGACCTGGTATCCTTTTTTGACCGCTTGCTCTGCAAAGATCGCGATCGGCTCATCAGCTTTGTTCGACATGTTTCCATGCGCAGCGATATAGAGGTTTCCGGTAGGTTCTCCCCAGAGGATCGCCGGGATGCTGATGGTTGTATTCTGAATGGTGATGGATTTTTGTAACATTTAT
Source organism: Methanocorpusculum parvum (assembly GCA_002287215.1). Taxonomy (GTDB): domain Archaea; phylum Halobacteriota; class Methanomicrobia; order Methanomicrobiales; family Methanocorpusculaceae; genus Methanocorpusculum; species Methanocorpusculum parvum. The sequence continues at coordinate 60,342 of LMVO01000046.1, forward strand.
CTGCCTGAACAAAAAAAGAAGATCAGGGATATGATCTGAAAAAAGCTTATGCCGCCTCTTTTCCGAGATCGAATGCCTTTTCGTTGATCTGGACGGTCTTTGGCGGAACATTGCGGCGAACCGCTTCGGAAAGGGATTCAGCGGCAAGCGGAAGTTTATCCGACGCGGCGCCGAGAAGAACGATGTTTGCCGCAAGGGGATTTCCTGCCTTGGCAGCAATACCCGTAGCATCTACGAGGATCACCTTTGCTTTTCCGGCTTTCAGTTCCGCCTCGATATCTTCTATTCTTGGGACAGGCTGTTTTCCGGAAAACACCGAGGTCGGGACAACTATCTCGCGGTTCACGACCATCACGCCGTCGGGTTTGAGGAAGTGCCGGTAGCGAACTGCCTCAAGGACATCGAATGCGATCAGCAGATCTGCGGTTCCCGGAGCGATCAGAGAGCCGAACTTGCCGTCGATCCGGATGTGTGTTTCCACCGATCCTCCGCGCTGGGACATTCCATGCGTCTCGGCTCCCCGGACATGACGACCCTCGATCACGCAGGCGTCGCCCAGAACATTCGAGGCAAGGATCGTTCCCTGTCCCCCGATACCGACGATCAGAACATCAAAACTCTTCTTCATTGTCTTGCACCTCCGCGGTGGATCGCGCCCGCCGGACAGATGTCCGCACAGACGCCGCATCCCGTACAAAGAGCGGTGATCTTTGAAGCGCCGGTCTCATCGGTCTCGATCGCCGGACAGCCGTACTTCAGGCAGGCTCCGCATTTTGTACATGCTTCCGTATCCACGACATACCGGTTCCGTTTGATCCCGAGCCGCTTGTTCATGATAACGCAGGGCTGTTTGGCGATGATGACCTTGACGCCGGGTTTTTCCTTGGCTTCCTTAAGGGTGGCAAGAAGATAGGTCAGATCATACGGATCGACCGACTCAACATAGGAGACCCCGCAGGCTCTCGCAAGCTCTTCGAGCGAGATCTTCGGCGACTCCTCGCCGGTCGCGGTCAGACCGGTGTTCGGATTCGGCTGGTGACCGGTCATAGCGGTGATCCGGTTATCCAGAATGATCACGATCTGATTTGTATTATTGTACACCGCGTTGATGAGCCCGTTCACTCCGGTGTGGAGGAAGGTTGAGTCGCCGATCGTGGAGACCACATCGGTTCCCGGGCAGGAGTGGGCAATGCCCGACCCGACCGTGATCGAAGCTCCCATGCAGATCGTCGTGTCGACCGCGCCGAGCTGGAGACCGAGCGTATAACAGCCGATGTCGGACGGGAACACGCCGTCTTTGAAGACCTTCTTCATCGCGTAAAAGACCGAGCGGTGGAGACATCCCGCACAAAGGATCGGCGGACGGACCGCGACCTGGGTCATTTCCGGCAGGGCAGGGTAGGTGTTTTTGGCAAAACCGGCCTTTTCAAATGCTCCGGCGATAAGGGCAGGAGAGTATTCTCCCTCGTGAGGCAGATAGCCGTCGAGTTTTCCGTGAACGACCGTCGAGGATGCGGCCTGGAGTGCCGCTTCTTCGATGACCGGCATAAGCTCTTCCACAACGAGGACCTCGGTGTGCTGGGCAAGGATGCCCGAAAGCCAGTTCCGGTCGATGGGATATGCACTGATTTTGATGAACGAGACATCGTCCGGGATGATCTCCTCGACATAGGAGATGGAGATCCCTCCGGCGATGACGGCTTTTTTCCCGCGGATCTCTGCAGAGTTGAGACCGGCTTCCACTAAGTATTTTGCGACCTCAGGCTGTTTTTTCGTGAGGATCGCGTGCAGCGGGCGGGTGTTTGCCGGGATCACGACGTACTGTTTCGGGTTTTTGACAAACTCGCCTTTCCGTGTCGAAGGCGCGGGCTCACCGAGGCGGACATCCCCTTTCGAGTGGCAGATCCTTGTGGTCGGGCGAAGAAGAACGGGAAGCGCGAACTTTTCGGAGAGTTCGAATGCGGTTTTGGTAAAGTCATGCGCTTCCTGGGCGGAAGAGGGATCCAGACACGGGATCTGGGCAAACTTCGCATACATCCTCGAGTCCTGTTCGTTCTGCGAACTGTGCGCGAACGGGTCGTCGGCTGAAAGAACAACGAAGCCGCCTTTCGTTCCGGTGTAGGACGAGGTCATAAGGGGGTCTGCCGCGACGTTCAGGCCGACATGCTTCATCGTGACGATCGACCGAAGACCGCACCAGCTTGCAGCCAGAGCATTTTCGAACGCAACTTTTTCGTTAACTGACCATTCTACGTAGTACCAGGGGTCTTTTCCGGCACGCAGCCGGTCAACTACCTCGGATGACGGGGTCCCGGGATACCCGGAAACAAAGTCAACGCCCGCTTCGAGACAAGCATGGGCTATAGCGTCATTTCCAAGGAGGTATTTCTTGGGTGTCTCTTCTGCCATATCTCCATAATGTTTGGCATGATAAGAGAATAAGGCTACGTCAGAGGCAGGAAATGAATTTCAGAACATATTTATACGGCAACATCCTATGTAGTAAGGTAAAAGGGGGCCCGTAGCATAGCTAGGTGGTGCGCCCGGCTGATAACCGGGAGGTCATGAGTTCGAATCTCATCGGGCCCACTGTTTTTCTGATTTTTGTTGTGTTTCTGTGATTTCATTTTTGTTTCTGCAACGCGTGCGCTTCCATGAACGTATCGAAAATAGGAGTTACGCGGTGGTATCCTCAATCCAATTCGGGAAGGAGTTTGCTGGGCGGGGAGAAGAGAGATTATTTGACCGCGAACTGCAAATCAACGATTTGCGAACAAGCGAGGGTCGTAGACCCGAGTCGGAGAGCAAACCGAAGGTTTGCGATCCGGCAAGGGAAGGCCCGCGGCGGGGATCCTATTTTTGCATTTAGGAGAGGGGATGCTCTTTTTTGCGGGAAAGGGGGACAGGGGCGGAAGGATTTGTCGGCTGAGAGTGTGATTCGGGAAGGAGTTTGTTGGGTGTGGAAACATGAGATAGAACCAACCGCGTTCGCAAACTTTCAGTTTGCTCTCCGACTCGCTTCGCTCGCTTGAATCGGCGCGAATCCAATTCGGGAAGGGTAAGGTCGGGTGTGGATACATGAGAAAGAACAAACCGCGAATCGGCGCGAACCGCAAATCAAAGATTTGCTCTCCGCTTCGGGCTTACAGCCCTCGCTTGAATCCGCCCTACGGGCGAGATAATCGGATTTGCTTATCCTCACTCTCGCAATCCAGCTTCGCTGTCTTGCTCGTCCCTTCATCGGGAGCGGGTTGGACGCGGAACGCGGACGACCTTAGCGTAGCAAATCTTTAGATTTGCGGGATCGTTCGGGCAAATCCTGTCGCCGCCCCAGCGGCTCCTGTGAGAGAAAAAGGTTTTTTTTTGATTATATTTCGGGGTGCGGGGAAGTGACTGCGGGGTGAGCCGTTAGGCTCGCCCTCAGCTGAGCAAACCGACGGTTTGCGATCCGGCAAGGGAAGGCCCGCGGTGGGGCATCCTATTTTCTGAGGCCTATATTTGTTTCAAAGTAGTTTGTTAGGTGTGGACACATGAGAAGTCCCACGGCGTTCACAAATCAAAGATTTGCTCAGCTAATGGACCTAAAGGTCCCCGCCTCAGCTGAGGTCGTCCGCGTCCAACCCGCCCACTCGCAAAGCTTCACTTTGCTCAGCTAAGGTCGTCGACTTGTTCACAAACCTTCGGTTTGCTCTCCGCTTCAGGCTTACAGCCCTCGCTTGTTCTCCGACCCGCCAACTAAAATCACGAAAAGGGGGACAGGGGCGGAAGGATTTGTCGGCTGGGAGTGTGATTCAGAAAGGGTAAGGTTGGGTGCGGATACATGATTCACCCCTTAGTTTCGATTTTTAAGCTTCTCCGAATTCTGGTATACCAAGGCCGAAATACTTCTCGAAGAAACCGGTCAGTTTATCGATGACGATCTGTTTCTTTGCTGACCGGGAGCCGCCGCCAAACCGCGAAATCGGCGGCATCAATTTATCCAAATCTGTACCAGTTGTTTTTATCTGGCCATCACGGAAAGCATTAACAATGTACTTTTTCGTATCTTCCGCGTGCAGATTTTCTTCTTCGATCAGTTTTTCAAGGTCAGCAGTTTCTTCCTGTTTCACAAAGAGCCGCCAATCCCGCTGAACTTCGGTTTCGGAATTGATCGTGGATATGAATTTCTGAATCAGTTCCTGCTTGGAACGGAGTTCAAGACTGGAACGGATCGCTTTGTCGATCGCAATAAGGATGTCTTTGTTTTCACAATTGGAATCGTGATACTGGGCAACAAGCATCAGAATATAGTCAATATTGACTTCAATCTGTTTGATCAATTCCATCTCAAACACGATGTCGTCTGTAATGGTGTCTTTATCACCTTTGCGCCGGTATTTCTGGTACAGGTCGTGATAAACGCTGGTGTAATCCTGCAGCTGGAACTCGGTAAGAATCTCCATACCTTTGAATTCATCAAATGAAAGCAGGATATTTCTTAATCGAAGGATGTTCCCGAATAAAACAATGAAGTCTTTTTCGCGTTTCTCTCCGAGTATCGCGGTTAAGATAGAGTCTGGTCCTTCAAGCGGGAACATCGTCAGAAGTTCTTCGATACGGTCTTTGTATCCCGGCTGATACTTGCCATTCTTGTCGTTGTATCCACCGTCATAATAATCTTTAAAGGATTGTAGAAGAACAACTCCGCTTGCGTCTTTGTCGCCAAATAAACCGATCGCGGCATCGATCTCTGCTTCGAGGTTGCGGAATGTAACGATATTTCCATATGTCTTGATCGAGTTGAGGATCCTGTTTGTCCGGGAGAATGCCTGGATCAATCCGTGCTGACGGAGATTTTTGTCCACCCACAATGTATTGAGCGTTGTTGCATCAAAACCTGTCAGGAACATGTCTACGACTAAGAGCAGGTCGATCTCACGGTTTTTCATGCGGAGCGAGACGTCTTTGTAGTAGTTTGGGAACTTCTCCGCTGAGGTGTCATACGCCGTACCAAACATTTTGTTGTAATCAGTGATCGCTGATTCGAGGAACATCCGGTCGTCCAGATCAAGGCCGTTGGTATCATCCGAGTTTTCATCATCTATGAAGCCGTTTTCATCGGGGTCGTCCGGATTTGCGTTGTAACTGTAGATCGTCGCAATGTTCAGGGCATGTTCCGGGTGTGCAGCCATCTGTTTTTTGAATTCCGTGTAGAAGATTTTTACATAGGGGATCCCGGAGACGGCGAATATCGAGTTGAATCCGTTGAGTCTTGTTGTTTTCTTTTCTTCCGCTGTGTTTGGTTTCTTTGCCACCTCGGTGATGTTGGTGAGCGAGTTAAATGAATAATAGCCCGAGTTGCGCTTTGTTTTCCGGTCGAAGTTTTCTAAGATATACTCCACGATGTTTGCGATCCTGCGCGGGTCCCGGCGTGCTTCTTCCGTATCGATGGCTTCGACCGGTTTGTCTTTTCGCCCGTCTTTCATTTTGATGGTGTTGATGAAGTCGATTTTGAACGGCAGCACGTTTCCATCGTTTATTGCATCAACGATCGTGTAGGTATGGAGTTTCGTACCAAAGGCCTGCTGTGTCGTTTTGAGGTTCGGGTTTCCTCCTTTTTTCGCATTGGCCGCAAAGATGGGTGTTCCGGTGAATCCGAAGAGGTGATATTTTTTGAAATGGCCGGTGATTTTTTCGTGCATTTTGCCGAACTGACTGCGGTGACATTCATCGAAGATCAGGACGACATGTTTGCTGTAGATTTCGTGTTTTTGGTTGTGTTTGATGAATGAATCGAGTTTCTGGATGGTGGTGACGATTATTTTGTATTCGTGCGGGTTTCCTTTGGCATCGCGGTCCTGGAGCTGCCGGGTCAGGACAGCGGTGCTTCTGTTTCCGTCAGCCGCTCCTTTTTCAAACCGCTCGTACTCTTTCATGGTCTGATAATCGAGGTCTTTTCTGTCGACGACGAAGAGTACTTTGTCGATTTCCGGAAGCCGGGAAACTACCTGTGCGGTCTTGAACGAAGTAAGCGTTTTTCCTGAACCGGTCGTGTGCCAGATATATCCTCCCGCATCGTTTGTTCCAAGGTATTTCGGGTGATTTGCTGCACATCGTACTCTGTTTATGATGTGTTCGCTTGCTGCGATCTGATACGGGCGCATTACAAGGAGGAGCTGGTCAGAGGTGAATACGCAGTATTTTGTGAGGATGTTTAACAGGGTGTGACGTGCAAAGAAGGTCTTTGCAAAGTCCATTAAGTCCGGGATCACTTTGTTTGTGTTGTCTGCCCAGTAGGAGGTGAATTCAAAACTGCTGCTTGTTTTTTGTGCGGATTTTTTCCCGCTTGCGTGTTCTTTGATTGCGGAATAGCGGGTCGTGTTGGAGTAGTATTTGGTGTGGGTCCCGTTTGAGATGACAAATATCTGTACATAGTTGTAGAGTCCGGATCCGGCCCAGAAGCTGTCTCTCTGGTATCGGTTGATCTGGTTGAATGCTTCTTTTATGGCAACGCCGCGGCGTTTTAATTCAACATGGACCAGGGGCAGACCGTTGACAAGGATGCTTACGTCATAGCGGTTTTTGAAGTTGCCTTTCTCTTCTTCGTACTGATTGAGTACCTGCAGGAAGTTGTTGTGGATATTTTTGCGGTCGATGAGGGAGATGTTCTTCGAGGTTCCGTCATCGCATTTTAGAACCTGAATGGAGTCTTCCTGAATTATTCTGCTTTTTGCCTGCGGGGAGTTTTCATTTTTGTTTGCAATGACTTCGGTAAAGAACCGTTCCCATTCGTTATCGGAGAAGGAAAAGGAGTTGAGTTTTTCAAGCTGGACGCGGAGATTTTTGATCAGGTCTCCTTCGCTGGTTATCGCCAAGCGATCATATCCCTGCCCGCCCAGGCATTGTATGAATGCTTTTTCGAGGTCGGCTTCCGACTGATAGGAAGTCCGGGCTTTGTAGGTAGGTTCGTATTCGGCAACGACTGTTGTTTCGTCACATTCTGCGATGATTTTGTACTCGGTCATGCTGTCACTTTGGGTTTGAAGGTGAGTAAGAGATCGCGGTAATATTCGTATTGTTTTTCGCGGGCTTCGATTTCTGCGGGGAGACCGGAGGTTATAGAATTAGAAAGCGAACTGAAGTTTTCAAGAATATGAATGATTTCTTTTTGTTCATCAATATCTGGTAAAGGAACGATGTAATCCATGAATTTTGATATATCTAATGAATCAACAGTACCCCCTTGTTTTTTTGATTTATTTCGGATATCTTCTGCATACGTAACTAAAACATAATATGCATATTTAGGGAGAACATTCTTATTTGGAATCAATGCCTTTAAATCCTGATTTATTGTCGTTTCAAATGGAATAAATGCAACTGGAAATGTATGTTTCAAAATTCCTGAGCGTACAACTACTGTAACAATATCTTTCGGATATAATTTAATTGAAGTGTTTTTTAGTGCTACCTCACTAATATGTTCTTGAGTATCAACTAAAAAAGCAGATTTCATATCTTTTGACGATATCCAAGGAATCGTACCATTGGTCCAATATTCCTGATTATTCATAGATGGTGTTATTCCACCACTCCATTGACCTAACTCTCTAATTTTTATATTTTTGGCTGTTTTTGCAGAGCATATTATTTTTTTACAATAATACTCATATTGTTTTTTTCGAGCTTTCAGCTCTGCGTTCAACTCTCCTTTCAACTCTCCTTTCAGCTCGCTGAAAGCATCAAGAATACGAACGATTTCGGATTGGATTTCAAGAGGGGGGATAGAAAATTCTAATTTACTTAGTTTCTCTCCACTAACATGAGGTACACCTGCTCCTCTTTTCGTTTGATTTAATTCGTTCTCTCTATTTTTTAAAATATAATAAAGATATTTCGGCAGTATTATATTTGAATTTGCATCATATCCAAATCCATCCGTTATAAAAATCGGTTGATTCCAATATGAAACATAGCCTGCTGATGCTCCACTTCTTGCGATTACAACAACCTCTCCTGAATGATTTGAGGTATCAATGAAATATGCAGGTTCTTGACCGCCAAGAATTACCGGGATTTCACCAGAGGGATGACTATTTTTTGTAATATAGCCTCCACGAAATGCCTTTGCTAAATCAGATAATAAATATTTTTTGCATGTAATCGAATTACTTTCCGGACGTAATATTTGCTGACGATTATACTCCACCCCATCTGGGCATAGTTCTTCAAGCCGGCTCATTTCACTCCCCGCTCTCTTCCTGCATCTTTATCAAAAACACTCAGCAGCTCCAGATAATGGCTCCACGTAAGAAACAGGAGAAGATTTTCCAAGCAGTGTCTGGAAAATGTCCGGGTACTCTTTGTAAAAGGAATAGCAGTTGTAAAGCGTTGATTTTGTGAACCCCTGACCATCATATTTACCCCTCAATATCGGCAATTATCGTATCGATTTCCCTGCGCAGCTCATCTTCCCGCTTCACGATCTCTTTGATCTTTGCATTCAGTGTCTTGATATCGATAACCTCTCTCGTATCCTCCTTCTCCACATACGTCGTCACCGACAGATTGTACTCCTGCTCTTTGATCTCATCATACGAAACCAGCCGTGCGAAATATTCTGCATTCTCCCGGGAAGAAAATTCACCAACGATTCGGGCAAGATTCTTCTCCGTCAGCTTATTGTTGTTTGTGACCTTGACGCACTCCTTCGATGCATCAATAAAGAGAACATTCGTATCCTTCCTGTTCTTCTTCAGAACCATGATATTTGTCGCGATAGTGGTTCCGTAAAACAGATTCTCCGGAAGCTGGATCACACAGTCAACATAATTATTGTCGATCAGATATTTGCGGATCTTCTGCTCCGCACCCCCGCGGTACATAATCCCCGGGAAACAGACGATCGCAGCCGTACCATTTGCCGCAAGCCAGTGAAGCGAATGCATGATAAACGCAAAATCCGCCTTTGTCTTCGGAGCGAGAACTCCGGCTGGAGAAAAGCGCGGGTCATTGATCAGAATCGGGTTCTCATCACCTGCCCAGTGGATCGAATACGGCGGATTGGAAACGATCACCTCAAACGGCTCATCGTCCCAGTGCTGCGGCGAGATCAGCGTGTCTTCACAGGCAATATCGAACTTATCATAATCAATGTCGTGCAAAAACATATTGATCCGGCACAGATTGTAGGTCGTGATATTCACCTCCTGACCAAAGAAACCCAGGCGGACATTTTCTTTGCCTAAGATCTTTGCAGACTTCAACAGAAGGGAACCCGAACCGCACGCCGGGTCATACACTTTGTTAACCTCCTTTTTACCCACGGTTGCAAGCCTTGTCAGAAGCTCGGAAACCTCCTGCGGCGTGTAGAATTCCCCGCCGGATTTGCCTGCGTTCGACGCATACATCGACATCAGATATTCGTAAGCGTCACCGAATGCATCAATAGTATTCTGCTTGAACTCACCCAGATTCATCTCAGCAACGCCTTTCAGCATTTTGGTGAGTTTATCATTGCGTTTCTGGACGGTTGCGCCGAGCTTATTACTATTCACATCATAGTCCGCAAAAAGTCCGTTCAGATCGCTTTCACTGTCGCTTCCTTTTGCAGATGATTCGATATTGTGGAAGATGGTTTCAAGTGTTACATTGAGGTTTTCATCGGACGGAGCATGACGAACAATATTTTCAAAAAGTTGGGACGGCAGGATAAAGAATCCGGTTTCCTTGATCAGATCATCGCGTGCACCAAGAGCTTCTTTATCGGAAAGTTTCGCGTAATCAAAATTTGGGTTTCCTGCCTTGTGCTCTCCATCGTTGATGTACGTGGTCATTTTTTCCGATATGAAACGGTAAAACATCGTACCAAGAACATAGATCTTGAAGTCCCACCCGTCCACGCTGCCACGCAGGTCATCGGCTATTTTCCATATCGATGAGTGCAGTTCACTGCGTTCCCTTTCCTTCATATTATTGGCCATATTAATGATAGTAACTATGACCGACAGGTGTATAAATGTTGATAATATCTTTCAACTCAATTTTTTTTATCGTGGGTCATAATTCAAGGAAGATGGGATACATCCCTGGATCCATCATACCTCTCCAAAACAAGAATCACACCAGCCACTCCCGATAGATCGCCAGCTTACTCTCCCCTAGCGGCGTCCCGCATTACTCGCAAATCAAAGATTTGCGAAGCGATAATGCCCCCCCGTTCCGGCTAAAACGGCCTTCTCTCTTATTGAGGAAGGGGGTTTTTCGATGCAAAAAAACAACAGCTCCTCAGTCAATGCAGATACTTCGTCACTTTTCCTGCCAGATACAACGGCAGAGAAATAAATCTCCCACGCGAATCATCCGTAATGCCGACATTTTTCAGACTCATGCGCAAAGCGATCCTTGGATGATACTTCTCCCGATACACAGCCAGACTCTTCGACGACGTATGCAGCCCTGCCTTCACTTCAACAGGCACGATGTCAACACCATGCTGAACAACAAACTCAACCTCCGCCGTATTTCCTGACTTCCAGTAAAAAGGTACCTCTCCGCTGGACGAAATCAGCTCAGTAAGAACAAAATTTTCAGTGATCACACCCCTCATCAAGGCAAACTCCGGTGAATCAGCAAAAAATCCCTCAATGTCAAATCGGCTCAACCTGCGCAAAAGCCCCACATCACACAAATATACTTTGAAGTACGAGCTATCCGCCGTCACTGAAAGCGGATAATCCGGTCTTTCGACCCTGTCTATCTTATATACAAGACCGGCGTCAACAAGCCACTGCAGAGCATCACTCATATTTCGGCCCCTCCCTCCGGTCATAACCTTGGAATAAATAAACTTCCTGTTCTCCTTGGCTAATTGGGACGGGATCGCCTTCCAGATACCTGACAATTTTGGATAATCTGCGGATGGAGCATGTTTTGCAAAATCAAACTCGTAGCTGTTCAATATTTCTGTAAGAACAGTATCAACTTTCCCGACATCATGAGTCAAAACCCAGGTGTTAACCGCCTCCGGCATTCCACCCACCAGAATATAATCACGATAATACCCTGTGATCTCATCAACAAGAGGCGGCGATATTTTCTCGTCAAAATTCAGGTCATTTAAATAATTATACAAATATTCATCCCCGTTTGCCAAAAGAAATTCTGAAAAATCCATGGGATACAAGGTAAGAAAAGTAACTTTTCCTACTGGAAATGAGAGAGGTTTTGCAAGAGCGATACCAAGAAGTGAACCTGCACACATAATCGGCAGCTCCGGCATATTTTCAAAGAAGTATTTGAGAGAAGTAAGGGCTGACGGACAAAACTGGATCTCATCGAAAATGACAACCGTTTTTTTCGGGTCGATCGATTTATGCCGGATCTGACCAAGCTCTTTGATTATGCGTTCCGTATTCATATCTCTCGTAAAACATATCTGCAGAGAGTCGTTTCCTTCAAAGTTGAAGTACGCAACGTCTTCAAAATGTTCTGCGGCAAATGTTTTGAGCAGCCAAGTCTTCCCGCATTGACGAACACCTTTGAGTATGAGCGGTTTTCGTGTCTTACTTTCTTTCCATTGGATAAGATCCTGATAGATGTGCCGATACATGTCACCACTGCCAAAATATCATATGAGATTATGGCGAATGTGCCAAAAATCCATATGTGTGATATCATGTGTGTCTGGACACCTGATAAAATCATCTGAAAGACAGACCCGGAAAACTCCTTCCTGAATCAGACCCAACAAATTCCTTCCAGAATTCTATCCTCCACTCCTGATGAACTGCCTGGAAAGCCCATTTGAGGCAGCACGCAAGCCTTTGGCTTGCACGCAACGTATCGGGCTCTCCGCAAATAGGATACTCCACCGCGGACCGAATCAAAAAAGAGAGAATTAAAACAAAAGAAAAACCGGCACGCAAGTGAGCGAAGCGAACGGGGAGCAAACTGAAAGTTTGCTGTTCGTGGTGGGATATCTCTTAGATCCACATCCAGCCAACTCCTTCACAACCCTGATTTTAAAGTGGTCGAATTTGACCACTTTAGAATTCAAGCAGGTCTTCTAACAATACACGAAATCAAAGGACATGCCCATAAAAAAAAAGATTCCCCTTCCCCCCGCAATTTTAGGGAAGGGGAGGACGGCAAGCTAAAACCAAACTGAACCGGTCTTTTTGCCTGTACGGAAAAGAAAATCTCACCAACATCAGTATAGACAATTCGGGCAGGAGAGTCATCTAAGGCAGTACTCCTGTCCTCACTAACTAAATTCGATCTTAGGACATATAAACCCCCAACCGCGCGGTGCGATAATGCCCCCCCTTGATGGGTAAAAGAGGGTGGTCAGTGAGAGAGGAGGGGTTTTTTCGATGCAAAAAAATGAGGTTGGGGGTGGTATGAAGGTCGGGAAGGAGTTGATTCGGTGGGATACATGAGGTTATTTTACCGCGAATAAGCCCAAATGAGCTTTGCTCATTTGAGGCGGCACGCAAGCCTTCGGCTTGCACGCCTCCGCGAATCTTCGCGAATCGCATTTTTCTTGTGTCGTCGTGCTCTGCTCCGGCTGATGCGTGTAAATCGAAGATTTGCGTGCCGCCTCAAATGGGCTTTGCCCATTTGGGCTTCGCCTACGCAGAATCGCACGCCGTCTGGAAAAGTCCACGAGCTGAAAGCTCGTGAGACGTCTCAAGAGCCTTTGGCTCTTGGACAAATGCTATAAGAAAAACCGGCGTGCCGGTTTTTCTCTCCGTTAACTTCTCTTTTTGTGCAAGCAAAAAATAATGAAACAACAGAAAAACCCGCACGCGGGTTTTTCTTATAGCATTTTTCAAGAGAGGGTGCGATTCTGCGTAGGCGATCAGCCGGAGCAGAGCACCCGAACGTAAGGAAAATGCGATTCGCGAAGATTCGCGGAGGCGTGCAAGCCGAAGGCTTGCGTGCCGCCTCAAATGAGCAAAGCTCATTTGGGCTTATTCGCGGTTGGTTTTTCTCATGTTTCCACACCTAACAAACTCCATCCCGAATTGGATCGGGTGTTCCGATATCGTTTTTGAGACTCCTTTCTCGTGATCAATTTTCGATCATTTTCCATTCGCAAATAGGTGTTTCGATTCCAAAATCACCCTCCGCCGATCAATTTTGACCATTTTTTAATGATGATTTTTCGTGGGTAAAAATCGAAATCGGCAGGATTCGGCGTATTTTCTCCTTCATGCAGTCATAGTATATAAATCAATAGGGAGGCGCCTGGAAAAAACGATACCCCCGGAATAACTACCTACCTAGTGCGTTACTAATTTATATAGTAGTAATTTTCATTTTGGTTTTTTTCTTTCCTTCTCTCTCTCTCTCTCTCTTCTGTACTGTACATAAAATAATAATAATAAGAGACCAGGCGCCTAAAAAAAAAGTGATTGATGAGAGTTTTTTCTTCCGCTCTAGGTCACTACCTAGGTAGGTGGTCTGTCGGGGGTCATCGTTTTTTTCAGGCGCCTGTGTGTTAGTATATATAGTCTTAATGTTTTGCCGGAGAAATCGGCAGGATTCGGCGTATTTTCTGTTTGAGGTGTGGTATTTTGGGGTCGGGAGAGGAGTATTTTTGATCGGAGGAGGGTGATTTTCGAATCGAAATGGTGGTTTTCGAGTGGAAGCCGGATGGGTTTGGGGTTTGACTGGGTGGTTTTGGGGTTTGACTGGGTGGTTTTTTGGAGTGGAAATGGTGGTTTTCGAGTGGAAGTGTCGTAAAATGAGAGGCGGGGACCTTTAGGTCCCT
>LMVO01000047.1 GCA_002287215.1 Methanocorpusculum parvum
TGAGATATGCGAATTCTCGGGAACTGGTCAACGCTGCACCCCCCTTATTCTTTTGCAATAGTTTGTTTGTGTTTTTTTTTGTGTTGAGCGCAAGCTCTCATGTTTTGGTTGTCGTCCCTTCTTCTTCCGTCTTCTATCCGGATACCCCGGGGTATCCTGCATACAAGAAGAAAGAACGGGGAAAATAAAAAAAGAGCGGTTATTTTTCGCGATGATAATACAGCTCAAAATACACATCGCAGAGTTTTCCCTCTGCAATCGTATATTTTCTAAAATCATTCCCGTCATTCAGCGTATATTCACCTTCTGCATCCCGCTCCCAGAACAGATCATACTGACGTTTGAGCGTCCCGTCACCGGAATCATACCAGAACTCCGAAACCGTCCCGTCATCTGCAAACACATACGTCAGCTGAAAAAACATTCCTCCGTCGGCATACTCCTGATCTGCATGCCAGATACCTGTGATCTCATCATTTTTCGGGTCCATATAACCAAGTTGTATGCAAATCATGGCGTATTAATATTTGCGCCATTGTAGGTCCGCTGGAATGGGTTTGTTGATAATGTAAAAAAACACCAATATTTTTCAGGTTATTCGCTAGATACTCTTCAAATAACTGATAAAAAATTCGTAGTTAAAGCCAGTATTATAGGTAAGCGCGTCCAATAATAGTGTATGAAGTACACAAAACTCATACTCGCCGTTTTGGCAGTGATCATCGCTGGCGTAATCGCAGCAGGCTGCATCGCTCCGCAAAACAGCCAGACACCTCAGGGAGAGTGGATCCTTACCGGTATAGGTTCGGACAACACGCCCGTGATCGGCATAATCTCTCTAGAAATAACGGACACCGGCATCTCCGGAAACAGCGGGGTAAATGCCTACTTCGGCTCAGTTACCTTCGGTCCTGAGAACAATCTCACCATCACCGGTCTTGGATCGACAAAAATGGCGGGACCTGCAAATCTCATGCAGCAGGAACAGAAATACTACAACACCCTCAAAGCCGTAACCGGCTGGAAGATCATCGACGGGACCCTCACTCTCACTGACAACACCGGATCCGCGCTCCTTACATTTGCCGATGCTGCAAAAAGCCCGGCCGGAACCTGGACGCTTAATTCCGATCCGTCAGTGACCCTGTCCATCCTTCCCGACGGGACCATAAACGGCCGCGCCCCGGTCAACAGCTACTTTGGGACCTACACCCTCTCAGTCAGCAACGGGCTCGCCTTCGCCGGCATCGGCTCGACCCTCATGGCAGGAGACGACCCGCGAATGCAGAATGAGTCGGTCTTCTTCACCGCGCTGAACAACGTATCCGGCTGCAAACTTGAGAACAGCACCCTCCATCTCACCGACAGCGCAGGAGCCGTTCTCCTGACCTTCACCAAAACCCCTGCTATCGTTGGAAAATGGCTTCTTGCATCTGATCAGAATGTTACCCTGCACTTCAATGCCGACGGATCATTAGGCGGACTGGCTCCAGTCAATGTCTACGGCGGATCGTATACGGCCGCAGACAGCACTCTTTCAGTCGGTGACGACATCATCTCGACTATGATGGCGGGAACAGATGAAGAAATGCAGGCTGAATTTGCCTTCTTCGCTGCGCTCAAAGCATCAGCCGGCTACAAGATCATCGACGGAAGCCTGATCATCACCGACAAAGACGGAACAGAACTTCTGGTCCTTCTTCAGGGATAACCTCCCTCTTTTTTCAGACTGTGCAAAAATCGTGCCGCACGTCCATCTTAATCATTCAGAAAAAAAGCAAGCTGATGAAGATCAGCAGAAATGATTCAGTCGTAACGTTTCGGCGTACATGCATGTCCGGCGATAAACTCGCGGATCAGGTGCGCTGCGACCATCGCCGTTTGCCCCGCATCATTTGGGAGGACCTCTACATAATCAAAGCCGACCGCCTGTTTTGCCAGGGCGCGGATCACCTCACGCACATCACCCGGGGTAAGTCCGAACGGTTCGGGCGTTCCAAGACCCGGCGTCAAACAGCAGTCGATCGAATCCGCATCGATCGAAAGATACAAAGACTCTGTTCCGACAAGCTTTGCAACGTCAGCCAGTACAGAACCGATCCCCCTGCTTTTCACCTCATCCGCCGTAAAGACATGATACATCTCCCGTGCACGGACAAACTCCTCCCTCGATCCGCTGCGCGCTCCGATGATGATGATTTGTGAAGTAACGTCATGCACCCGCGCCGTCACGCAGTCATGATTAAACGGCGACCCGCGATACTCATCCTGCATATCAAGATGGGCATCACAGACGACATACCAGGTTGGCTGCAGAGCTCTCACCGCTCCGATCGTTACTGAATGCTCTCCGCCCATCATCACTGGGATCTTTTCATCTTTGATAAGATCCAAAACAACATCCTCCACCTGATCGACAACCAGATCCGGCAGACACTCTGCATACAGATCACCCATGTCGTGAAACGGGATATCTGGAAGTTCTATATCATAATAGGGATTGTAGGTCTCGATATTATAGGAGGCTGCACGGATCGCCGCCGGCGCATCCCGGCATCCCGGCTTATAAGATGTTGTTCCGTCAAAAGGGACGCCGAATATTCCATATGCTGCGTCAGAATATGCAGTTTCCGCATCCGCAAAAAGAGTGTTAGAAAAAGACTGCATAGATGGAATTATTGTGCAGTCTTAAAGGTCAAGCTTGCGCTTGCCAAGCGACTCGATGTAAGGAACTTCCTGAGCCGGCTGGAATGATGCCAGAACGTGTGCGTCCTCTACAATTAATTCAAAGTTATTGAAGTCTTTCATATCCATGAACGTGACAACGTTTCCTGCGATCGTCAGGATCTGTCCGGTCTTTCTCTCAACGATCGGTGCATAGACCGTCGCCGATGTCGGTGAGACGACTGAGCGTTTCTGTCCGTCGAAAAGACCGACTACATCTAAACGCGCCTTAGCTGCTCCGTGTTTTCCTGGTTTGGAGATGGAGATGCTCTGGATCTTGCATGGTTCATCGTCGACGACAACGTAACGACCTTCTTTCAGTTTTCCAACTTCAGTCTGTTCCTTCATAGTATATCTCTCTAAGTATGGGAGGTAATTGCTTATGAGTGTTACTACACCCCGTGGGTGGGCAAGTATTCATGTGGATATCCCGCCAATAGAACTAATACGTATGGATCCCGCAGAGTTTCTTTCAGTTTGCGATAAAATCGCGCCCATGGTTGAGGAAGCGCTGGCTCCCCTCATCGGGACAGAGTACGGCGCCGCAGAACTCTGCATGGGTGCGGACAACACCCCGACCGAACGTCTCGATAAAATCGCCGAAGATATCATCCTCGCTGTGTTCCGGTCACGAAAAGTCTGCAGAGCCGTCCTCTCTGAAGAAGCCGGCCTGGTCACCGACATTGGCGGAGAATCCGGTCTCGCCTATCTCGATCCGGTCGACGGCTCATTCAATGCCGGCGCGGGCATTCCCTTTTATGCGCTGTCGATCGGATTATCCGAAGGAGGGGTCATGACCGCAGGTTATGTCAGAAATCTCGCGAACAAAGAGACCTTCACGGCGATCCGCGGCAAAGGCGCCTTCCTTGACGGACGCCCGATCCGTGTTTCGAAAAAAGCCGAGCTGAACATCTCGGCAATGAGCATCTACGCACGTGCGCCGGAGATGATCTCCCTTCTCGAAAAGGGTATGCGTACCCGCCGGGGACGAAAACTCGGCGCCTCTGCGCTGGAACTCTGCTATGTCGCCTGCGGAAGGCTCGAAGGATTTTTAGATCTTCGCACAACCCTGCGGATCACCGACGCCGCCGCTGGGATGTTCATCTGCGAAGAGGCCGGAGGCATTGTTACGCAGCCTGACGGATCGCCGGTTGCGTTTCCCGATGATGTATGCGCCGGCCGCCCTCTCCTCGCGGCCAACCCGGTGATCCACGCAAAAGTGTCAGAGATACTGAGGTCAAAATGAAGATCTGTATCGTATCCCGGATAGATTATAAAGAGCCGGTCGAACTTGCCCAGTCGATCGGTTGGATGCTTCGCGACCTGGGTCACGAAGTCGTGTATGAACAGTCGGTTGCCGCCGAACTCGGCTATACGCCTGTCTCGCTGTCGGAGGATTTCTCAGCCGATCTTATCGTCGTTCTCGGCGGTGACGGCAGTGTGCTCCGGACCATCCGGATGCTGGACCGCCAGGTCCCTGTCGTCGGGATCAACCAGGGGCAGGTCGGGTTTTTAACGGATATCGAACGGGACAAAGCTGAAGAGATCCTCACCTCCCTTTCCCTGCCGCTCCCTCTTGATCCCCGCATGCGGATATCCATAGAATACAACGGCAGATCCGTCGGATCGGCGCTCAACGAGGCGGTCATCGTGACCTCCCGGCCGGCAAAGATCCTCAAGTTTGAGGTGTTCATCAACGGAAAACAGATCGATGAGTTCCGTGCGGACGGGCTGATCATCGGGACGCCGACCGGTTCGACCGCCTATGCGATGAGTGCCGGCGGGCCGATCGTCGACTCGACGATCGAAGCGATGCTTTTAGTCCCGCTTGCTCCCTACATGCTCTCCTCGCGCCCGTACCTGATCAACTCTAAAAGCGAAGTCGAGATCCGCCTTGTCTCCGTCAAACCCGCGCTGCTGGTGATCGACGGTCAGGATCAGTATGAAATCGGTGAAAATGCCAGACTGCTCATCCGAAAATCCTCACAACCCGCTCTCTTCGTCGATGTTGGCAGAGGATTTTTTGACAAGGTCGAGCAGAAACTGCGTCTTCTATGAACGATATTAAATAATCAAATGACGTATTTTACCTCATGACAGATTATGCAAAAATCTCGGCGACCCTTAAGGAAGCCCTTCACCTTACCGGCTCGCCGGTCGCGGTAAAACTCGCATCGTCTCCTGAGCAGATCCCTGCCGGCATCCCTGAGATCGAAGAGACCGTTCGTCATTGTCGGATGGTCTCCCTCGCACGGGAAGGAAAGATCTTTTTTGCACCAGACGCCAAACATCAGTGCGGCGGGGGTGCCTGGGTCCTTGGTCTGCGTGAGATCGGTCCCTCGATGGACTCCGGCGAACACTACCTGAAACTTGGAAAGTACAGTTCGCTTGGTGCAAGCAAACGCACTGTATATAATGTTCCTGCTCTGCCGCTTTCGACTTACGCTACGGTCTATGCCCCCCTGGAAAAAGCGACCTTCGTTCCGGATGTCGTGATCATCTTCGCCAATCCGTTTGCCATGCTGAAACTTGCCCAGTCTACGCTTTTCCGGCTTGGCGGAAGGCTCTACCCTGAGTTTGCCGGCATCCAGTCGATCTGCTCGGATGCGACCGCCTATGTGTATCAGAACGGCGAACCGAACTTTTCACTCGGGTGTGACGGTTCACGCAAATTCTCCGGCATCGCCGACGAAGAGATGGTCGCCGGTCTCCCGGCCGAGCGGCTGGAAGAGTTGGCTGAAGCCGTTTTGAAGGTCACGACCGCCCCGGGTTCGAAAAAATAACTCCCCTTTTTTACCACAAGCCGGTGATCCATCCGTAGATCCCGTACACGACACAGCCGATCGCCACGATCATCAGCACGATGTACATCAGACTCGGTCTTGTCCTTTCATCCGCATCCATACAACCATGTTGTTTGTCTGACGATATAAGGCTCCCGCAGAGCAAACTATTAAACGGCTGAAACAAATTATTAAGACGATGATTCATATTCGACGAGATGTCTGCGGATACTGCGGAGCCTGTGTTTCCGTCTGTCCGAGAGGGGCCCTCGAACTCATCGATGCCTATCTGACCGTTGATGAGACCCTCTGTAAAAGCAAATGTAAGATTTGTTCTACGGTCTGCCCGCTTGGGGCGATCGTGCTGGAGGAACAATGAAGGGAGCATACGATGTTTTGGTTGTCGGCGGAGGTCCTGGGGGAGCTCTCGCTGCAAAGGCCGCTGCCGAGCAGGGTCTTTCCGTTCTCCTCGTCGAAAAACGCCCGGCGATCGGGGCCCCCGTCCGCTGTGCGGAGGGTATCGGCAAGGAAGCGCTGGCAGAGTTCATCGATCCCGATCCGAAATGGATCGCTGCTGATCTCGACAAGGCGGTTTTGATCGGACCTGACGGAACGAAGTTCACCATCGGCGGCGAACATGCCGGAGGAAAAGTCGGCTACGTTCTTGACCGGAAGGTCTTCGATCGTGAACTGGTCTGGCAGGCCGCCGAGGCAGGCGCCGAGATCCAGGTACACGCTCGTGCGTCCGCTCCGATCATGATCAACGGCAAGGTCTCCGGCGCTGTTATCCATCAGCATGGAAAAACCTATGAAGTCCGTGCCAAAGTCGTTATTGCGGCCGATGGTGTCGAGTCGAAGTTTGCCAAATGGGCGGGGATCAACACGACCGTTCCGCTTGCCGAGCTTGAGACCTGCGCCCAGTACATCGTGAACGATATCGACATAGACGAACGGGCAAATCTGTTCTACTTCTCATATACGGACGCACCCTGGGGATACATCTGGGTTTTCCCGAAGGGTCACCGGTGTGCGAATGTCGGTATCGGCATTGCCGGAACGAAATCCGGCGAAGGGCACCGTGCGAAGGATTATCTCGACAGGTTCATTGCCCGCGAGTTCCCGAACGGAAAGATCACCGAGCTGATCGTAGGCGGCGTCTCCGTCTGCAAGCCGCTGGAATGCACGGTCGCCGACAATCTGCTCATCGTCGGCGATGCCGCCCGTTTATCCGATCCGATCACCGGCGGAGGTATCTACAATGCGATGTACACCGGAAGGCTTGCGGGCGAAGTTGCCGCATCCGCGCTGAAAAAGGGGGATACCTCGAAAAAAGCGCTGATGGTGTATGACGAGACCTGGCGAAACGGCCACCTTGGTCATGCCCTTGCAAGAAACTATGCGGTAAAAGAGGCGTTCATCAAAATGGATGATGCGAAGTTCAACTCGATCGTCCATTCGATGACGGATCTTTCTCTTGATGAGATCACGGTCAAATCACTGGTGATTGCAATATTCAAGGCAAACCCCTGGCTCGCTCTTGAGCTGCCGCGGTTGCTTCTCACCCTCTAAATCTTTTTTTATGTCCAGATGATGTCAGGCATCTCCCGCAGCGGGATGTTTTTGAATGTGTATTTTGGGTGACCGGCAAGGAGTGCGAACTGCGCTTTGCAGGTCTCAGGAATGCCGAGGGTTTTTGTAAGCTGCGGGAATGCGCCCAGAAGGATCATGACAAATCCTGCCCAGCAGGTCCCGAGCCCGATCGACGGGGCATAGATATCAGCATAGGTGAGGGAGATGATGCTGTCGACAAGACCCAGGTCCTCTTTAGGATCGGCAGCTGCGATGAGAAGCGCGGGGGCGTTTCTGCAGACAACATCGTTTCCTGCATCCAGTTTCCGGAGAAGTCCGGATGCGAGCCCGTACATGCGGTGTTCCTTTGGAACCGTTCTGAGGAGTTCGGCGGCTGCGGAGACGAATGCCTTTACTTTTTCCGGGTCATTGACGACGATCCAGATGACGGGATGTGCATTACATCCTGACGGCGCATGGGCGGTTATCGCGATGAGTTCTTCGCATTCGTCGTCTGATACGGGCGTGTCTTTCCAGCGGCGGATAGACCGGCGGCTTTTGAGATGGCGGGCAAGGATCTTTTGGTCGGCGAAACCAGCCGGTTCGGTTTCCAGATCGATATGCATGGCGCCGGTCGGGCAGACGGCTATGCAGTGTCCGCAGGATATGCAGTCAGGTCCGGGATGGACGACCGGGGAGGCGTCTGCATCCTGCCGGATAATGTTGTTTGGGCAGATGTCAGTGCACGATCCGCAGGTGGTGCAGATCCCGTAGTTTATCATAATATGGCCGGAAAGGTTGGTCATATGCTAGTATTGGACTGCGGATAAAAAAAGTGTGCGGTCAGAGGTTTTCTGCCGCGGCGATGAAAGGTTTGGCGCCGGAGACTCTTCTGAAGAGTTTGAGCATCCACTTCTCTTTCCAAGTGTAGTTGAAGCTTCCTCCGGATGCATTCGGGTGCCCTCCTCCGCCGAACTGTCTGGCTATCAGGTGGCTGATCTCCGGAACACTGCGGAGAGAGAACTTTCCATTGTCGAAGACAAGAAGTTCGATGTCGGTTTTCAGCTGCCTGCGTGCTTCTGCTGAGGTCTCGCTTGGGTAGCCGTAGGCCGGCATAACGGCGATCGTGTATTTTCCCCGGTATATTTTCGCGGCTCTGATGCTTTTTTTCATACACTTGTTTTTGTCGTGCTCGATTTTCTCAAAGATGCGGGAGACTTCTTCGTCGATGATGATTCCTTTCGCGAGTTTGTCCCGGATGAGTCTGAGGTTTTCCTGTTTGGAGGTGACGATGCCGAGTTTTGCGGATCTTGGGTCCTGGTGTTTCCAGAGGTCGTAGTCACATACAACGCCGGCAACTTCGCGTGCGCTTTGATTGTCTTTGGCAAAGACCGAGGCAACGACGCCGGTGGCACATTTTGTCGTGTCTACGATGAGGGTCTGGACAAATGGTATGACCTTGTGTTTTTCCGCCTCGGTCCATTTGTGGTGGTCGTACCACTGGATGATCCAGCCTGCTGCGTGGGCTTTTCGTATCTGGTCTTCGACGCCGTTTTGATAACCGAGATCGCTGATGATGAGGGTGTCTCCTTTCCCGTTGCATCCGCCAACCTGCGCGAGAAACCAGCCGAACCGCCCGACGGATGAGAAGAGGGTGAGGATCTCGTCGCCGAATGTCATCCGGCAGACCGCATCCGATCCTGCGGCGTCCAAGTCGTTATGGGTCAGGTGGACGATATGTGTGGTTCGTCCGACGATTTTTTCCTGAAGGGTCTGTTTATTGGTTCCGTTTTTTGTATTGGCGCTCTTGACCATTGTGTAGTAGTGGGTTTTTGGAATGGATAAGGTGTTTGAGAGATGCAATCAGATTATTATAAATAGTTATTATGCTAACATTAGTTACGCAAGAGCCTTTATAGCTCAGTCGGGAGAGCGCCAGACTGAAGATCTGGTTGTCGCCGGTTCAATTCCGGCTGAAGGCATGCTATTGTCCTTTTTTTTAAATTGTGATCACCGCTATTTATGTGATTTGTTGATCGTCGATAATTTCGCGCAAGTTCTATTAAAAAAAGTAAAAATTATGAATACATCCCGTCGGGGATCGGCGTGAGCTTTGCGTTCCTTCCCTGTTTCACCGCCGTTATCGCCTGAACAAAATCCTCTCCGGAGATCTTTGTCCTCCCTGCCCGGACGGCGTTCATACCTGCCTCAACACAGATGGCCATAAGCTCAGATCCGTTCATATTCTCCGTCTCCTTCGCGATCTTCTCCAGTGAAACGGTCCTGTTCAGATGCATCTTTTTTGTGTGGATAGCAAGGATCATTCTCCGTCCCTCCTCATCCGGAAGCGGGAACTCAATGATCCGGTCGAATCTTCCCGGGCGGAGCAGCGCCTGATCCAGAATATCCATCCGGTTCGTCGCCGCGATGATCTTCACATTTCCCCGGGTATTGAACCCGTCAAGTTCGGATAACAGCTGCATCAGTGTCCGGTTCACCTCATGATCCCCGGCTGAATACGCTTCATTGCTGCGTGAGGAACCGATCGCGTCGATCTCGTCGATGAATATGATCGCCGGCGCCTTTTCCCGTGCAAGGGCAAACAGCTCTCTGACGAGCCGCGCCCCCTCTCCGATATACTTCTGCACGAGTTCGGACCCCACGACCCGGATGAATGCGGCGTTCGTCTCATGAGAAACCGCTTTTGCGAGCAGCGTCTTTCCCGTACCCGGCGGACCCACAAGCAGGACCCCTTTCGGCGGCTCGATGCCCACCTTTTCAAACAGCTCCGGTTTCAGGAGCGGGAGTTCCACCGCTTCCCGGAGAAGGATCTTCTGCCGGTCGAGTCCGCCGATATCCTCGTAGTTCACCTCAGGCGCCCTCTCCACCTCCATACCCGAGATCATCGTATCATATTTGTTCGGCAGCACCTCTACAAGAACAAACGACTGGGGATGCAGAGCGCACTGTCTTCCCGGAACAAGCTCCGCTGAATTGACTGTCTCGCTCACTTTCGAAAGAAACTGCGGGCCTGTCGTGCTTCGAACGATGACCCGGTCACCGGATGCGAGCGCCTCAATCGTTCCGATCACCAGCGGAGGAGTGCGATATTGTTCCAGCTCGCCTTTGAGTTTTTTTGCCTCGCGTTTATACTGATCCCTTTCCGATTCCACAGCTGCCGACTGCAGTCTGAGCTGCCGGACCGTCTCACGCAGCTCGTAGTTGCGTCCCTCGAGGGCAATATTGGTCTTTCTGAGTTGTGCAAGCTCCTCTGATGAAATAACCGGTTCTACCGAGATGGTCGGCTTGATCACATCCGGGTCGTCATCCTGCCCTGGTTCAGTCATGGTATTACCCTATGTTTGGTATATCTGATGAATTGAGTAAAGTATCTTTCGGAATGCCGTATCTGGTGTTTTGAGGAAAATGCTGAAAAATCATCTGACTGCGGACCCTTCGGCTGTCCACTGATTGCCGGATAGGAAAAGGGTTAATGTATGCGAGGGAAAATATAGATGAGCGAGTATATCATGCAGACAGAATATTGTGAGTTATGCGGGGCAGCAATGACAAAGAAAGGCAAACTGGTGCAGATCGAGGGGGCTAAACCCATGAGGGTTTGTGATAAGTGCGCCAAACTCGGTACCGAGGTCCAGGCTCCCCGTGCTCCGGTCCAGTCGTTCGGCCGCCCGACGGTCGTGACGAAGACCCCCTCAAAGGGAAGTCAGCAGCAGGCGAACCGCAAGCGGGATATGTTCGATTTCATCGAGGGCGATATCGTTGAGGATTATCCTCAGAAGATCGCAGCCGCCCGCCTGGCAAAGGGTTTTTCCCAGAAGGATCTTGCGTTTGTTTTGAAGATGCAGGAGGGAGATATCAAGAAGTTCGAACGCGGCGACCGTGCGCCGACCGAGGCGGAACGAAAGAAGCTTGAGAAGGAACTTGACATCGTGCTTCTGGATACGGCAGATGATGATGATAAACTGCAAAAGGGCGGGGTCGCGTCGACAACGCTCGGAGATGTTCTGCAGGTGAAGAGGAAATAATGTCGTCGCCGCTTATTCTTGTGAACTTCAAGTCATATCGTGAAGGGGCGGGCAATTCGGCAGGGCAGATCGGTTCTGCCGCGGAGCTCGTTATGCAGGAGTCAGGGGTCACGATCGGGGTCGCTCCGCAGTTTGTGGAGCTGCACCCGTTCTGCAGGCATTACGAGATCCCGGTGTATGCTCAGCACATCGATGCGGTGGAAGGGGCATTCACCGGCAGGATCCCTGCATTCACCGTGCGGGCGGCGGGCTGTGTGGGTTCGCTGATCAATCACTCGGAACGCCGGCTGACGATCGCGGAGATCGAGGCATGCGTGGAGGCGGCGAAGTTCAATCATCTGGAGTCGGTGGTCTGCACGAATAATGTGGGAGTTTCCGCGGCGGCGGCGGCGTTTTCGCCGACATATGTCGCGGTCGAGCCGCCGGAGCTGATCGGATCAGGAATCTCGGTCACAAAGGCGAATCCGGATATCATCAGAAACTCGGTCGCTGCAGTGAAACGGATCAGCCCGGAGGTGAAGGTCCTCTGCGGTGCAGGCATCCAGTCGGGTGAGTGCGTGAAGACCGCGGTCGATCTTGGAGCGGACGGTGTTCTGCTGGCTTCAAGCGTGGTGAAGGCGAAGGACCCGGAAGAGGTTCTCCGCAATCTGGTGTCTCTGCTGTAAAATACTCTGATCTTCTTTTTTTCGGTCAGATTTTATCCCCGGGTAAATGATTAAGGGGATTGAGCGGTCAACAATAATTATGATGAAATGACTGCAGGAATACTCCTCTGCGGAGAGATCAGATGAACACTGAGGATAAGCCGATCATCGCGGCGTTTCCTTTGCGGGGAGAATGGCTTTCTCCAAACACGCCCGGGACAAAAATACCGAGTCACGGCACAGACCGGTTTGGAACACGCTATGCGTATGACTTTATTCAGGTGGACTGGAAGAGAAAGGGCCGCCCTGCCTATCGCGTGAGTTTCCTGCACTATCTTCTCTTCGGGGTCCCCTTAAAGGAGTATTGCTGCTGGGGCCAAAACGTGTATGCGCCGTGCGGCGGGACCGTTCTCCGGGCAGAGGACGGCTGCGAAGAACGGCCGCGCACGCATTTTCTCTCGGACCTTGTCAACGCATACAAAAATGCGCATTATTTCGATCCGGCAAAGGACGATGTACAACAGGTTGCGGGCAACTACATCATTCTGCAGTGCGGCAAAAATGTCTACGCTGCGCTCGTCCATCTTCAAAAAGGATCGATCTTTGTTACTCCCGGACAGAAAATCAGCAAAGGGGATCTGCTTGGAAGCGTGGGTCACTCCGGCAATTCGTTTGCCCCTCATCTGCATTTTCAGCTTATGGACAGCAGCGACATAGCGACGGCAAACGGCATTCCGTGTGCTTTTGAAAAGTATGAGGTCTGTCAAAACGGCGTATGGATCCCGGTTTCTAACGATATTCCGACAAATAAAGACAAAATCAGGGCGTCTCCGCAATCATTCTGATCAGGATGTTCCCCCTCTTTTCTGCCGTTATCACGGCCTCTCCAAAGTATGTTTTTGGAAACTCTTCATTATTAATATATTTGTCGATAATATGATTAGTATACAAAAGATAGCGAGGTAAAAAAACATGTATTGTCAGCAATGTCAGGAATCAAAAATCCCCGCCTGCTCCCTTGGGGGCGTATGCGGAAAAAGCAAAACGACCGCCGCATATCAGGACGCCGTCCTCTATGCCCTCTCGGGACTTGCCTACCGGCTTGAAGCCGCAGGAAAAACCGTCGACCCGTTCGCTGCAGAAGTTCTCTTCGCAACGCTCACCAACGTCAGTTTCGACAACGCCCGCTTTTCTGTCTATCTCGAACGGATCATAGCCCAGAGAGACAGACTCCCCAAAGTCGCTGGCGAACCTGCCGAGTGCTCCTGGAATCCCTCCTCCGAAGAAGACATCCTCAGCGCAAAAGAGATCTCCCTTGATGCAATCGAAAATGCAGACATCCGCTCTCTGTATTCTCTGCTTCTCTTCGGACTCAAAGGTCTTGCAGCCTACTACTCCCATGCAGTCGTCCTTGGAAAAACCGACGACACCATTCTTTCGTTCATCACCAAAGGTCTTGCCTCCCGGTCAAAACCGCTCTCGGCGGATGAAAGGACCGCGCTTGTTCTCGAATGCGGAAAGGTCGGCGTCACCTGCCTTGCCCTTTTGGACACGGCAAACCACGCATACGGCGTCCCTGAGATCACCAAAGTCAACACGACGCCCGGAAACCGCCCGGGGATCTTGGTCACCGGTCACGACTTAAAAGACCTCAAAGACCTCCTGCAGGCAACACAGAATGCAGGGATCGACATCTACACCCACGGCGAAATGCTTCCGGCGCATGCCTATCCCGCATTAAAAAAGTATCCGCACCTCAAAGGAAACTACGGAACCTCCTGGGCGAACCAGAGAGCGGAGATGGCGAAATTCAACGGCCCGATCCTGTTTACGACCAACTGTCTTGTGCCGCCCGGACCGGAGTATAAACACCTCGTGTTCACGACCGGCGCCGTAGGATTCCCCGGATGTCACCACATCCCCGACTCGCCGAACGGAAAGGACTTCTCGCTCCTGATCGATCTGGCTCGGAGAGCTGCTCCGCCTACCGATCTGCACACGCCGGAACTTCTTACCGGCTGCGCCCACGAGGCGGTACTTTCGCTCGCCGGCAAAGTGATCGAACTCATCAACACCGGAAAGATCAGACGGTTTGTGGTAATGGCAGGCTGCGACGGCAGGGATCCGGCACGAAGCTACTACACAGAATTTGCCAAAGCTCTCCCGAAAGACACCGTCATCTTAACCGCGGGATGCGCAAAATACCGGTACAACGCCCTTGACCTCGGCGACATCGACGGGATCCCCAGAGTTCTCGATGCAGGACAGTGCAATGATTCCTACAGTCTTGTGGTCATCGCCCTTGCCCTTGCAGATGCCTTCAAATGCGGCGTAAACGAGCTGCCGATCTCCTACAACATCGCCTGGTATGAACAAAAGGCGGTCCTTGTGCTGCTCGCTCTCCTCTCGCTCGGCGTCAAAGACATCATGCTCGGTCCCTCCCTCCCGACCTTCGTTACACCGGCCGTTTTGGATGTGCTCGTCAAGACGTTTGGTCTGCAGCCTTCAACGACCGTTGATGCCGACTTACAAACCCTTAAGTGTGTGTAACCACACACTTCCCTATTTGGAACAGGATCATGCTGAGAAAAATCATCAGAATCGACGAAGAAAAATGCAATGGATGCGGAGAGTGCGCCAAGGCCTGCCATGAAGGCGCCATCCAGATGGTGGACGGCAAGGCAAAGCTCGTTTTCGAGAACTACTGTGATGGTCTTGGCGACTGTCTTCCCGTCTGTCCGACGGACGCGATCTCGTTTGAAGAACGTGAAGCCCCGGCATATAACGAAGCTGCCGTGAAAGAGGCAAAAATGAACGCCCCCGCTCCCCTTCCCTGCGGATGTCCCGGGACCGAATCGAAGGTCATCAAACGCGAGCAAACCTGCAAGGTCGACGCTCCCTCTCCACAGTCCAGTCAGCTCTCTCACTGGCCTGTGCAGATCAAACTTGTTCCGGTCAATGCCCCGTATTTTGACGGCGCACATCTGCTGATCGCGGCGGATTGTACTGCCTATGCGTACGGGAATTTCCATAACGAGTTTATCCGGAACAAGACGGTGATCGTCGGCTGCCCGAAACTGGACGCGGTCGATTATACCGAAAAGCTGACGGCGATCATCAAGAATAATAATATCCAAAGCATGACCGTTGTCAGAATGGAGGTCCCGTGCTGCGGAGGTCTCGAAGCAGCTGCAAAGAATGCTCTCAAAGCCAGCGGGAAGTTTATTCCCTGGCAGATCGTGACCATCTCAACGGACGGCAGGATCATTTCGTGAACCGGAAACGAACCTGGTTCAAGTAATTTTTCACGCTCCTCCTAAACGCAGTGAAGCAGACGGATCTCTCCGGTCTGCAGCCTTTTTTTCGTCGCTTTTGAAAGTCACCAGCCTTTTGGATGTCTGATTTATCACACAAACCTTTATCTTTGTATAAACGAATGGGGAAATCAGTCCAAGATTGTGCTGAATGACCGAGTATTTGCATGAGAGCGCTGAGGACTGAGGTTACAAAAATGAGCACATTATTTGATTTAACCGGCAAAGTGGCCGCCGTTACCGGCGCCTCTTCAGGTCTTGGTCTGCAGATGGCAAAAGCGCTTGCCCGTCAGGGAGCCGATGTGGCGCTTCTTGCGCGAAGGATCGAAAAATTACACGAGGCAAAAGCTGAGATCGAGAAAATTGGAGTGCGCTGCCTCCCGGTCCAGTGTGATGTTTTAGATAATGCGCAGATCACTGCGGCTGTTAAAACCATCAAGGATCATTACGGAAAGATCGACATCCTCGTAAATAATGCCGGCATCGGGCTGTTTGCCCCTGCCGAAGAGACCCCTGACGAACTCTGGAACAAAATGGTCGATATGAACCTCAGCAGTGTGTTCTTTGTCGCCCGCGAGTTCGGCAAAGAGATGGTCCGAAATAAGTACGGCAAGATCATCAACACGGGATCGATCCACAGCAGTGTGGCGATGTCGGGTCTGCCGCTCAGCGCCTACTGTTCGACCAAAGGCGCGGTCCTGATGATGACCAAGGCGCTCGCAAACGAATGGGCAAAGTACAATATCACGGTCAATGCGATAGGTCCGGCCTACTTCCCAAGTGAAATGACCGATGCGGTCATAAGCGACCCGGCGTTTCAGGAGGTCGTCAAAACCTACTGCCCTATGCAGAGAACAGGAAGAGAGGGCGAGCTCGACGGTGCTGTCGTCTACTTCGCATCGGATGCATCCAGCTATACTACCGGGCAGCTTCTGTCAATTGACGGCGGCTGGACCGCGATCTAGGTTTGGATCCGGGCGTCCTTACCCATCCTATTTTTTTCCTGAAAAGTTGTGATAAGAGGGAATAATGTGGCTGCGGGCGTGAGGCGGGACCTTGTGGTCCCTTTGTTGAGGCGGGTTGGACGCGGAACGCGGCCGACCTCAGCTGAGCAAACCGATGGTTTGCGGCCAAGCCGATAGACGTGCGAGTAAATCTTTGATTTGCGGCCAGCGACCCGCACGCAAAAAGCAGCCGGCCAAACACCCCGGGAAAGATCCGGGAGTACCGTAAAATGCTTATAACAACCCCTCTAAATTGTTAGTCAATGATACCCTCCTCGTCACTCTCGGAATTTTTCGCAGGTCTACGCAGCATTGGACTGTTCACACGTCTGTTTTCCTGGAAAAAGGTGATACGCCGCGGTGACGACGCATATGCCCGGTATCAGGCCGAAGAAAACGAGGCGGGGAGACGATACCGGGAGATCGAGATCCGGCTCGATCAGCTATCCGGCGAGCTGCAGAGGGAGAGAGGAAAAAACGCATCCCTTGAAGCCTTGCGGGACGCAGAGAGAAAATCCTCTCAGGATACAAGGGACAGATTCGAGGTGACCGCACGGGAACTTGAGATCACCAGAGGAAAACTCTTCGGCCTTGAACGGGCACGTGACGAACAGAGCCTCGCCGAAACCGAGCGCAGACAGGAAGAGAGGGCGAGATACCTAAGCCTGGAATCAGCCTATGCAGAACTCGCCGAACAGCTCAGCCTTGCCAAAGGAAAGATCGCCGCAGTCGAAGGCGCCCGCGAAGAACAGGCCCTCGCCGAAACCGAGCGCAGACAGGAAGAGATGGCGAGATACCGGAGCCTGGAATCAGCCTATGCAGAACTCGCCGAACAGTTCAGCCTCGCCAAAGGAAAAATCGCAGCCCTCGAAAGCCTGAGAGACGAACAGCTGTCCGCCGAAGCCTCCCGGAGAAAAGAAGAAGCCCAAAAATATCAGGAACTCAAGGAAAACCTTGACGAGGTCACCCGCGACCTGATCGCGGCAAAAGAGCAGCTCTCCGGTCACGAAAGCGTCCGCGAGGAGCAGGCCGCCGAATACAACCGCAAAATCGAGCGGATCAACACCCTCTACGACCAGCTCAAAAGCGACCGGGAAACGCTCGCAAACGAACAGATGAATCTCCTCGTGAAAAAACAGGAGGAACTTGCCGTCTCCTGGCAGAAACATGAAACCGAAGTTGCCGAAAGCATCCGCACGATCTGCAGAAAGCATGACTTTGTATGGTGCGAGAAGTGCGAATATCCCCACCAGGGAACGCCCGACAATGTTGTGCTGATCGGAAAGATGTACACCATCTTCGACGCAAAAAGCCCGAAAAACCCGGAAGAACTCGAAAACTTCCCGACGTATCTGAAGAATCAGGCCGAAGCGATGAAAAAATACTGCAAACACGACGACGTCAGAAAAGAAGTCTTCCTCGTGGTCCCCTCAAGCACGCTTGATGTTCTGACGACCTACCAGTACGATCTCGCGGAGTATGTCGTCTACGTCATCACGCCTGAATCCCTCATCCCCATCCTCCAGACGCTGCGGCAGATCGAAAACTACGAATTCACCGACACGATGAGTCCCGAAGATCAGGACAAACTCTGCCGGTTCATCGGCAAACTTTCCCATGCGACCAAACGCAAGATCCAGATCGACACCTACTTCTCCCGGGAACTCATCGATGCCTTACGGGGCATCGACATGATCCCGCAAGACTTCGCCGCCGAGATCGGCAAATACGAACAGAAAGCCAAACTCAACCCGCCGATGGAAAAACGCGTCAAAATGATCGAGATCGAAGACGTGGAAAACGAAGTCAGAAGAATGGAAACCGAGATCGCCGTGAGAACGGCGGTCGGCGAATGATCATTTTTTCCGCTCTGCAGTCATCAGAGCGTTTTTGATTATCCCGGCAAGTATCGGATTATTTGTATGCGATGCCTCTTTGAGCGCCTCGATCACCGGCTCACCGCCGATACTGCCAAGAGACGCCGCCGCTGCGGCGCGGATCCCGGGTTTTGGGTCGGCAAGACAGGAGATCAGCGCCGGAACCACATCAGGCCTGTCTGAACTGCCGAGAGCGGATGCGGCCGCACGGCGGACACCCGGGACCGGATCGGCAAGCAGCGGAAGAAGGGTATCTTCCAGCCTGAGCTTTTGTTTGCGGATCGTCTCCGCAGCAGCCGATCTCACCGAGGGGTCAGGGTCGCCGCATAATTCCGTGAGAACAGGAACCTCCGCGGTCACCGAGGCAAGGGCGCGGCGGACATAGGGCGAAGGATCGGCCGTAAGGCTGCCCGGAGTCAGGGCGTCCAGAACATACACGCCTGCCGCGCGGATATCCTCGCGTTCATCGGCAAGCGAAGCAAAAACCGCGGAAAGCTCATCTTCGATGAGCTGTCTGCCCCGCAGACCGGAGAGTGCCGCCAGCCTGATCGCGGGAAGATCGTTCAGCGCTGAGACTAGTGTTGGAACGACCGCCTGATCATGATAGACCCCTAGCGACATGACCGCGATCTCGCGGATATCAGATTCAGACGACGAAGCGGCAGAGATCAGCGCGGGGATCGCGGCAGGGACACGGAACTGGCCAAGCGCCTGGACCGAGGCATACTGCGTCGTCATATCGTTTGAGGAGATCGCCGCAACCAGCGTATCGACTGCCGGCTGCCCGCCCTCCATAAAGAGCATGAGCGCGGCTTCCCTGACCCCGAGATTCTCATCTGCGAGATAGGAAAGATACTGCGCATACTCAAGCTCGGCAGAATAATTTCGCAGCGCCCAGAGCATAACGCGCCGGGTCAGCGGGTCGTTCTTTTTCAGGGCGGCCAAAATAAACTGAAGGGATGCAGGATCGTGCAGGGCACAGATCTTATTGGCTGCCTCCTCCTGCCTTGCGGTATCATCACTCCTGATAGCGGCGATAAGCTCGTCAAAGGCAGTTTTTTTCATAGAAACTCAGTTCTTAACGTCGGTCACTTTGATGAGATGCCAGCCGAACTGGGTTTTGACCGGGCCCAGGACATCGCCCGCATTAGCCTTGAAACATGCTTCTTCGAAGGGTTTGACCATCTGGCCTTTGCCAAAGTAGCCGAGATCCCCGCCGGCGTTGCCTGACGGACACTGCGAGTAGAGTTTCGCGAGTTTTGCGAAATCATCACCGGCTTTGATCTTCTGCATGATCTCTTTTGCTTCAGCTTCGGTCTTTACTAAAATGTGGGATGCTTTTACCCGTACCATACTTCTATCATATCGTGTTCACGGCCAATAAGCTCTATGGTTTCCAAACGTGATCAAGGATTGATCGGGAAGCTTCCACGCCGCCGTCCAGATAGGCGGCCCCCATCAGCGCTTCGAAGCATTCGGCTGAAACGCGGCCGCTTGTCCATATCTGCATGCGGAGTTCGCCTTTGCCCCATTTCATATATGCAGGCAGGCCGATATCCTCGGCAAGCCGGCGGACGACGCTCATATTCACCAGGTCGATCTTTTTTCTGGTGATCTCGCCTTTGTCAAACTCTCCGTCCCCGATAAGCCGGCAGATCACGATCAGATCAAGGACCGCGTCTCCAAGGACCGCGAGCGAGTCCATGGTATCATGCATGGAAAGCTCATTTTCCCGGGCATACGCGGTTCGCGTGAGGGCATGGGTGAGCAGGTCGACGTTTTTAAACGTGTAGCCGATCTTTGCATACAGGTCAGAGTAGTTCATGCCGATCTCCCGTATTGATTGATGAGCTGGATCAGCTGGGTGAATCCTTCCATTTCCATGGTCAGAACCCCGGTCAGGTCCATACCCATACTGGTTTCTCCGTCGGCCGAGAGGGTCTCGGGACCGCGGATAACTCTGCGGTCGAGAAGAAGCTCGGCCTCGGGGTCGTGGACGAATGCCCGGCCGGGGATGATGACCGTTTCTTCAAGGGTTTCCGGGTCCAGTTTTTTCAGATCGTCGATCGTGATGAGGCAGGAGATCTCCTTGTCCACAGGGACGACCATGCCTTCCGGCGCTCCGCATGCGCCGAGTATCTCTCTGATGTACGGGGCGGCGATACTCCCGGTGATGACCGAAACGCGGCCGGTGATCCGGGGCAGATGAGCGAGGAGCTCAGGCTCGTTTCGGATCGCAAACGGCGAGTCAAAGGCAGGATCATACAGAGGGGTCGCGGATAACCGCAGAGCCGGGAACTTTGCCGCTGCTTCGCTGACGATATCCCGGAACTCTTCCATGGTATGGACCCGCTGGTTTTCGATGACGGGAGCGTTGTCGAGGATGAGCCCCTGGTCTTCCCGGTTGGCAAATCTCATCAGAATGACGCCTTTGACGCCGATCTTTTCGAGCCAGGCAAGCGTGGTCCGGAGAACTTCCCCGTCGTTGACGTCGGGAAGAATGACGAGAGCCGCGTATACGTCGATTTTTGCCGCCAGCCGTTCGATCACTTCGAGCGAGGCTTCAGGGGTCGGATCATGCATGTATTTTTCCCGAAGGGCGGGGTCGCTCGCAAAAATCGTGAAGGAGATCTCCTTCATATTATTTTCGATCATGAAGTCGGCGATGTCCGGCGTGTCGAATCCTTTTCCGCTGGTGTAGCCGATGTGGAGAGGGACATTGAGGGATCCCAGGATCTCGATAAGCGGGGTGAACTCAGGGTAGCAGCTCGGGTCACCTCCTCCCGATATGGTGATCTTGGTTATATCGCCGGAGATCATCTGGAGATCGGCAAGGAAGTGATCGGCCACGTCTTTGAGCGAGTAAAAGCCGGCGTACTCTTCTTTTACGCCTTTGGCACAATACTCGCAGCCTTTTTTGAACGGCATGCAGTATCTGCAGCCGAAGGGAGGTACATCTTTTGCATGCTTAAAGTAGCAGTAAGAGCAAAATCCCCGGCAGTCTTTGCCGGGTTTTCCTCCTATATCGATCGTAAGATGTACCATGTTCTCTACATATATTGGTTTCCTGGAATATGAAACCACTCAGTTGACGGATCAGGTCAGGTTCTGTTCGGCTCT
This sequence comes from Methanocorpusculum parvum, assembly GCA_002287215.1. GTDB lineage: Archaea > Halobacteriota > Methanomicrobia > Methanomicrobiales > Methanocorpusculaceae > Methanocorpusculum > Methanocorpusculum parvum. The sequence continues at coordinate 21,082 of LMVO01000047.1, forward strand.
GATGTGTGTTTTGGTTATTTTCTTTGGAGAAGGATGGCGATGAAGTTCATGTACTTGCCGCCTCCCGCCTCCATGGTTTTGCGATCGCCTTTGGCGTATTCATTATCGGTGGCAAGCCAGTCGTTCCAGACTTCTTCGTTGCTTTCCATTTCATGGATGGAAATGATCTCGGCTTCGTCTGCGGCACGTATTATGTCTTCCCAGTATGCGGCGTCGTGGATGTAGTCGAGTTGTTCGGGTGTCCAGGAGAGGAGGAGCTCGGGCGGGAGATCGTCGTGACAGTCTTTTTTCATACCCGGAACGGCGATGCAGATGTATCCCCCGTGTTTGACGAACGGGAGGAGATGCTCTCCCAGATACGCTTTGTCTCTGCCGAAGTAGTTGTAGGCATCTATGCAGATGACGGCGTCGAAGAGTTCGTGCGGGAAAGGAAGCGCGGTCGCGTCCGCATGGATGGGGAGGATGGTTTCAGCAGTCAGGCCCATCTGTTCGAAGAACCGCATGTTTTCGGCAGGGTCGCTCCAGAGATCTGCGGCGATCACACGGACGCCGTATTCTTTTGCGAGGAAGACTGAGGTGACGCCCTGCCCGCTGCCGAGGTCCATGACAAGGGATCCTTTTTTGAGGCCGATGTCTTTGAGGAGTTCTTCTGTGAGTTTTACGGGGTTTGGCCCCATGATTTTTTGTCTGATCGTTTCTGTGTCGTAGTTTTTGCTTTTGCTATAGTTCATGTCTGTTCACCAATGGTTTTTTTGCTGCGTCGGTATGAAAGCCTGCGCTGCTGACATCATGTTGTGTGAACTGAAGATCTGTGGGGGTTTAAGGGCGCAGAACCGGGTATGCACAGATCTTCTTCGACACGCTCTCCAATTCACCGCAGTATTGTATTGTCATGAAATTCGCCTAGGTGAAATATATTCGTCGTGCTATTATTTGAGAATTTGCTGGATCCGGTCAGGCGGATCGGGGAGCTTTGCCAATATGGCTGGCCGGGGATGAAGGAAGGGGACTTGCCGAAAAGAGCGAGTTGTTGTCAAACGGGTTGTCAAGTGTCTGCGGGCGTATTTTGGCAATCGAAGCAATATTCTCAGTTTGATTTTAGTATTTGTCAATTTGCCCCATTTGACAAAGGTGTGGAAAGAGGGAGGAACGGATGGTCAGGTTTGCCGGGAGAGAGACACTGCGGGCCTTTCTCTCTCTTTTGCGTAAAATAGTAAAATATAATAATTATTATTATAATTAAAGGTATTTTTGGATTTAAAGGATGATATGGGGTTTGTTGTGTTGTCAAACGATTCGACAAGTATCTGACAAGTCGACAAGTAGGTATGTGCGGTCAAACCGGTTGCCTGGTGAAAACTCTATCCGAGATCAAAAAACCGGAGATCACCGTTCAGGCCGTATGATCTCGATACAGCAGCAGTCATATCCTTCTGTCATACACTGGATCTCGGTCACATTGATCTTTTCATTGTAAAACGCGGAAAAGATCGCTTTGAGCATACCGCAGGAGATCGCACAGTTTTTCCCGGATTCCTTGGGCATGATCATGCATTCATAACAGTGATAGACCTCGATCTGCAGAGGATCCGCGGATCGGACCTTCACCTCCCCAAATCCGTAATGTTTCCAAAACTCGGTGATGTTCGCCAGTGTTTTTTCCAATGTGTCGGCGACCAGATAAACGGCGACCGCCTGCCCCAGGATCTCCCCGCCGCGCATGATCACCGGGTCGATGTTGATGCCCGCTTCACCGAGAGCCACCTTGATTATGTGGGGGAGGATCTCTTTGTAATCGATCTTATCGTATTTTGCATACGCCTGTCTGATGAGTTCGCGAAAATCGGAAGTCCCGTTCTGGGTGCTTGGGGTGATATCCCCGATAAGCGATGCGGTGATCACATAGGTCTTCTTTCGGGCATCCCGCGGATCCGGCACAACTGAGATAAGTTCCCTCATCTCCAGAGAACAGACATACCCGGACACCGTGGATTTTGACAGCCCGGTATACTCCATGATCCGGGAAAAAGAGACCGGCCCCTCCTCTGCAAGCAGGGTGAGGATCTTGTTTCTGATCGGACTGCGTACGGTTATCACCGTACCGTTTTTCGAGTAAATATTCAGGGGTTCTTTGCTGTCCGGTTCTGGCATGGGCTGTCGCTTACTGTATTGTTTTACCCCGCCGTCTTAAGTAGATTGGGAAACCGGCACCTTTCTCCGGGCCGGTACGCGGATCCGTGTTATTCGTCGCTGAAGGGGATCTCCACGGTGGTCAGATCATTTGGCGCGATGATCTCTCCGCTGAAGAACTCTTTTGCGTCCCTGATGTGGCTTGCAGCGGTGATGTAGCGCGAACTGAAATGTACGAGCGCCAGGGTCTTCGGCTTCACAAGAGCCGCCACCTGTCCGGCTTCGCCCGCTGTTGAATGCCAGGCCTCCTTCGCCCGTTCTCTTCCCTCCTCTTCATCGAAGGTCGCTTCATGGATCAGGAGATCCGCATCGCCCAAAAGATCAGGCTGGTTTTTTACCGGCCGTGTGTCTCCGGTGTACACAACTTTTCGACCGCGGCGCCGTTCTCCCATGACCATCTCCGGGGTGATGGTCACCTCCTCACCGTCTTTTTGAATAGTGACCGGTGAACCTCTCTGGAGTTTTCCAAAGAGCGGCCCGGGTTTTACGCCTAAAGCAATAGCGCCTTCCCGGTCGAACCTCCCCGGGCGCATGTCCTCTTCCAGGACATAGCCGACACTTTCCATTCCATGAAATGTTTTGAATGCCGCTACCGAGTAGCCGTCAAATATCATCACATCCCCGTCGGATACTTCGACGGCCGTAAGCTGAAACGGGATCTTCGGCGTCAGCTGATGGATGATATTCACGAACCAGTCGATACCCCGCGGTCCGTAAAGGGTCAGCGGTTCGGCCCTTCCATTGAATGCCATCGTCTCGATGAGCCCGAATATGCCCAGATAATGGTCGGCGTGCCAGTGGGTTATAAAAACGGCATTTACGGTAAATCCGGTCTTCAGCCGCATCATCTGCTGCTGAGCTCCCTCTCCGCAGTCAAAAAGGAGCGTGTCGGATCCGCGCCTGATCATGATGCAGGAAGGATTTCGAAGCGGCGTCGGGAGAGCCCCCGCAGTTCCGAGAAAATGCACGAAGAGTGTTTCACCGGCCATTTATATCCACTTCCGTAAAAACTCGAGGCTTTTCTTCCCTTCTTTCGGGTTGCGTCCCTCGACGACGATGATCTTTCCCTTATATTCCTTCACGATCCTCGGCATGATCTTATCCCAGTTGATGGTGCCGCTCCCAAGGGAGAGGTGCTCATCGTATTTCCCGTGATTGTCGTGGATGTGGAGATGATGCGCCTTAGGCAGAATGATCTTGCAGAACTCATCCAGGTTCCCTGTCGTGTTGGCATGGCCGATGTCAAGCACGAGTCCCATCCCGGGCACACCATCGACAAATCCTTCCTGTTCGTAGGGATCCCGGCAGAAGAAGTCGTCGAGGTTCGGCATATTTTCAAGACACGCCGTAACGCCGACACGCTCTGCCGTCTCTCCGAGACGGATGCATGCCTTTTTGTGATTGTTCCACGCGGAAGCTCCGTCGAATCTGCTCACCGGGGAGAGATACCCCGGATGGAGAACCACCGTGTCGGTGAGCTCTGCGGCCTGTTCGATGCAGACGGTGAACTGCCGGACGGTCTCCTCCCAGATCGGCATATTGATGGATGCCGGGTTTAAGTCGCTGAACGGGGCGTGGACCGAGACGTCCAGTCCGGTTTCTTCGATAACTTTTCTGACTGCAGAGAACGTCTCCGGTTTGTCCAGCCGGTAGTTTCCGTCAGCCGAGATCTCCCAGCCGTCGAATCCTACCTCCGCGATCTCCGCGACCCATGACGGATCTTCCCACACCTTTGAGGAGGAGGCAAAGAAGATCTTCACGACAGACCCCCAAGATAACTTCTGATCCGGGAAATGAACTCATCGCGGCTCGATTCGTTTTCGATCCGCATGTCCGCCAGTGATATGGCACGGGCAAGTCCGAATGATTCCTCCCGTTCATCGCGGGAGCGAAGCGTCTCCGGCGTAGCGGTGTCATCGCTCCGTCCTCTGTTCTGCATTCTCAAAAGGCGGGTCTCAAAACCGGCTGTGATCGCGAGAAGCGAAAAGTCACTGAACACGGATCTGAAGTAGGCAACTTCGGCGTCCCCCCTGATCCCGTCGATAACAACGATAGCTGAACTGAGTTTTCGCACTTCCTCTGCCGTCAGTATTGCCACGGCGTCCATACCTAGTTCGCTGCGGAGTTTCCGTGCGGCCGCTCCGATGTTCTCATCGGTCAACGCGAGCTCTTCCTGTATGACCTTTCTCCTAATCATATCTCCCATAACTATGACCGGTATCCCCAGTTCATCGGCGATCAGTGAGAATTCGCCTTTCCCGCTTGCGGGATATCCGACAACACCGACGACCTTCATTATCTCGAGAGTATGGTTTTTGCTTCTGCAGCAGTTCGGATGCACTCAATGAGGATGCGGCAGCGTTCCGGTTCCGTCTCGGCGGCGGCACGGGTGCAGAGTTTGAGGATCAGGTCATCCAAGCCTGTGAGAATATTTTCCGGGGCAGGCGACGGGGTCTGATCCGCGGCGGCATATTTCGGGACGATCATCTGAATCTTTTCTTCAGAAGTATTCTGCGCTGGCGCTTCTTTTGGTGTATTGGCACAAACCACGCACATCTTCTTTCCCTTCACATCAAACAGCGGAGAGTCGCATACGGGGCAGGGTTCCGAGAGCATTTTGGCTCCGTTTAGGAGATACTCCGTCATTATATCCTCGGGTTTTTTTGTCATGGCTGGTTTTCTCGTACTAACAGATTAGTTTTCAGAGTATATAATGTCTCAAGAATAAAGGGAGTCTTTATTTTTGCGGAGGTATAACATGAGTTACAGATTTTGGGGATGGGAGCTAAATATGGCAAATCCGGAAGATATGATCAGGCAGTGCATTATGATGCTGCATGCAATGAGTGAAGATTCAACGATTCCGCGGAATATCCGCCGCGTGGCCGATGAGACGATGAAGGTTCTCCAGGATGAGAAGAAGACGATCGGTCTGAGAGCCGCAAGTGCCCTTTCGATGATCGATGAGGTCAGCAATGACTCAAATATGCCGATCCATGCACGGACCCGGATATGGGAGCTTGCATCAACTCTTGAAGCAGTACCCTTTGACTAATCCATTTTTTTGTCTGATTGGGTGAACCGGTCCGCAGAGGTGAACCCGGAATTTTTTGCGGTCTGCATGTGTCTGAGGAGTTCGCCTGCTGCATCTGCCGATGAAACGACGGCAAGCAGTTTTGTTTTTGCAAGATCGATTTTGTTTCCGCAAACACAGGTCTTTGTGGCATACGAGAGATCGGCAACCTGCATCCTTCTGCATTTTGTACAGCCCACTATGGCAAATCCGTCTTTGTTTATCATGGTATTCCCATCTTCTGCAATTGTCTATTTTCTTGATTTTTCGGATATTAAAAGGGAATGCTCTGCGGCCAGACATCTCTCAAACCGGCATGTTTATATTTTTACAAATCCTTCTAGTTAAAGCAGTCAATCCCGACTTAACTCAGATGGTAGAGTGCGCGGCTGTAGAAAGAAATTAACGCCTGCGGGCGTACTGCGCGGCTACCGCGATGTCCCCGGTTCGAATCCGGGAGTCGGGACCATTTTCAAGACGCAATCAATGCCCAAGTAGTGTAGTGGCCTATCATGCAGCCCTGTCACGGCTGCGACTCGGATTCGAATTCCGACTTGGGCGCTTCTTCTTTCGTTTTGATTGTGCGGGATTGACGTGCGGCGTGTTGCCCAAGTAGTGTAGTGGCCTATCATGCAGCCCTGTCACGGCTGCGACTCGGATTCGAATTCCGACTTGGGCGTTTTGTTTTTAGCGATTTTTTGTATTACTTTTCCGACCGAACGGTTAAAAAAAAGATGATGGATTTCAGAGACGCAGACTTTTTGCGTTCATCCATCTTACCCGGATCTTTAACTCATCCTCTGGTGCCGGTCCGGCTGCCAACGCATCCGAGTACATGGAGTATGCTTCGGTAAAGTTTTTCAGCTGTTCAAAGATGATCCCTTTGAAAAACAGGACGAGTGCGCGGTTTTCCGGTCCGGCAGCAAGACAGGCGTCGTAATATCTGAGTGCATCGTAGAGCAGTCCTTCGCCGCGAAGATTGTTCCCCCGCTCGAACAGCTCTTCGCCCGTTCCCGCGGGTTTTCGCCAGTTCCCGGATTTGTACACTTCGGCAGCATACGGCGGAGCAAAAGCTTTGCCGGACTCTTTTGCGATATGGACTTTTGAAAGCCAGATCTGGGTCAGCATTGCGTCGTCATGCAGAAAACACCACTCCTCCGCACGGTACAGACAGTTGCCCGCCTCCTCGTATTTTTTCTGCTGGGCATATGCCTGGGCGCGAACGACCAGAGATGCCGCATCTGCTTCTCTGATTTTGTCTGCTTCATCCACTGTGAGAAGCGCCTCTTCCGGTTTTTCCGCATACAGCTGTGCCTCGGCCTTGAGGACGAGCAGCATCGAGGCGAGGTCTGAGGCTTTGTCTACATCCGCACCTTTCCATTCAGGCAGGATCCGGATGGCTGTGTCCATACAGTCAGCACACTCAGCATATCGGCCAAGCGCTTTCAATATTGAGGCTTTTCCGACATACGTGAGCGGATCGGCCGGGTCCTCTCCGATCGCCTCGCCGTATTTTGCGAGTGCCTCCTCAAACTTTCCGGAGAGAGCCAGCTCCTCTGCTTTTTCAATAAAATCAGACAACTTCCTTACCATCCCGGTGGACCTTTACTCTCCCCTCTTCTACCGAGAGGGTGAATCCGTGCTCATACAGCCATTCACGGGCATTTCCGTGTCCGTGGATCATCAGTTCGACCAGATCGGCCGGTTCATCCACGTCAGTTGACATCCGCATGGAATCGATGATCTCAACAGTAAGTTCGAGCTCCTCGGCGATCTGAAGATGCCTTCGGAACGAGAATCCATAGTATTCCACATGGAACTTCTCGGGCTTTTTAACAAAGATCACGTTCGTCCCGCCGCCGAGGCCCGGGACGATCGCCATATCAGCTTTGGTGGAGATGACCCGCTGGAGACTGCCCGGAGTCACCATCGGGAGATCCGACATGATGATCAGGGAAGGGCAGTGGAACTGCGGAAGGGCCCAGTTGATCGCTTCATTGAGCCCCTCTTTTCGTACTGCCACGAGGGCATCCCGGCACTCATACTTCGATGTGCAGAGGAGTGTGGCGCTGCATCCTGTTCGTCTGACCGCGAGGATCACATCTTCCAGCATTATCCTCGCAAACTCTTCGCGCTCTTCCTGGGTGAGAATAGACGAAAGCCGCGTCTTCGGGTTGACCGGTTTGAACGGAATCAGGGCGTGGAAGTACATTGTTACTACTAATTGGGGTCTTTTTATGATAGATACTTTTCTCCCTAAGGATGCATCATCTGAAATATTTTAACGATATCGCGGGATGGTCCGACATCATGGACGCGGCAGATATCCGCACCTCCCGTAAGCAGACCATATAATACAGCAAGAGAGCCGTACAGCCGTTCATGCGGCGGTTGATTCAGGCAGTCACCGATGAACGTCTTTCTGGACACGGCGGCGAGAAGAGGAAAACCGTATGTTTTCAGTTCCGAAAATCTCCGGCAAAGTTCCCAGTCCGCTTCGCTCGACCGCTCCGTCACCCACTTCCCCACGCCCGGATCCAGAATGAGCTGATCGATCCCGTAGTTCTCCGCCCGCAGGATAATCTTTTTCAGGGCTTCATGCGTGGAGCTGATGTCGGTTGGGTCTCCGGGGATTTTGTGCGCCGCCATGGCAATCACCGGAAGACCGCTGTCCGCTGCGATCTTTGCATACCGTTCGTTTGCAAGTCCGCCGATATCGTTCACGGCAGATATATCATATCTGAGCGCTGCTTCAAGGACCTCGGGATACATCGTATCAAGAGAAAAGACGGCCCCGGAGTCATCCAGATTCCGCAACGTGCGGATAACGCGTTCCTTTTCCTCGGCTACAGATATGGGGGGCGCGGTAAGAGCTGTGCTTCGCGCCCCTATGTCGATGATGTCGGCGCCTGCCCTGATCATCTCTTCGACACGGGTCGTTACCTGGTCGAGCGGGGTGAATGAGTCTGAGAAAAAGGATTCCGGGCTGATGTTCAGCACACCCATGAGCCGCGGCGGATTGGCACCTCCGATGCCAATCCCTCTAATGCTGACTTCCATTATAAGGTCCGGATCTCAGGATACAGCGGATATTTCAGACAGAGTGCCGTGACTTCAGCTTTGACCGATGCAAGGACCTTCTCATCCCCGATGTGGTTGAGGGCTTTGGCGATCCAGTCTCCTATCTGTTTACACTGATCCTCCTTCATTCCGCGGGTGGTGATGGTCGGGGTTCCGATCCGGATACCCGATGTCTCGAAGGGAGAGAGCGCCTGCCGCGGGATCGTGTTCTTGTTGACGGTGATCCCGGCTTTTCCTAAAGCGACCTCGGCCTGCTGACCTGATATATTGTGGTCGGAGAGGTCGAGTAGACAAAGGTGGTTGTCGGTTCCGCCGGAGACGAGCCGGAAGTTGTTGTCTTCCATGGTCGCGGCGAGTACTTTGCAGTTTTTCACGACCTGTTTTGCATACTCTTTGTAGTCTTCGGTGAGCGCTTCGCGGAAACACACTGCTTTGGCGGCGATAACGTGCATAAGAGGTCCGCCCTGCATGCCTGGAAAGACTGCCTTGTCGATCGAGTTTGCATACTCTTTATTGCACATGATCACGCCTCCGCGTGGTCCCCGGAGGGTTTTATGGGTCGTAGACGTGGTGTATGTGGTGACGCCGACCGGAGAGTTGTGCAGGCCGGTGCAGCAGAGTCCGGAGATGTGGGCGATATCCGCCATGGACCGGGCGCCAACACCCTCCGCGATCTCCGCGAATGCCTTGAAGTCGATCTCACGCGGATATGCCGATGCGCCGCAGACGATGAGGTCGGGGCGGGTCTTTCGTGCGAGTTCCTCAATAACGCCGTAGTCGAGCATTTCAGTGTCAAAATCAACACCGTAAAATGAGATGTCGAAAAATTTGCCGGACATGTTTGCCGGATCGCCGTGGGAAAGATGGCCGCCGTTGTTCAGACTCTGACTGAGGATCTTGTCTCCCGGTTTCAGACATGAAAGGTAGACGGCTTCGTTTGCCTGACTGCCTGAGTGAGGCTGGACATTTGCGTGTTCTGCGCCGAAAAGTTTGCAGAGCCTGTCGCGTGCCAGGTTTTCGATCTGATCATGAAATTCACAGCCGCCGTAGTAACGTTTTCCCGGATATCCTTCTGCATATTTATTCGTCAGAATTGTACCCATTGCCTCCATTACTTCGCGTGCGACGACATTTTCCGATGCGATAAGTTCAAGCCCCTCAACCTGGCGCTTGTGTTCTTTGTTTATCAGCTGGAAAATTTCCGGGTCAAATAGTGCCAGGGACGACATATTATCTAAATATATAGTTAATAGGAAGTGATAAAGGCGTCTACTCTTTGTCCAATGCGTCTGCCGCGAGACGGATCATTGAGTACATTCCGTCCGGGGTAGGGTGGACTTCCAGCATCGAAGAGAATTCATGGACCGTCACACCTTTGCGTACCAGATACCCGAGATAGGTCCCGACGATGCTTGTTCCGGGCGCTGAGGTGGCAAATCCCAGTATCTTCCCGTCATCCTTTGATACGGTGAGATGCATCGAGCCGACCGATCCGTCCGCTACATGCCAGAATGATTCGGGTCCGGCGATGTTGGGTGAGGAAAATGTTACGCCTTCCGCGTCTTTTTTCGGGACGCATACTGTATAATCCAGCCCAAGAACGATCGTATAAGGGAACTGCTCAAGGTCCACTCTGCGGGGAAGGCCGAGGATCGAATCCGCAGCCGCAAAACCCTGGAGACGGGCAACCGGGGTAAAATACGGAGCGCCGGTCACATCGCCTGCGGCATATATGCCCTGGATAGAGGTCTCCATTTTTTCGTTTACCTTGATCGAACCGTCAGGATTTTTCGCCATACCGGTGAAAATTGAGGTCTCCGGTCTCATCCCGGTCGCGAAAAGAACGGCATCGAAGGGCATCTTCTCACCGTTTAAGATGACGCCTTCAACCTGATCTTTGCCGGTGATCTGCTCTATTGTCCCGTATTTGATAGTGACATCTGCAAGATCGCGGCGAACTGCCTTCATCATTGCTTCGGAGAGTACCGGCAGGAACACACTCCTGCAGAAGATGGTAACTTCACACCCGAAGGCTCTGAAGATGTAGGCGAACTCGGCGGCGGAGATCCCCCCGCCGATAATTGCGAGCCTTTTTGGAAGCACAGGCATTGTCCTGATCGTTTTTGCCGTGTAGGTTCCGGGAAGATCGTTTCCCGGGATATCTGGAACATGAATGCCTGCCCCGGCGGCGATGATGATGTTTTCTGCTTCGCGCATCTCCCCGTTCACGACCAATTTTCCGTCCCTGATCTCTGCCTCGGCTCCGTATTCGATCACGACCCCGGCCGCTTTTGTCTCCCGCTCAAGGATGAACTCGAGTTTTTTCTGGACCTCTTCAAGTTTTTGGATAACTTCCGGGAACCGGACTGAGGCACTTCCCTCGACGACGCCTGATTTTTTCAAAAAAGATAGGGTATTGATACTGCGGGCGACATCGTTCAGCCCGCAGACGAGCATGCATCCGTCATGGATGCATGTTCCGCCGATCGCCTTCCTTTCAAGAAGGGTGACTTCTTTTCCTGCTCCGGCGAGGCGGAGAGATGCCATCCTCCCGGCAGGTCCTGCGCCGATAACGTAGATCATTTCAGAACACTTCGCAGCCTTCGTCGGATGGAAGGGTAAGTTCCTCGCCTGAGTATGCATTCACTTCCACGATGTCTTTCTTTCCTCTGACCTGCCAGACCGGGACGTATACTTTTTTGAAGACCAGTTCGATGTTCTCATCGCTTGGACGGAAGTCTTTCTCCTCGGCAAATATCGCATCGCCGGCGGTTGTTTTGATTCTGACCCTCCTGGTGAGCTTTTTGATCAGATCAGCTTTGACCCGTTCTTTTGCATCGTCCATGCTGGTGACCGGCGCCATGACCTCGGCATCCTGCGGGAGCTCCGCCTCCTGCGGAACGACATCACCAAACTGGCCGGGCAGATCATTGATCGCATTGATCCATCCTGATCCTTCTTCATCAAAAGAGACACTCTTTCCTTTATAGGTCGCTTCTCCGCCGCTTTTATACTGGTAATACCAGTAAGGGATCATACGCAGGACCGTATTTCCCTGCTGGCGGGCAACACGGGCCGCTTCCTGACCGGAGATTCGCAGCGGAAGCACAAGATCATACCCGATCGGCGGCTGACGGATCCCGACATTCGTGTATGCATAACTCGGTCCCCCGACGAGGTCAAACGGCATACTCCAGATGCGTGCAGCTGCCGCATCGCCAATGTATTTGAGCAGTTTCTCCCTCGTCCAGAGGTCCGACTCCTTTGGCTGGAAGTATGAACTCCCGGTAAAAATGATTTTGTCGCAGCGGACTTTGGTTCCGTTGAGTGTTATCGTGTAGGGGGTCATGTCGAAACGCTGAAGAAGACCCGTGTCGTCAGAAGACATGACCAGGATGCATTTTGTATCCCGTACCGCCGAGAGATTGAACGGCCCCTCTTCAATCTCACAGTCATATCCGGCGGTCTCGAGAACACGCCGTATCTCGGTCACCGCATGTGTGTGAATCAGTTCACCCATAATTAGTTACTATTGGTTCTCCATTCTCATAAAATCCAATGTCTCGGCTCTCTCCCCCGTATCATTTCAGGTGGTGAGCAGATTTGCCGCCGGGACACGTTTGTGCATGGAATATTTGACAAATCCAAGCGCCTTCTCCTCAATCGGATTCGCAGGGATGCCGCCGCTCCTTTCCAAAGAGATCAGCGCTGCATCCAGTTCGGCATAGGTCATGCCAAGTTCCCCTTCGTCACTCTGCCCCTCCCAGAATCCTGCGCTGGGAGGTTTGCTGATGATCGAATCAGGGACACCAAGCTCCTTTGCGAGAAGAAACACATCCTTTTTCCAGAGATGGAGGAGCGGCTGGATGTCGGCTGCGGAGTCTCCCCACTTCGTTGAGTATCCGATCATATACTCGGTTTTGTTTGATGTTCCGCAGACAAGGAGACTGCGTGCCGCGGCGATATTATATAATGTGGTCATTCTGAGACGGGCCGCGATGTTCCCCCGCAGAATCGGCGTGTCGGTGATGTGAGGGGCTGCAAGAAATGCTGATCTGACTTCTTCTAAGGGGACTGTGATCAGCTCGACGCCCATGCTCCGGCACAGTTCTTCCGCATCGTCATGATCCGCCGGATCATTGGAAGAGACCGGCATATTCACGCCTAAGACCCGTTCAGGTCCGAGCGCTTTGCAGCAGAGCGAGCAGGCGACTGCCGAATCGATCCCGCCGGAAATACCGACAACTATCCCGTGGGCATGTGCTCCCCATACTGTCTGTCTGATGAGATCTTTGATTTTTACGATCTCGCATCCTATACAATCGCAGGTTACTTCGGTCATTCATCCACCTTTTTTAACGCGTCATGAAGATTTTTCAGCGCATAGCGTGTTCCCGGATGGTCCTTGGAAAACCCATCCAGGAATTCCGCCACGTCCCCGCTGATCTCCGGCGCAGGTCCCGGATATCCATGCCTCTGTGCATACCAGAACACCTCTTCCGCCGGTATCACGGAAAAAGGGGCGATCCGCCGCCCCTTGTCGGAACCGACCAGCCGGTCCTGGGTCCCGGCGCAGACGGATTCCAGGACATAGAGCGCCGCGTCGTCCAGTGTGGCCGGCTCGAGGATCACGTCGGCATCCTTTGGATCTTTTACGAAGAGCAGATCGGTCCTGGCAGAAAGCATGTCTGCAAGAAAGATCCGCAGGGCAAAACTGCGGAACGTTTTGTCTTCTTCGACAAAGAGTCGTGCGCCTGAGGAAAGCCCCCCCTGATGCCTGATCTCTTTCTTGGCTTTTGCCGCTATGTCGGCAGCAGCGTGGAGTTCGCAAAGGAAGAGGCCGGAGTACGGCTGAGTCACGACCGCTTCTCTGCTGCACCTGCTGCATTTCATACAAGAAGTATGGGCTCTTCAAAGATATGGATATTCCCCGGCTTTGCGATTACGTCATCAGCCCGATTCAGTCGGGCGGAAAAAAAGTATGTTCAGAGTTTACGGCAGACCGTCAGGTATCCCGTGTGGGAGACACGTGTCGACGGTCTTGTTCCCCGTTTGCTCCGGGTGAGTTCACGTTCCATGCACTCAAAGGTAAGAACCGACTCCTCACCGAACATTTCCCGGGCAGTATCCATCACGCAGAAGGTCTGTTCCAGAAACGGCGTATAGGTCGCGAAGTACCCGCCGATCTTCAGGAGCGGGTATACGTGCCTGACGTGTTCGGGCTGGATCTGCATATCCAGATGGATGATATCGTAGGGTCCGTCCGTGACTTCCAGAACATCACAGGCCCGGCACTCGACGTTGTCGAGCCCGGCGTCCCGGATGTTTCCTTCCGCTATTTTGGAGAACTCGGGTCGTGCTTCGCAGGTGACGACCGATCCCGCACATCCGCCGAAGAAGATGGCCGCGATCCCTGATCCCGTTCCCGCATCCAGCACGCGGTCACGCCGGCACATTCCCGTGTAGGCCATGACCATGCCGATGTCTTTTGGCATCATGGGTGCTCCCGTCCGTTTTCCGTGTGAGAAAAAGTCTGTTGCTTTCGGGACGAAGACATGGAACGGTTTACCCAGATGGGTCAGGACGGCAGCTCCATCCTCCAGTCCCGCGACCTCCGCAAGATCGATCATGCCAAGATCCGTCGAGAGTTTTCCCTCGCCGGCCTTCACATAATACTCGCGTCCGTGTCCGCGGACGATGACTCTGTTTGATCCGATCATACCGCGGTAAGTTTTAAAATTGCCTCGGCAATATCCCCTTTGCACTCGACGAGAGCGGCGCGGGCCGCGTCCGGCGAGACGGAAGTTTGTGAAGCCACAAGCTCCACATCCGACTCAGGGATCTCGACTGCGGCTTCTTCGAAGTGAACATCACCCGTAAGCTGATATGAGGTCTGACCCTGCATCGTGATGCCGACGACCTCGGCATTCAGAAAGACATAATTTCCGGACGCTGTGTAGACCACAACTTTCGAGACATCGGCGATCTCGTCCATCTTCATACCCATCTTCTTCATCGCTGCTTTCATCTGTTTGGGATTTACTCCTGGCATCATTTTTTGTTCCTTCCTTGTCTAACTTTTACTGCTGTTCCGTAATTAAATCCGATCATTTCACTTCCGGAAAGTACTGCCATCCCGGTGGCGATCAGATTGTCCGATTCATCGACGACAAACACTTCGTCTTCTGCGTGAATATTTGGATCACTCGATATTACGTGTTTTGCCATCGCATTTTTGCCGTCGGCAACGAAAGGTACCGCCTCTTCCATGATCACGACCCGGTTTGCCGGAGCCGGCAGAAATGCATGCAGAGCCTGCGCTCCGGGATAGCCGAGCGTGAACCGCCCGTCATTCGCCCGGACAGTGACCAGCCGTTCTTTGGCCAGGCTCACGTACCGTACCCGCTTTGTGGTCGAGTATGAAAACGTGACCTGGTCGGGAAAGAGCGCTTCTCCTGCCCCCCGCCCGAACTGGAAGTCAGCGATCCTTCTGACCCGCTGCAAACTGCCCTTTGACAAGCTCGTTAACTCTTCTGGTGAAATCATGCTCGCATCCTTTGGGGATATATGCGCCGGCTGCAATATTATGCCCTCCGCCTGCTCCCCCTGATTCGACGGCGGCCGTGACCAGAACTTCCTGCAGATCGACCCCGCGGCGCAGAACTTTTTCATAGGTCCGCATCGAGACTTTGATGAGATTGGGTTCGTCAGAGACGCTGCACATTACAAGGATCGGCTTATTGGTGTCGAGTTTTGAGAGAGCCATGCCTGCTCCGATCCCGGCGATCGTATCCGGATACTTATCTCCGGTATGGATCGCCTGGATCGATCCGAGATCTTCCACGCCCGTTTCGATGATGTACTCGCAGAGTTCGCGGATGATGGATCGGTGATGTCTGAGCATATGCTCGGCCTCACGGTACTTCTGCCCCCGGTCGCCGAAACAGACAGCCTCGCCGATCTTCGGCTTGGCCCATCTGCCGCAGGCATTCAGCATCGTGGCATACTCAGACGCATTCCTCAGCGGCGTTTTTTCCATCTCATCAGGGAAGAAGTAATGTTCGGCAATAAACCCGTCTGATGACTCGCCGTTGGCAATGATCTGCTCTGCAAGAACGCTGGCAAGTCTTTTTTCCTCTTCGGAAGAGAGTTCTTCCCAAACCCTCTGGTCAGACGGTGACTGGTAGATCCCGATCCGGCAGAGCAGCGCGGCTGCTTCTGCAGGTTTTCCTGAGATGCCGGGTATCTGCGGATCGTCAGCATTCGAGAGACAGATGTGAAGCGGTCTTGTTGAGAGGCCATAACAGTTTATCCCGCGCCTGATCCGGATATGCCCGCTGTCAGCTCCGTCCTCTGCTATCCATCTGGCAACACCAACCAGTCCGTGATTTTCCCGCGCCATCATATCGCCGACGTTTCCAACGACGGAAAGTTTTGCCAGATCAGTATTTGCCGGGTCGAGCTTTCTTGCGACCAAATAAGCAATGCCTGCGGCGCTGCATTTTACGTAATCCTCCCCATAAAACTGGGAGTTCACCTGAAAGTATTCTGTGCCGCCGGGTGCCGGCTGACTTATGTGGTGGTCAAGGATGAGGACACTGTCTGCCGTGATGCCTGCTTCTTCCAGAAGATTCTGCTGACCCCCGCCAAGATCGGTGAAGATCTTCAGCGTGTCGTCATCCGGGATATGCTTCATGGTCATCGGCTCGAGCTGGCGGACAAAGACCGGGTTTACCGGGATCCCCAGCCGGGTGACGGCCTGCGAGATGATCGCTTCGCTGGAGATTCCGTCGGCATCTATGTGCGAGATGAGGGTGGCGGCGTCAGCTTCCAGAATTATCTTTGCGGCGCGGCTGACATCTTCAACGAATCCCATTCCTTATCTGTTGGGATGTATGTGGGGAAAAATCATTACCAGTGCAGACACACACTAACATATATGCGGGATCTGATTCAGTTCGGTCTCTCCGGCGTTATTTCGCCGGAGACGATGCGTGTCGTTGATAAAAACGCGGATGATTACGGCATCTCCGCGGCCGAGCGCATGGAGAGCGCGGGATCCGTACTCGCCGCCGCCGTCCGATCCGAATCTCCTGCATCCGTTCTGATCCTCTGCGGAACAGGAAACAACGGAGGAGACGGATTTGTGTGCGCCCGTCATCTGGCAAAGGAGTATTCGGTAAAGGTGGTCTTCACCGGAAAGCCGAAGACGCCGGAGGCAGGGGCGGCGTTTTTTGCACTGGAAGGGTGCCCGGCGGAACTTTCTTCCACCTGGTCGGCTGAGGATTTTTCCGCCGATGTGATCGTGGATGCTCTCATGGGAACAGGCGCCTCCCTGCCGCTTCGGGAACCATATGCCTCCCTTGTGGATCTGATGAACGCGGCAAAAGGCCGGATCCTTGCCTGTGATATGCCGACGCCCGGGGCAAGGGCGGACCGGGTTATCGCATTTCATCTTGCAAAAACCGAAGGCGCCGAGGCATACAGTATCGGGATTCCGTTCGGCGCAGAGATTTTCTGCGGGAAAGGGGATCTTCTTTCAGTCCCCAAAAAGCCGTCCGGAGCGCACAAGGGATGGGGGGGCTATGTGCTCGTGATCGGCGGAGGGCCGTATCAGGGTGCGCCGTTCCTTGCTGGCTGCGCCGCCCTCAGATCAGGCGCGGACGTCGTCCGCGTAGCGGCCCCCGTTGACGGATTCATACCGGATCTGATCCTTGAGAGACTGCCGGGAAACAAAGTGGGCAAAGAGCATCTGGACCGGCTGCTTGCATTAGCAGAGAACGCGGATGTGGTGATCGCCGGACCCGGGCTCGGCGCTGATCCGGAAAGTCTCGAGGTGGCTTCGCAGATCGTCGTCGCCGCGAAACGTGCCGTGGTGGACGCAGATCTCCTGCGTAATCCTCTGCCGAAAGCACGGGAGCAGACGATCTACACGCCGCATGCAGGCGAGTTTGCCAGGGTCTTCTGTCCGGTCCCGGAGAAGCTCAGTGATAGGGGGTTCGTCGTACGGGAAGCGGCGAAACGTGCCGGCGGGACAGTCATTCTAAAAGGGGCGATCGATGTGATCTCGGACGGCGCCCGGGTGAAGTTCAACCGGTCCGGCGCCCCGGGTATGACCACGGGGGGCACCGGCGATGTTCTCTCAGGCGTATGCGGCGGACTTCTTTCACGAATGAATGCCTTTGAGGCCGCCTGCGCCGCGGTGTATGCCGCGGGATTGGCCGGGGAACTGGCTGATGAAGACACCGGGGACGGTTTAATCGCAAGCGATTTACTCAGGCACCTTGCATACATAGTGTATAAGGAGAAATGAAATGCCGGTTTTTACTCATCTGAATGAAAATAATGAAGTCCACATGGTGGATGTGACGCCAAAACCCGATGTTTCACGTGAAGCTACCGCAAAGGGACGGATCTATCTGCGGCCTGAAACGCTCGCGGCCATCGCCGAAGGCCGGGTCCTGAAAGGAAATGTGCTTGCAACTGCCCAAGTGGCGGGAACGCTCGCGGTAAAACAGACATGGGCACTCATCCCGATGTGCCACCCCCTTCCGGTTGGCGGGGTGACGATCTGGTTTGAACAGACGGACGAGTACATCGAGGCGTTCTGCCGGGTAAAAACCTACGGGAAGACCGGTATCGAAATGGAAGCGCTGACTGGAGTTTCCCTGTCACTTTTGACGATCTGGGACATGGTCAAGTCGGCGGAGAAGGACGAGGCAGGCCAGTATCCGGTGACCCGCATCGACGGTATCGCTGTTATAGAGAAGATCAAGGGAACGCCCGAGTAAAGCCTCCTTCGGCCATCACGGAGTATTTATACAACATAGCCCCAATAATATACAGTTTACAGCTAGCCGCATCCAGTGCGGTCTGTATATCACAGGAATGTAGCCTATACGGCTGAACCTGAGGTGAAACCAACACATGTCGAAATCAATGTATGGATATGTCCGTGACGCGTGGAAAAAGCCCGCAGAGTCCGGAGTAAAGAAACTCCTCTGGGAGAGAATGCAGACCTGGCGCCGTCAGGGCGCCGTTGTCAGGCTTGAGCGCCCGACCCGTATCGACAGAGCGCGGGAGCTCGGCTACAAAGCAAAGCAGGGCATCATCGTTGTTCGCGCATCCATCCGCCGCGGTGGCCGCAGAAAATCGAGATATATCCGCGGACGCAGAACCAACCGTATGGGAATGCGCAAAGCAACCCCGGGCAAGAACCTGCAGTCGATCGCAGAAGAGCGCGCCGCAACCCGCTACCCGAACATGGAAGTTCTGAACTCCTACTGGGTAGGCCAGGACGGAAAGAGCAAGTATTACGAGATCATCCTTGTTGACAGAAACAGCCCGTCTGTTCTCGCCGACAAGAACCTCGCATGGGTTGCCGAAACCCGCGGACGTGTGTTCCGTGGTAAGACTTCCGCCGGAAGAAAGGCACGCGGACTCCACAACCGCGGAACCGGAACTGAAAAGTGCCGGCCCAGCATTACTTCCCACAGGAACCAGGGTAAATAACCCTGTTCTCATTTTTTTCTCATTATGATAACAGACGCATGCGTGTATGCGAATAACTCATCACACACAACGCTTCGTCGTTTTGCCCTGACCGCCGCATCCTGCGGTTTTTCCCGGATCATCGCCTGCGATCCTGCCGAGGATATCTCCGAGTATGCCGGCGTTTCTATTCTGAAAGGCAGACTGATCGGCAAACTGAGCGGAAAGGCATTCTTCGACGCGGTCAAAAAGACCCCTGCCGGCACGGTCGTCTTCGTGCAGGTCGGAGAAAACAGTTTCAACCGCACGGCCGTCACCACGAAAGGAGTACATCTTCTGACCGGCATCTCTGACCTTCCGAAAGGCGGATTCGATCACATCGTTTCGAAGATGGCGGCACAGCAGAACACCGGCGTCGTTCTTGACTTCTCACGGATCATCGATCCGAAAACACGGCGGACTGCTCTTTCCCGGTATGACGAGATACTTGCTTTCCAGCGGAAGTATCATTTCCCGCTTTTGATCGCAAGCGGCGCATCCGAGTGTCTCGGACAGCGGAATATCACCGAGATCATCGCACTCGCCGACCTCTTCGGGATGACAGAACAGGAAGTCAGATCTGCTCTCGACTCACTCGATGGCATTCTTTCTCCGAAAAAGACCGTTGAGATCGTGGAGGAGAGATCATGAGCGTTCTTCCGCCGACACTTCGTGAGAACCGGCGTTACGTCCTGTTTCGGATCATCACGCCCGTGAATCCGACCCAGAAGGAGGTGTACCGATCCATGGCTGAATCGGTAACTGCACTTTTCGGCGATGCGGGGGCGGCAAAAATGCATCCCGCTGTCGTATGGTCCGAAGGCGAATATGCGATCGCCCGATGTACCCGCGGATATGAAAAGTCCCTCATCGCAGCTTTGGCCGTTGTCACGAAAGTCTGCGGTGAGCCGGCGGCATTCAGATCGGTCGCAACCTCCGGGACCATCCTTTCTTTGAAAAAAAAGGTGGTCCACGAGGCGGCAGATGATGCCGCGTATCCGGGATATCTGTGCGCAGGTAAGAAGGTTAATAATCTTTCAAAAGAGAATGGGCATAGATATCTAACTAGAGATGATATAATTAAGGAGTAACAATGCAGCCACAACAATATCAAATGGGCGGATACGATCGTGCCATCACGATGTTTTCCCCCGATGGACGTCTGTATCAGGTAGAATATGCCCGTGAAGCGGTCAAAAGGGGAACGACCGCTGTCGGCATAAAATGCAAGACGGGAGTTGTACTTCTCGTTGACAAACGGGTGAACTCCCGTCTCCTGGAGCCCTCCTCGATCGAGAAGATCTTCCGGATCGATGAACACATCGGCGTCGCCTCCTCGGGTCTCGTCGGAGATGCACGGATTCTCGTTGACCGTGCACGGATAGAATCCCAGATCAATCGGGTCAGTTACGGCGAACCGATCGATGTGGAGACTCTGGCAAAGAAACTCTGCGATCACATGCAGAGCTACACGCTGTTCGGCGGGGCGCGGCCTTACGGAACGGCGCTTCTGATCGCCGGGGCCGAGTCGTCGCCGACCGGGCAGAAGTATCATCTCTTCGAGACCGACCCGTCCGGAACGCTTCTCGAATACTCCGCAACCGGTATCGGTATCGGCAGACCGGCTGTCATCAAACTCTTTGAACAGGAGTACAAAGAGACTTGTACTGCCGAAGAAGCTGTTCTGCTCGGCCTCAAGGCTTTGCACACCGCCACCGAAGGCAAGTTCGATATGAACACCGTCGAGATCGGCATTGCCGGTGAGTATTCCAAGAAGCACTCTTCCAAAAAGGAGACTGAGACCGCAAACGGAGCAAAAATATCGACCCTCTCGTTCAGAAAACTGAATGCAGATGAAGTAAAGGCAGCTGTTGCCAAATTTTCCAAGACGACTCCTGCGAAAAAGGAGTGAGCTGATCTATGATTTCCCTTGATGATGCAGTAACCGCCCGTCTGGAAACACACGGACTGAAGTTTGAACTGTTGGTCGATCCAGAACTTGCCGACAAAATGCGGCACGGGGCGGATCTCGACATTGAAGATGTTGTTGCAGCGATGTATGTGTATGAGAACGCCTCGCGCGGAGACAAGTCTCCGGATGAGGATATCCTGAAGGTGTTCAAGACCACTGATTTTCGGGAAGTCGCCAAACACATCATTCTCAAAGGTGAAATCCATCTCACGACCGAGCAGCGGCGTCATCTGATCGAAGAAAAACGCAGACGCGTGATCGCGTTCATCGCACGAAACGCTGTCAATCCGCAGACCGGCCTTCCCCACCCGGTCATGCGGATCGAGATGGCTCTGGAACAGGTCAGGGTAAACTACGATCCGTTCAAATCTGTAGATGATCTGGTCAAGGAGACCGTCAAAGCTTTGCGTCCGATCCTGCCGATAAGGTTCGAGGAGCGGCGCATCGCCGCCAAGTTCCCGATGGACTTTGCGGCCAAAGCCTATGCTTCCATCTCGAGCGCGGCCTATGTGACCATGGATAAAAACGAATGGCAAAGCGACGGATCATGGATCTGCGTCGTAACGATTCCTGCCGGCATGCAGGAGGAGTTCTTCAATCTGGCAAATGCCGCAGCGAAAGGCGATGCACAGCTGAAGATTCTTGAGTAACGCATACTATTAAAACAACTGAGAACGAATATTACTAGATATTTCTGGAGGAATAAAAAATGGCATCCAAGAGTAAACATGTTGCAAAAGGACGCGTAACCGGCAGTGCCGGCCGCTTTGGTCCGAGATACGGCCGTTTCTGCCGTAAGATGGTCAATGAGAGCGAGAAGATTTCCCGCGCGAAACACCTGTGTCCGACGTGCGACACGATCGCAGTAAAGCGTGTCGGCACCGGTATCTGGGAGTGCAAGAAATGCGGATACAAATACGCAGGCGGCGCCTACGTTCCGCAGACCCCGGGCCTTAAGGTTGTTCTTCGCGCCATCGAGACGAAAGGAGTATAACCCAATGGTTGCTTACAAGTGCGCCCGCTGTAAACAGCTGGTAGAAATCGGTACGAACATCCGCTGTCCCTACTGCGGTCACCGTATCCTTTTCAAGGCCCGCGGTGCCGGCACGAAAGAACTGAAAGCCAGATGACGATCGTAACTTCATCGCGCAAACCAGCACCGGAGGTCCGGAAACTGGCAAAAGAAATCGCTTTTGCTCTGGACTTCCCGTTTGTCCAGCGGGGAAAAGCAGGCATTCATGATATAGGGGGAGAAGACCCCCGTGTTATTTTCCTGTCAGGCTCGAAACGGCAGGGTCCGGTGTTCGATTTGATGGTGAATGATTCCCTGGTTTTTTCCATGCTGATCAGCAACGTAAAAGAGTCCGAACGAACCGGTCCGTTTACCAAAGGATTTCTCACCCGGGAAAAGGAGCTGTTCGATTATCTCTCGCCGCATGTTCCCATCACCTATGATGAGAATGCTGACGGTCCTATCGTTTTTTGCGGCACACAGAAAAGACAGTATGCCCTGCAGGTTATGGTATGAACCACGCCGCCCGTTTTGTCTTTGAAACCAGGTTTGCAGAAAAACTGTATGAAGTTCTCGCCCCGGAGATCGCAAGTGATCCGGGAGAAAAATCCAACGTGCGGCTCACCCGCAGCGAATCATCCGTGTTCCTCTCTGTAGAGGCGGAAGATGCTGCGGCTCTTCGGGCATCCCTCAATATGTGGCTGCGGTTGGTTAATGTATCCCATGAAGTATTGGAGTTGTAAAAAATGACAGCACCCCAGCAGGCGGCGGGTATCCCGCCGCAGATTCAGCAGCAGCTTGGAATGTTCCAGCAGATCCAGCAGCAGCTTCAGCAGGTATCGTCCCAGAAAATGCAGTATGAGATGACGCTGCGTGAAACGAAACGCGCCCTTGAAGAGATCGAGTCGGCAGCGGAAGACGCAGTAATGTATTCGGCAGTAGGTTCGATTCTGATCCAGAAACAAAAACCGGCCGTCAAAGCGGAACTCGAAGAGAAGGTCGACTCCCTTGAACTCCGCATCAGCTCACTGGACAAACAGGAAAAGGCAATGACCACGAAAGCGGGCCAGCTCCAAAAGCAGATCCAGGAAGCCATCAGCGGCGGCGTCCCGGCTGCCCAGTAACTTTTTTTTCTAAAAAATTATTTGCCGAGACTGAGGAAGAGATCCTCTTCGGCGGAGATCGTTTCGATTTTACAATTTTCGCATCTGACATACGGGTATCCGCGTACAAGCACAACCGGGACCCCTTCTGAAGACTCGCCCATAAGAAGTTCGGCGGTCGAAGCAAGAGAGTCGGCTATCGCCCTCCGGGTGACCTGCAGTTTGTTTCCATACAGGTCTGGTTTACCCCGTTCGTCGGTGATCGGCAGGATCCCCGAACAGCCGATAGCGACTCCCGACACCCCAAGACGCATCGAATGGGTCCGGGAGTCGATGATGATGACGGCGGCATCCTTTCCGGTGCGCTCCATTATTCCTTTTCTCAGCCGTCCGGCACTGGCTTCCGGATCGGCCGGCAGACGGGTGACCCACCCGTTTGGCGCGTTCGACTCGTCCACGCCGGCATTTGGGAGGATCAGATTCCATTTTCCGGCAAGCAGATATCCCGGAATGCCGCCGACGATCGTATCGCTCTCCATCAAAACGACCTCGGCAACCCGGGGGTCGAGATGATACTTGTCTGAAAGTCTGTATGCCTCGGCGGACGGGGTGATGTCATCGAGCCTGACATTCCGACCTTCGGTCGTGGAAAGCGGCGACTCGGCAAACAAAAGGATGTCGCCGTCTTCTATCGTCTTTGCCTCGGTGTTTTTGAGGGCGGAGATGACCCGGTCAAGTATATCGTCACCGGATACAAGCAGCCCGGTGGAGATTCCGTATACAGAGAAGAAACCCGACATGTGGGGAAACATATGCTCTGCACTCATATCAGCTTTCGGATTAAAAAAAGATCAGACGGACATCCGGTCCCGGATGCTCTTTTCGACGAAGTCGAGGATCGTTGCCGGATCCTGCTCTGCGTCGATAAGAAGAAATCGGCCCGGATCCTCGGCTGCCCGTTCAAGATACCGTTTCTGAACTTCTTCGAGAAATGCAGGATCCTCGAAGTGTTCCTTACCAGGTCTGCCGGCAAGACGCTGCATCGCGGTCTTGGGCGCTATCAAAAGAAGGATCGTCAGGTCGGGACGGACCGACCATCCTGCATGCACTGCGGTAAGCCATGCTTTCGGATCGGGAATGATGCCGGCAAGAGATACCTGCTGGTAAGCGAATCGGCTGTCGGAATACCGGTCTGAGATAACCAGTTTTTTTGCTTCGAGTGCCGGAAGCACGGTCTGGGTCAGATGAGCGGCATGATCCGCGACAAACAGTGTCGCCTCGGCGAACGGATCGCGGTTTGCCCCGATCTCCCGGCGAACCGCCTTGTTTACCAGAGAACTTCCAGGCTCCTTGGTAAACACCGGTGCGAGATCCGCAAGACGGGAAACGAGACCTTCATAAAGCGTGGACTTTCCGGCTCCGTCGATCCCTTCGAGCGTGATCAGCAAAATGTTCCCTCCCGGATGATCTCGAGTGGGATCTTTCCTTTGTGCACGGCGGTCGAGATGATCACGCCGTCATATCCCGCATCGCTGAGGATGCGAAGATCGTCTTGAGAGTTCACGCCGCCGCCGTAGATCAGAGGTTTTTTCGTTGCGTCTCGGATCCGCTTTGCAAACACGGGATCGATCCCGGATCCGGTACCGACCGAGGAGATGTTTAAGAGGATGATTCCGTCAAAGGCGTATTTTTCCGCATCGCGGATCACCTCGACCGGGTCAAGGCCGGAAGGGATGACCTTGCCGTCTTTTACATCGACGCTGAGATACCCGCCGGCAAACTCCTCTAAGGGGGCATCGGCCGTTTCCGTCCCGACGATGTTGGCAACGCCCGGGAGATACTCCTCAGGGATACTGCACCCACGGTCGACCCAGAGCTTCTCCGGAATCAAGGCAAGCCTCAGGATCGTCTCGGTGTGATCGCCGCACAGTTCGATCCGGTCAAGATCCGCCACGTATGCGTACTTCGGCTTCATCACCGAAAGATACGACAGAGGCTCGGCCGAAGGGGAAAGCCCCCAGGTCAGGGGGAGGTACTGATCCCGGTTGCCGCTTTTCCCGTGGACGACATACCCGTCCATCAGGTCCATTGCAAGAATCACGTCCATTTATCGTTTCATTGCCTTTCTGATCAGGTCTTCTTCTTTGGTGAAGAAGAGCGAGTCGTGCCCTTTCCAGGTGCCGCAGCCGGAGAACTTCACTGCAGGGATCCCGTTGTCGCTTTCTCCCATGATGAAGTTGGAGAAGGCCGCGATCTCATCGACGACTGCCTCTTCGGTGATCTCAAGTTCAAGACCGAAGAGGTCATGGTCGCCCCGGAAATCCCGTATCGCCGTCATACCTGCCCAGCCGATCGCGTTTCCGCACTGACCGCGGCGGAACGCTCTTCCGCAGGTGTCGGTTACGATCACGCCGACATCTTTGCCGGTGATCTTTTTGATGGCTGCGCGTATTTCCCGACATTCGGCTGACGGATCTTTTGGGAGGATGATGATATTTTCTCCCTCGATATTGCTGTTATCCACGCCTGCGCGCACACCCACATGACCGCAGGGGACTTCGGAGAGGATGAACGGATACTCCTGGATGATCTCGGTGGACGAATCCAGGATCGCCTGAATGAACCGCGGATCCTCTTTTGTGAGGCCGGAGATACGGAATGCATCAGGAGAAGGCGTGATATCCGCGAGGGCGCGGGTATAGCCCTTTGCCTTCGAAACGATCGTTGATGCGATACAGAGGATATCCCCGTCTTCAAAGGTGGTATTTCTGCAGATAATTGCCGGAAGATCGTCGCCTTTCTGAATGAGCGGGATCCCGGAAATTCCCGTTACATGAACTGACATAGACACTTCATATTTACCTGCCGGCTAATAAAAGCAAGGGTTTAGATGCCGGGGGAATCTTTTTCACTCCCTGCGCCAATCATTTGATATCTATGAGTACCTACCGGGTGATCCGCTGTCCTGGCTGTCATCAGTTTACCTATACCGACTACTATGGAAAGTGGAAGCTCTGCCCTGTCTGCGGTGAGGTGATATCGGTCCAGAACGTGCCGGTGTATCTGGAAGTGGACGATTTCTCCGAGGCTGAAGTGCTCATAAAAGAGGTGAAACGGTATCTCTCTCATACCGGACGGCTGGACCTGACAAAGGAAGAAGTCGACCTGATCCGGGAGAAGTATATGGAGTGGCTCAACGGTCCGGCGGCATAAGGCCGCGGATCACCAGAGTTTTCCGCAGTGGGGGCAGAGGATCGCAAGCCGCCTGCCGCACCGCGGACAGTAGAGTTTACCCCGCGTGTCCTGAGTCAGTTCGGTGCCGCACTCCCGACAAAATATCTCGCGTTTGAAGCCGCATGTGTGCTGAACTACCATAGAATACTATTGTCCATTCATATAGATTAATGCGAAGGTTATTTTTCTCCTCCTGTCAATATGTTACAGTCAAAATCGCGAGGGTTGCCAAGCCAGGTTAACGGCGCAGGGTTTAGGACCCTGTCTCTAGGAGTTCAAGGGTTCGAATCCCTTCCCTCGCATTCCTTTTTCTAAGAGTGTTGTATTCCATCGATTCCGACCGTTACCCCCGTCATCCTGAATAATTTTATTCAGAACATGCCGGCAGCAGTTCGTTCCACGCATGAGTTTCAGAGGGTTTCGCTTCCGATACGCATCTCTGAAAGAACAAATGAGATGACCAGATACACGATACGGCGCGGTCCGAATCTTTCACATCAGGATACGTTTTTTTGCCTCCAAAACGCATATCATAGGTACTATGAAAACCTTGCAGGAGTATCTTTCCGCCTCACATGCCCCTGAGGATCTGGGAAAAATAATCATGCTGATCGCGGATCAGGCAGGACCGATCCGTTCCGCGTTTATCAGCAACCAGAATTATGCGGGCTCCACGAACTCTTCCGGCGAGGATCAGGCTGAGATGGATACCTGGGCCGATGCCCGGATCACGTCTGTTCTGCAGAAGAGCGGGCTTGTACGTGCCGTTGCTTCCGAAGAACAGGAGGATATCGTGCAGATGTCTTCTTCTGCGAAGTACTCCATCGTGATGGACCCCCTCGACGGCTCTTCACTTATCAAGGTAAACCTCAGCGTCGGGACGATCGTCGGGATCTATGAAGGCGACGTTCTTCAGGCGGGAAATCAGCTTCGCGCCGCATTCTATATGCTCTACGGCCCGATGACCACCTTGACCATCTCGCTTGGAAACGGCGTCTCGATCTTCGCGCTCAACGCGGAAGGGACCTACATTCTCCTAAAAGAGAATGTAAAAATCCCGGAAGGCACGCTCTGCGGGAGCGGCGGTCTGCGGCCCGAATGGACCGAGAAACACATCCGGTACATGAATGAGATCGAGTGCGAAGGCGGAAAGAACCGGTACTCCGGCTCTTTCGTGGCCGACTTCCACCAGATCCTGGAGTACGGCGGCGTGTATGCCTATCCGGCGACAAAGAAGTCCGCCTCCGGGAAACTGCGGCTGGTCTTCGAGATCAACCCGATCGGCTTCCTCGCGGATCAGGCAGGAGGAGCGGTCTCGAACGGCGAGTGTTCTACTCTGGACATCGTGCCGACAAAGGTCCATCAGAGAACTCCCGTCTATGTCGGCAGCAAAGGAATGATCGCAAAGATCGAGGCGATCCGCTGAGCATGAAAACAGCGGTCTCGGTCTTTGCAAAACCGGTCGGCGGGGTATGCGGGACGACCCGGGTCTTTCCCGACATCCTCCAGACCGCGGCAAAGATGCTCAAAAAGGCGGAAGGCGGCATTTTGACCGACTCGTTCGTGACGCACACGGCCGACCGTCTGGTCCTGATCGCGGTCCATGATCCGGATGTCCAGCCGGACACGCTTATTGCCGCGGTCTTCTCCGCGGCCGAGGAGATCGCAGAAAAACGTCATCTGTTCTGCGGTCCTGATCCGGTCTCGGTCTGCCGGATGATAATAGAGGAGCGGGATAACGAGCCGCTTCTTCTGTTCCTCTCCGGGTCGGAGATGATGCCTTGGGGAGAAGTGATGATCCCGAATCAGCATACTCTCGCGGACGGCGTTTTGTTTCTTACACGTGCCGGGGGTGAGTTCCCGTCCACGGCCGAGTTTTGTGAACGGTTCGCACACCGCGGTCTGAATCAGCAGGGGATATGCCCAGTCAGTCTCTGTGATTCGTCGAATGTTCGAACAACGGTCATCCCGGTGGTCGGACTCGGCTTTTCGCTCGCGAATGGCAGGCTTACCGGACCGGTGGACCTTTTCGACACGCCGCTTTTTGACGCTCCCAGATTTTGGGCATCGGACCGGCGCTCAGAATGATCTGATGAGAAAAATCAACTATAATTCAGCTTGAATTTCCACATAACTCCTAATATTCATCTTTTTTTGCGCAGATACGAATCTATATATACTCAAAGATACATCTATCAATTATCTCTCGGCTTTCCCCCGCGAGACAAGGAAGGCTTGAAAATGTTTTGTCAGCAGTGCGAAGAAACCGCCAGAAACCTCGGCTGTACGGCCGGCGGCGTCTGCGGTAAAAGTAATGATACGGCATGCTATCAGGATGCCGTGAACTTTGTTCTCTCCGGGATCGCGTATCGAAGGATCCATCAGCCGAAGGGAGCAAAAATTCCGGCAAACACCTCAGCCCAGGATACATTTGTGGTTGAAGCATTGTTTGCTACCTTAACGAACGTCAACTTTGATGAATCACGGTTCGACGCATATCTGAAAAAGGCAATCGCGTATCGTGACGCCTACCCGCAGATCCCGGGAGAGCCCAAAGCGTGTTCATGGGTGCCCAAATCCCGTGAGGATATCATCATCCTTGACGGCGGGATCGGACTTCTTTCGATCGAGGATCCAAATGAACGCTCGCTCTTTTCACTGCTTCTGTTTGCACTGAAGGGGATGTGCGCGTATTATTCTCATGCCGAGGTGCTAGGAAAAACGGATCCGGCAATCGTGAACTTCATCTATAAGGGTCTGGCTTCGCGTTTTGAGAAGCACTCGTTTGGAGAACGCGCGGCTCTCGTCATGGAATCCGGGAAAGTCGGCGCCCAGGTACTCGCACTTCTTGATTCGGCAAACAAACGCTACGGAGTAACAGAGATCACGAACGTGAACTGCGGTGTTGGGAAAAATCCCGGCATCCTCGTGACGGGGCATGATCTCAAGGATCTGTATATGCTGCTTCGGCAGACGGAAGGAAAAGGAGTTGATGTCTATACACACGGCGAGATGCTTATCGCCCACGCCCATCCGTGTTTCAAGAAGTTCCCTCATCTGATCGGGAACTACGGGACGTCCTGGGCGAACCAGAAGGCAGAGTTCCCGTCATTTAACGGCCCGATCCTGTTTACGACGAACTGTCTGGTGCCGCCGCCGGACACGTATAAAGGCCGGATCTATACGACCGGGTCTGTTGGTTTTCCAAACGCGGTCCATATCCCGGAGAAACCGGACGGATCGAAGGATTTCTCTTCGATCATTGCCTGTGCGAAGAAGTGTGATCCGCCAAAGGATCTGGAGTGCGGTGATCTCGTAACCGGCGCAGGTCATGACGCGGTACTTGCTCTTGCCCCGAAAGTTCTTGATCTGGTGAAGCGGGGGAAGATCAAGCACTTCGTGGTGATGGCGGGATGCGACGGCCGGCACAAGGAGCGGGCATATTACACGGAGTTTGCGAAGGCTTTGCCGAAGGATGTGATCATTCTTACGGCAGGGTGCGCGAAGTACCGGTATAACCGTCTTGGTCTCGGCGATATCGAGGGGATCCCCCGGGTGCTAGATGCCGGACAGTGTAATGATTCGTATTCGCTCGTGGTGATCGCTCAGGAGCTGGCGAAGGCTTTGGGTGTCGAAGTGGGTGAGCTGCCGCTTTCGTTCAATATCGCGTGGTATGAGCAGAAGGCGATCCTGGTGTTTTTGGTACTGCTGGCTCTGGGCATCAAGAACATTATGATCGGACCGAATCTGCCGGCATGTTTGTCGCCTGATGTGCTGAACATGCTCGTGAAGGAGTTTGGCGTGCAGCCGAACACGACGGTGCCGGAGGATATGAAAAAGCTCGGGATCACGCGCTGAAAAAAAACAGAGCGAAGGGAAACTCAGCTCTCCCCCCGCATTTTTTTCTTTTCCGAATTATCCTCTCAGAATATCCTTCGCGATCCAGTCGCCGATATCCGACGTATGCATTGATCCGCCCATATCTTTTGTGACCGCCTTTGCAAGGATCGAATGCTCGATCGAGCTGACCACGGCCGATGCCGCAGCGTGTTCCCCAAGCGAATCCAGCAGAAGTGAGCCGGACCAGATCGTTGCAAGCGGATTTGCCACATTCTTTCCTTTATACTTCGGTGCAGATCCGTGGATGGGTTCGAACATTGACGTCCCCTTCGGGTTGATGTTTCCCCCCGGAGCAAGACCGAGGCCTCCCTGGATCATCGCACCGAGATCGGTGATGATGTCCCCAAACATGTTTGGGGTGACGACGACATCGAACCATTCCGGATTTTTCACAAACCACATCGTGACCGCGTCAACGAAGTTGTATTCGGTTGTCACGTTCGGGTAGCCCTTCTTCGTCTCCTCGAACACTTCACGCCAGAGTCCGTAGACGTCCGTTAACACGTTCGCCTTATCGACAGACGTCAGTTTCTTTTCCCGCTTTTGCGCAAGATCGAATGCATACTCCATCACGCGCTTCGAACCCTCTCGGCTGACAACGCCGATCTGGTACGCAAGTTCATCCGAATCGGTCTCCACATCGATCCCGAACTTCACCGAGTAAAGATCGCGGATGACTTCCAGATGATCCCGCTGTTTTCCTGCCTTTGCACGTGAACCGATACCCACATAAAAGTCCTCGGTGTTTTCCCGGACAACGACAAAGTCGATGTCCTCGGGCTTCTTATTTGCGAGGGGGGTCTCGACTCCCTTCAGGAGTTTAATTGGGCGAAGATTCACATACTGATCGAAGTAAAATCTGATCGCAAGCAGGATGCCTTTCTCCAGGATTCCCGGTTTGACCCGGTCATCACCGATAGCGCCGAAGTAGATCGCCGGGAATTTTCCAAGCTCTTTTAACTCATCCTCCGAGATCAGCTCTCCTGTCTGCAGATACTTTTCAGCTCCCGTATCGAAATCGGTCCAGTTGATATCGAACCCGAACTTCTCACCGGCAGCATCCAGTACTTTTCTTCCTTCGGCAATGATCTCAGGACCAATACCGTCACCCGGCATACATGCCGCATTATATGTTGTCATTTATTTCCTCGCATTTTTGCGTATTCAACAAGGCCGCCGGCCTCAACTATTCTCATCATAAACACCGGGATCGGTTCAAGCGGATACGTCTTTTTGTCCGCTTCGATGTATGCCTCCTTGAGGTTCACGAAAACCTCGGCTCCGTCGGCAATTTTGTCCGTATCCGGACAAACGAGCGGTAAAACACCGGTGTTTATCGCATTCCGGTAAAAGATCCTGGCAAACGATTTTGCAACGACAAATTCGATGCCGGCTCCTTTCAGTGCGAGAGGGGCATGCTCGCGCGATGACCCGCAGCCGAAATTCCTGCCGGCAACGATCACATCGCCGTCCTTTGCCTCCTTGGAGAATTCTCTGCGCGTGCCTTCGAAAGCATGCGATGCAAGCTCTTTTGGATCGTAGATCGTCAGGAACCGGCCCGGGATTATCGCGTCGGTGTCGATGTCGTTACCGAATTTCCATGCTCTTCCCATGATTCAGACCTCCCTCGGGTCGGTGATCACGCCGGTGATCGCGCTGGCAGCCGCCGTTTCAGGCGAGGAAAGATACACGAAACTCTCGGCACTTCCCTGTCTTCCCCGGAAGTTACGGTTCGATGTCGAGAGGGAAACCTCGCCGGGAGCTAAAAGCCCGAAAGCTCCGCCCATACACGGACCGCAGCACGGCGCTTCAACCAGTGCCCCTGCTTCGACGAACTTTTCGATAAGTCCTGCTTTCAGGACTTTCATGTATTCTGCTTTGGATGCCGGGACCATGATCACGCGAACATCTTCTGAGAAGACATTGTCGCCTAATACTTCGGCAGCACGAGCAAAATCCTCATATCTGCCGTTCGTGCATGACCCGATGAAGACCTGATCGACCGGTTTGCCGGCGACTTCGGTGACATCGACGACATTGTCGACATTATGCGGGACGGCGATCTTCGGATTGATCTTGGAGACATCATAATCTCGTGTCTCAAAGAATTTTGCATCCTCATCGCTCGCGAGTGAAAACGGCGTGCAGTCCGTTCTTCCCCGCAGATACTCCCAGGTCTTTTCATCCGGCGGAACGATGCCTGCCTTTGCTCCCATCTCGATGGCCATATTTGCACAGGTCATCCTTCCGGGAATGTCCATGTCGGAGAATGCGTTCCCGCAGAATTCAAGAGCCCGATAGGTCGCGCCGTCCGCGCCGATATCGCCGGCAAGGGTCAGGATAAGATCCTTGGGACCGACCCGATCCTGGAACTTCCCGTTTGCATTGATCCGGATGGTTTCCGGAACTCTGAAGTAGAGTTCGCCGAACTTCAGGACGTATGCCATATCAGTCGAGCCGATACCTGTCGAAAATGCACCAAGAGCGCCGTACGCACAGGTATGGGAATCCGACCCGACGACGATATCGCCGGGTTTTACGCGTCCCTTCTCGGGAACGACCTGGTGACAGACCCCCTCTTTTATGTCGTAGTTGTGGATGCCCTGTTCACGGGCAAACGTTCTCATCATCACATGATTTTCTGCTGCGCTGATGGAATCAGCAGGGATCTGATGGTCGAAGAGCATGATGACTTTTTTCGGATCAAAGACACTGCCCCCACCCATATCTTTCATTACATTGATCGCAAGAGGGCCTGTGATATCATGTATCATCGCACCGTCGACCGGCGCCATTATTACATCTCCTGCTCTGCATTCTTTTTTGCAGTGGGCGGAGAAGATTTTTTCAGTTATGGTCAATCCCATTTACATCACTTTCTTATTTTTTTTATCTAAAATCATTCTTTTTTACTCAGACACGACCCGGAAGATCCACGCTGCAAAGCGACCCTGCCGGTCCGGACGAGTTCCAATACGCCGTAGGGACGCAGGAGAGATTCCAGAGCAAAGATCTTTTCCGGGTCCCCGGTGATCTCAAGAACAAGGGTCTGCGGGCCGACATCGATGATCTTTGCGCGAAATATATCGGCGACCTGCATGACCTCGGAACGCTGGAGTCCCGGCTCGGCATGGACTTTTATCAGTGCGAGCTCGCGCTCGACATGCTCTTTTTCCGTGATATCCGTAATCTTTATGACATCGATCAGCTTATTGAGCTGTTTTTTGACCTGTTCGATGTGCATTTCGTCACCGATGACAACGATCGTGATCCGGCTCATACCCGGTGTTTCACAGGTCCCGACCGCAAGACTTTCGATGTTGAATCCTCGTCGTGAGAAGAGACCGGAAACCCGTGCGAGAACGCCGGCCTTGTTCTCGACAAGGACGCTGATGATATGCTGTTTCATGACTCGGATCCTCCGTTGTGATTATGTTTTCCGATCATCTCACTGATCGCAGCACCTGCCGGGACCATGGGAAAGACATTCTCTTCCCGTTCGATCTGGAAATCCAGGAGATACGGGCCGTCATACATTAACGCGGTTCTGAGAGCCTCGTCGATCTGATCAACAGAATCAACCCGCATTCCCTCGATCCCGTATGCTTTTGCGATCCCGACAAAGTCCACGGGCGGCAGTTCCGTGTAGGAGTATCTTCTGTCGTAGAAGAGTTCCTGCCACTGTCTGACCATGCCGAGATACATGTTGTTCAGGATCACGATCTTGACGGGGATCTTGTACTGCGCAACGGTGGCAAGTTCCTGGATGTTCATCTGGAAACTTCCGTCACCGGCGATCACAACGACCGTTTCTTCAGGCTTCGCAAACCAGGCCCCTATCGCAGCCGGGAATCCGTACCCCATCGTTCCAAGACCGCCCGAGCTGATCCACTGGCGGGGTCGGGTAAATCCGTAGTGCTGGGCGGCCCACATCTGGTTCTGACCGACCTCACTCACAATTATCCCGCCGCCGTCAAGGAGCTCGGAGAGCTTGCGGATGATATTCTGCGGATGGACTTTCCCGTCGTTTACGACCCGTAACGGATGGTTTTTCCGCCATAATTTCACCTGTTCCAGCCAGGGTTCAGAGATACAACCTTTATTCTCCGCCATACAGATCATGTCGGCAAGAACCGATTTGGCATCGCCCACGATCGGCACGTCGGGATTGACATTTTTCCCGATCTCGGCGGGATCGATGTCGATATGGATGATTTTTGCATGCGGAGCGAAATGGCTCAGCTTTCCGGTGACACGGTCATCGAACCTTGCGCCGACCGCGATAAGGAGATCGGTCTCGGATACGGCGTAATTTGCATATTCTGTCCCGTGCATCCCGAGCATTCCCAGATTTAACGGATGATCCGCAGGGATCGCTCCAAGACCCATCAGGGTCGTCGTGACCGGGAGGCAGAAGAGCTCGGCAGTCCTGATCAGTTCCTCCGACGCTTCGGCTGCGATGACGCCGCCGCCTGCATAGATGACAGGTTTTTTCGCGCTCAGGATCAGGTCAAGGGCCTTTTTGATCTGTTTGGCGTGCCCCTTTAATGTCGGCTTGTATCCTCTGAGTTCAGGCTCACCGGAGAGAACTTCTTCCGCGGCAACTTTCGCCGTCAGAACATCTTTGGGCAGATCGATGAGGACCGGGCCGTTTCGTCCTGTTCCAGCGATATAAAACGCGGACTTTACCGTCATTTTGATATCGCGGGCATCTTTTACCAGATAGTTGTGTTTGGTGATCGGCAGCGTTATTCCGGTGATGTCAGACTCCTGGAATGCATCATTTCCGAGCATTCCCGTTGGAACCTGACCGGTAAGTGCAACGATCGGCACCGAATCCATGTTAGCCGTGGCAATACCTGAAATGAGATTGCAGGCTCCCGGACCGGATGTCGAAAGACAAACACCGACGCGTCCGCTGGCCCGGGCATATCCGTCCGCCGCATGAACGGCTGCCTGTTCATGTCTGACAAGGATATGCGTTACCTGTGCATCATAGAGCTCGTCGTATATCGGGAGGACAGCGCCTCCCGGATAGCCGAATATGATTTCAACACCCTCTTCTTTTAAACTTTCAATCAGTATTGCTGCGCCTGTTTTCATTCTCATCTCTCAGTAATCTATTCATGCCTGCTATTACCGCCTCGACACTTGCCTCAATTATATCTGTTCTGGCACCCCGGGAAGTCAAAACCCTCCCGTCTTTTCTCAGTTTCACCGTTACGTCGACCAAAGCATCCGTTCCGCCGTTGATCGCATCCACATGGTACTCCTCAAGCGTGATGTCGCCGAACTGGGCGACCGACTGCTGGAGGACTTTGACGGTCGCATCTACCGGACCTGTTCCGGTAGCTGCGCCGGTTACTTTCGTCCCGTTTACGACCATCGTTGCCGAAGCCGTTGGAATGGCGTTACTGCCGCTCACGACCGTAAACTGTTTAAGGCTGATCACCGGCTTGCATTCCAGAAGCATCACCGAATCTGCGATCGCCATAACATCGGCATCGGTCACTTTCATGCCCATATCACCGACTTTTTTGACTCGCGCCACGATCTCGGCAAGATGTTTTTCTCCAGGTTCATACCCGAGCTCTTTAAGAGCCGACTGGACCGATGCGGATCCTGAATGTTTTCCAAGAACGATCCTTCGTTTTCTTCCGACCGTTTCCGGCGACATCGGTTCGTAGGTTGTCGGATCCCGCATAAGTCCGTGCGCATGGATCCCGCTTTCATGCGTGAATGCCATTCCGCCGACGATCGGTTTATTGGCTGCGAGCGGGATCTTTGTCAGCTGGGATACGAGGGTCGAGAGTGCATAGATCTTGGTCGTATCGATCCCGGTATCATAGCCGTACAGCTTTTCAAGCACCATCACGACCTCTTCGAAGGGCACGTTTCCTGCACGTTCTCCCATCCCGTTGATGGTCGTGTGGGCACAGGTCGCTCCTGATCGTAACGCCGCGATGGTATTTGAAAGAGCCAGTCCAAGGTCATTGTGACAATGGATGCTCAGAGGTGCGAAGCATAAAGGCGGAATGACCTCTGCGGTCCTTTCAGGCGTTAACAGCCCGACGGTATCACAGAAACAAAGCCTGTCAGCTCCGTGTGCTACTCCATCTCTAAAAAGCCGGGCCAGATATTCCTGATCTGCCCTTGAAGAATCCTCGCCCGAGAGTTCGACAGTAAGCCCTCTCTCTTTGGCATATGCAACGGATTCCATTGCCATTACATAGACTTCTTCGCGGGTTTTCCCGAGTTTTTTGGTTATATGAAGGTCAGAAACCGGAACGACAAGATGCACCGAATCCACACCGCATTTCACGGCAAGATCGATATCTTCGGTCTTGGCCCGCGCATATGTGCAGATCTCTGCGTTGAGTCCCGCATCAGATATCAGCTTTATAGCCTCTCTTTCGCCTTCGGATGCGACCGCGGATCCAGCCTCGATCACATTCACGCCGATTGCGGAAAGTTCTTCTGCGATTTTCAGTTTCTGTACGGGTGTCAGAGAGACGCCCGGCGTCTGTTCCCCGTCACGAAGGGTCGTGTCTAGGAAACGGATGTTTTTATAGCCAAATAAAACAATCACTCATGGGATTAAACTCCGGTTAGATAGTCTAACTTCGATTGGTATATATAAGTTTTGGAAAATCAGCAGAAATCCGCGCCCCCAACTATGATTTTTTACGAATAGCGCAGAATACGCAATATGGGGGCTGTTTTTCAGTGCTGAAAAGAAAGTATTATATAATCGCGGTGCGTTGATATGTGGTATGTCTCAGGAAGATGGGATCGGAGCAGTCACTGCGAAAGTGGCGGATTGCATTCTATTGCAATGAAAGTACAGTCAACACGAATAGACGAGTGACTATTTTAGACACCACCCTTCGTGATGGTGAACAGACTCCCGGTGTATCATTCACACTGGAGCAGAAGATTGAAATTGCGCATCAGCTGTCCGACATCGGCGTTGATGTGATCGAAGCTGGCTTTCCGGCATCTTCGGATGTCGAATTTGAAACGGTCAGGAGGATCTGTGCTGAAGAGGGTATCCGCCCCAAGATCTGCGGACTCGCACGCTCAGTAAAAGCGGATGTAGATCGTTGTATCGAGGCCGGCGTTGATATGGTCCATGTGTTTATTCCTACATCTGAGATCCAGAGAACCTATACCATCAAAAAAAGTCATGCCGAAGTCCTGGCCATTACCCGCGAGATCATTACATATGCACGTTCAAAGTGCGATATTGTGATGTTCTCACCGATGGATGCGACCAGAACAAAACCGTCAGAGCTGATCGAAGTCTGTAAAGCAGCAGATGAAGCCGGCGTGACGATCATCAACATTCCCGACACCGTCGGGGTAAGCACTCCGTCGATGATGAAACCCCTCGTCGCGATGATCCGGGAAAACGTCAAATGCAGAATCGACGTGCATTGTCACAACGATTTCGGTCTGGCGACCGCAAACACGATCGCCGCGGTAGAAGGCGGAGCAGATCAGATCCAGGTCACCGTAAACGGTATCGGCGAACGTGCGGGAAATGCCGATCTCGCACAGACGGTCATGATCCTGAAATCGATCTATGGAATGGAGACCAACATTCAGACAGAAAAACTGGTCGAGACATCAAGACTGGTCTCCAGATTTTCCCGGATCGCCGTACTCCCTGTCCAGCCGGTAGTGGGCGACAATGCATTCTCGCACGAAAGCGGGATCCACTCCCACGGCGTAATGGCAAACCCGGGAACATTTGAACCCGGCATCATGATGCCCGAAATGGTGGGTCACCGAAGACGCCTGAAGCTTGGAAAGCATGTTGGAAAACATGCCGTCCGGCAGATGCTGGAAGACGTAAACGTAAATCCGTCCGACCCGGAGCTGGACATGATCGTCGCAAAGGTCAAGGAGATCTCCGGACGCGGACGAAAAGTAACCGAGTTCGATCTGTTCGAGATCGCAAAAAGCATCACCGGCAGTCATAATGACAAAAAAATGATCGAGCTGGATGACATTTCGGTATTCACCGGCAGCCATGCGATCCCGACGGCAAGCGTACGGGTCGTGGTCCACGGGGAAAACAAAACCTGCTCAAGAACGGGTGACGGGCCGGTGGATGCGGCAATGAAAGCGCTTTTAGCGATCGCGCCGGGAAAAGTTCAGTTGAAAAGCTTTCAAATCGAGGCGATATCAGGAGGGAGCGATGCTCTGGGCTGTGTCACCATCGAAGTTGAGGACGAGAAAGGCAGGATCTTTGATGCAGCTGCTTCAAACAGTGACATCGTGATCGCATCCGCCGAGGCGATGGTGAATGCCCTCAATGTCGTGTACCGTTCAGGCGGATTCGACAGATAAACTATTTAATCATAAGAAGGTTAAACTACACAGTATTTACCAAAAAAGGAAGGAAAAAAATGATGGAAAAATATCATGAAACGGATGCGGACCTGAAAGATCTCTCAGGAAAAACGATCGCAGTTATAGGCTACGGATCACAGGGAAGAGGTCAGTCACTGAATCTGAAAGACAGCGGCCTTAACGTCATCATCGGGATCAGAGCAGGAAAGAGCAGAGATCTCGCAAAGAAAGACGGGTTTGCGACCTACGATGTCGCCGAAGCTGCAAAGAAAGCAGATGTCATCATGATCCTCGTCCCCGACGAGACCCAGGCGGCAGTCTACAAAGCCGAGATCATGCCCTACCTCACAGAGAACAAATGCCTCATGTTCTCCCACGGATTCAACATCCACTTCGGGCAGATCGTTCCTCCGGCAAATGTCGATGTCATCATGGTCGCACCCAAAGGTCCCGGCCACATGGTCAGAAGAACCTACGAAGAAGGAAAAGGAGTCCCCGCACTCATTGCGATCGAGCAGGACCACACCGGAAACGCAAAGAAATTCGCTCTTGCCTATGCAAAAGGAATCGGCGCGACCAGAGCCGTCGTCCTTGAAACGACCTTCAGAGAAGAGACCGAAACCGACCTGTTCGGTGAACAGGCAGTTCTCTGCGGAGGAGTCACCTCCCTCATCAAAGCCGGATTCGACACCCTCGTCGATGCAGGATACGCGCCTGAGATGGCATACCTGGAAGTTCTGCACGAGATGAAGCTCATCGTCGACCTGATCTACGAAGGCGGATTCACCAAAATGCGTGAAGCGATTTCCAACACCGCACAGTACGGCGACATCACCCGCGGACCCCGCGTGATCGGCGAAGAATCCTACGAAGCAATGCGCGAGATCCTCTACGAGATCCAGTCCGGCGAATTTGCCAAAGAATGGATCCTTGAAAACATGGTCAACAGACCGGTCTTCAACGCACTTACCCGTGCTGACGAAGAGCATCTGATCGAGGAAGTCGGATCAGAACTCCGTGCAATGATGCCCCAGTTCAAAAAGAACTGAATCTCCCCTCCACTTTTTTTACGGCTTTCATCGGCCGGTTTCTGTCTCCGGCACATGGTTTTATTACCCATCACGTGAAATGGTACTGGTATGTGTGACGGATGTCTGCCGGCAAAGCGAGGGATCGCAGCCAGCAGAAGCTCTGTACTGAGCACATCGCACAATGCATCTTTTGAAAATATCCTGTCTGTGATTGCAGACGGCCTAGTATCTGTATACGTCAGCATTGCTGTTATTTTCAGCATTAGCTATGTATTCTGGTTTAGACAGTAGTCAAACTGCACCAGAACAGATCTCCATAAAATAACTCAAGCCTTTTATCGGGAACTCCTCTGGTGCAGTGAATACCGGATTTTTACCAAATCACCTGAATAAAAAAACCACGGAGGAGAAAACAATGAGAGGAAAAGAGATCAGACTCGAAAGAATCATGAAAAGAGACACCGGAACGACCGTCATCGTTCCAATGGACCACGGCGTATCCAGCGGACCTATCCCCGGATTGATCGATCTGGAACGATCGGTCGATCTGGTCGCAAAAGGCGGAGCCAACGCAGTAATCGGCCATATGGGACTCGCGCTGCACGGTCACCGGAAAGGCGGCCCTGACATCGGATTGATCCTGCATCTATCCGCAAGCACGGATCTGGGACCCGATCCGAACAACAAAGTCCTGGTCAACAGCGTGCAGAATGCCCTGAAAATGGGAGCAGACGGCGTATCCATGCATGTAAATATCGGCGCCGAGAATGAAGCAA
Source organism: Methanocorpusculum parvum (assembly GCA_002287215.1). Classification (GTDB taxonomy): domain Archaea; phylum Halobacteriota; class Methanomicrobia; order Methanomicrobiales; family Methanocorpusculaceae; genus Methanocorpusculum; species Methanocorpusculum parvum. The sequence continues at coordinate 61,342 of LMVO01000047.1, forward strand.
ACATGCTTGGCGACCTTGGGCGGGTCGCGATCGAGTGTATCGAATGGGGAATGCCGCTTCTTGCGATGATGTATCCCCGGGGAAAAGACATCAGATCCGAGAACATGCAGGAAGCCGTCAAACTCGCGGCCCGGGTCGGATCAGAACTTGGGGCAGACATCGTCAAAACCGTCTACACCGGAGACCCGGATTCATTCAGGGAAGTCACCGAAGGATGCCATGTACCCGTAGTTATCGCCGGCGGCTCGAAAATGAGCGATCTGGCGACCATGCAGCTGATCGAAGGGGCGATGGAAGGCGGCGCTGCCGGCGTATCGATCGGGCGAAACGCATTCCAGCACAAATACCCGGACCGATTCGTCAGAGCCGCCGCGATGATCGTCCATGAACGCAGAACTGCAGAAGAAGCGATCGAGATCCTGCTCGCCGAGGATTGAAGACAGAGAAAACGAACCGGAAAATCATCAGGAATGCAGGATATGGAACCAGCCGCAGGAGAAAAGAAGATGATCCGAAAGGATACCGTCGGAATAATCGGGGGATTCGGCGGCATGGGACGGTTGTTCTCGGCTGTCTTCGAGAGGGCGGGATATGAGGTACTATGTTCCGGAAGAAAAACGCCCGTCTCAAATGAGGATATCGCCTTGACCTGCGATATTGTCATCGTCTCTGTTCCGATCCGCGACACGGTCCGGGTGATCGAAGAGATCGCCCTGCTTCTCAGCGAAGAGCAGGTGTTCTGTGATCTCACCTCCATAAAAACCGCTCCGGTCGAAGCGATGCTGAGATCCAAAGCGCAGGTCATCGGCCTCCACCCGATGTTCGGCCCTTCGGTCTCCACGATCTTCGGTCAGACGATCGCCGCATCGCCCGCCAGATGTGAGGAAAAAACCCGGGAGATGCTCTATCAGATATTTACGAGCGAAGGGGCCAAGGTTTGTCCGATGGATCCAAAGGAGCATGACAAAATCATGAGCATCGTCCAGGGTCTTGTACACTTTACGACCCTGTCCGTCGCCGAGACGATAAAAAACACCGGCATCCCGCTGGAGGCAATCCTTCCGGTGATGAGCCCGGTGTACCGGATCGAACTCGGCCTGGTCGGAAGGATACTCGGACAGGATCCTTCACTCTATGCAGACATCCTGCAGATGAACCCGGAAACGGCAGGCGTCCTTGAAACCCTCGCAGATTCGGTCGCCTCGCTGAAAACGATCGTCGAATCAAAGGATCCGGAGAAGTTCGCCGCGTTCTTTACGGAGAACAGTGAGGCATTCAGATCCTATATCCCCCAAGCGGCTGAAGAGACGGACAGACTGATCGAAACTCTGGTGAAGATGAAATGACATTAGCAGTACTAGGCCCGAAAGGCACGTTCTCCTGTGAACTTGCCGAAAAAATCAGGGAAGAACATGAAGAGATACTTCTCTATCCGACGATACGGGACGTTTTCACCGCGGTTCTCGAGAAAAATATCCGGGGCATCGTTCCTGTAGAAAACAGCGAGGCGGGCGGCGTCGGGGAGACCCTGGACGGTCTTTTGCAGACAGAATGCAGTATCACCGCAGAATATTACATGCCGATACGGCACTTTTTCGTATCAAGATACGGGACGGATGAGATATCGGTCATCTACACCCACCCCCAGTCGCATGAACAGTGCAGCGTCTTTCTGCGCAGTCTGAAAAATATCTCCCTGATCCATACGAGCAGCAACGCCCAAAGCGCAAAAGAGGCGGCATCGGTGCAAGGCTCTGCGGCCGTAACAACGGAAAGCGCCGCAAAATTGTACGGCCTTTCGATCCTGAAAAAAGATATTCAGAACGCGCAGAACAACACCACCCGGTTTCTTGAGATAACAGCCGGCGTTTCAAAGCCAAACGATTTGGAAAAATGCAGTGTCGTTATCATCCCAAGAGAGAACCGGCCGGGTCTTTTATACGGGATCCTGGGGATCTTTGCGCGAAGAGGGATCAATCTGACACGTATCGAGTCACGCCCGTCGAAGGAAGGGATCGGCAGATATGTCTTTTTCATCGATTTCGAAACGAACCGGGGATGGCAGGAGACGATCACCGAACTGAAGGAGATCACCGGGGTGAAAGAGCTTGGATGCTATAGAAAAAAAGAGGCGGCCTAGATTCCGCGGACGTGCTCTTTTCGATTTCTTTTTCCCTTGGCAAAGCCTATAAATTAATGCCTGTTCCTATAACCATTTAGCGGCGGTGAAGGAACAGGCATTCGTTTTTTCGACCCGCAGTTTTCTGTTGTATTCTTTCAGGCGGCCGGTATTTTCACGCAGATCATCTGATCATTCAGCCCGGGCCGGACGCGTATTTCCCAGAATAGAGAAAGGACACAAGCGGGAATGGGTTTTGGCGTTCACGACCCTGAAAACACACTATTATAATAGTGCATATTTTCAGTCATGTCATATTCACAATCAAACACCCGTATTCTATATTAATATACCCAGAAACCAGAGGGGCATACGATGGTTTTATGTATCTGCTGAAAAATACTATTTTCTTGTGCGGTGTGCGGTACATGAAAATGCCTGACAGAATTCCACAAGCTATGTTTGCCCCCTGCGGGATGAACTGTATGGTCTGCTGCAGGCATTGTCTGCCAAAAAAATCCTGCGGCGGATGCCTCATGGATGCGGACAGAAAAACCGAAGGCTCCAAAAACTGCAGGATACTGGCATGCCTCCGGCAAAAAGGCCTCCATTACTGTTTTTCCTGCGAAAATTTTCCCTGCAGCCTGCTATATAAAATGGATAAACGCTATCGGGATCGATACGCTGAAAGTCTGATCGAAAACAGCATCCTGGCAAGGGACCAGGGACTTGACGCATTTCTTGCGGCCGAACGGAAAAATGGACCTGTCAAAAATGTGACGGGATCATCTCGCTGCATGACAATGAATGCAGCGAATGCCATACTTTTTTTGGAAAAAACCGGACCCTCATCTAAAAAACAGAAAGGGTTATCCCAATCAGTCTGTAAAAAATCAGACGGTTTCCTCGTCTGAACCGTCCTGATCGCCAAGACGTTCCAGGATCCACTTTGAATCGACCGCCGCGCACTCTGTTATCGGCACATCCCAGATCGGCTCTCCGGTGAGGACGCATGTCTGATACAAAGCATACGGCAGCTCCAGGGTCCCCATAAGCTCCTCATCGCGGAACGCCGTAAACACCAGCACCTCCTCGCCGTCGACCACATCGCGCTTCGTGAACTTCAGCTCATCCGGGATCTTTTCCGGATCATCGTCCCGCATCTTTGCAAGCGTTAAGACCTTAAACAGCTCAACCACGCGGTCATCCAGTCCTGCTTCGAAGATGAAGATCTTCTCCTTCAGCGCATTCATATCCGCAACAAGCCTCATCGGTCGTTCGTGATAGATCACCTGATCGGCGATATCTCCTTCGATACCGACCTCGCGATCCTCACAATCCGGTTCAAGATAGATCAGAAATCCGCCGTTCGTCTCCTTATCTTCATACACGAACGGGTAGCCGGCATATCCGGCAAAACTGCATTCATCACAGCTGAACTCAAACAGCTCCCCGGTCAGCACCTTCTCGCGCATCTCCGGATCGGTCGTCACGTTCACCGACGGACAGATCGTGATCGTCTGTTCATGCCCGCAGACCGGACAGACCACAACATCTTCATCGGTGATCATACGCGGATCCACTCTTTATCGACGACGCTGTAGCCTTCCACGGGACGTTCCCAGATCACATGCATAAGCATCTTGATCTTCTCATAAGTCTCAAACGGGATCTTGATCGGATCGAGATACTCGGTCCCGAGACGGGGGACAAAGATCAGCGACCTGCCTTCGCAGGCGAAACGGTCCTCGGCGTAATAGAGAGCGTCGGGGATGATCTTCTCCTTTTTTGCCTCCATCTCTTTCAGGATCGAATCTTTTACGAGTTCGATGATCCGGTCATCCAGCTTGTCGCGGAAGATAAAGATCTTCTCGCGCATATCGTCCTGCGTGTGGACAAGTCTCATCCGGATCTCAGATAGAAGATGAGCTGGCAAAACATTTGGGAGACTGATCGTCCGCTCAGTTGAATCCGGCTGGAAATAGAGGGAGAACTTTTCATTCAGATCATGATAGAGGAGGGGATATTCAACAGCCCCGGAAAAACCGCAGTTGTCGCAGACGAGCATCGTAAGGGATCCGTCGAGGAACTTCTCGCGAATGTCGTGGTTTGCGGCATTGATACTTCTGTAGAGGGTGAACTCCTGTTTTGACCCGCATTTTGGGCAGGTGATGACTTGTACTTCTGATTTCATTACTCTTTCCTCCCGCTTGGTCCGCGGTGGTGATGCGCAAACTCGCCGGATTTTATCAGATCTCCGGTGAAAACCGGCCCGTCTTTGCAGACTCTGAGTCCGTGGTCATCCATACAGCAGGACCCGCAGACCCCGACCGCACATTTCATGTACCGGTGCATCGAGAACTGGCCGCGGTTTTCGATCCCTTTTGCCACCAGACGGTCAAGAACGCCTTTCATCATCATCTCGGGACCGCAGACACAGATCGTGTCATATGATGTTATATCGATCTGATCGATGATCCCGGTGACAAATCCGTGGAATCCGTATGTTCCGTCATCTGTGGCGATTTTTAGATCGCTGACTTTTTCGAGGTCCTCGGCAAAGACGAGCTCTTCTTTGGTCCGTGCCCCGAGAATGAAGGTGTCGACTTCTCCGGACGCCGCCAGCGTAAAGAGCGGGGTGACCCCGATTCCGCCGGCAACGGCAAGCACTTTTCCGCTCGGGGAAAATCCGTTCCCGAACGGGCCGCGGATCCCAAGTTTGTCGCCGGCTTTGAGGGAGAAGAGCGCTTGTGTGGCATCCCCGACTTTCATGACGGTTATGGAGTTCGCGGCAGAAAATGCCATCGGGATCTCGTCGACTCCCGGGATCCAGACCATGCAGAACTGACCGGGGCGGAATGCAAAGAGTTTGTCAAAGACGAACGTTTTGACGGTGGGCGTTTCATCGACGACTGTTGTGATCGTCACGACCTCAGGCATCTCAGACATGGGCGCACCCCACGATCTCTTCGGCGGGTATTCCGTCTTCGGCGTAAAGATCGGCCGCGATTTCGGAGAATACATTGACCGAGTCGTAGATCGCGCTGCCGATCTCGACGGCGGAGGCGCCAGCCATCATCATTTCGACGACATTGTCTGCAGTCGTTATCCCGCCGCAGCCGATGATCGGGATGCCGACGGCTTCGTAAAGGTCATAGACGCTTCGAACGGCGATCGGGAAGACCGCTTTGCCGGAGAGCCCGCCAAAGACGTTGCCGAGAACAGGGCGGCAAAGTTCGGTGGATATCCTCATTGCTTTGACGGTGTTTATTGCGACTAACGCGTCGGCTCCGCCTTTTTCTGCAGCTTTTCCAATCATTTTGATATCGGTTACGTTGGGGGTGAGTTTGACCCAGACGGGTTTATTGTATGTTTTGACGATCTCGGTGCATTCCTGTACGATCCGCGGGTCGACGCCGATGGCGGCGCCGTATCCTTCCGCGTGGGGACAGGAGAGGTTCAGTTCGAATGCGGCGGCATTGGAAAACCAGGATGCGACTTCGCCGAACTCGGCTGGAGTGCCGCCGAAAATACTTACTACGACCGGTTCGCCCTTAAGGGGGGAGATCTCTTCGACGAAGTCTTTGGACGGGTTTGGCAGTCCCATGGCATTGATGAGTCCGCAGTCGACCGGGATGAGGGCCGGACCGTGATGACCGGGAATGGGGTTTGGGCCGATGGATTTTGTGACGACGCCGCCTGCACCGAGAGCGAGCATTCGTTTTAATGATGCGCCGGTGGTCCCGAGGATCCCTGCTGCAAGGAGCATGTGATTTTTGAGAGGGACGCCGGCGATCTCCTCTTCTGGAAGCTTTATCTGGATCATTGTATTTCTTGCAGGTACTATTCGCGGTTTTGGGTTATGTAACTCTCTGTTCGGGATGGGAGCAGAGTAAGGAAGGGGAGGAGACGAAGAGAGGTGTGCGGCTGAAGATATTTGCGCAGGGTCGGGAAAAAAGAGGGATCCGTCCGGGCAGGTATTTTTGTTTTGCCGCTGTCAGGACGCCCGCGTTCAGCTTGTATTTCCGCTCTCGTTCACGGCAAAGAGATAATTTGCCGGATCGAAGATGCTGTAGAAGAGATGCATGAACTCTTTGATGATGTCAAGAGGAGCCGGGATCATGCTCATATTGCCTGTCTCGGCGGATGATGTCGTCAGAGATTTCACCGCCGCGGTCTGGGTCGGGGTTGAAGTAGCGAGCGGAGCCTTCACCAGAATAGAGAGGGTCTCCGTAACGCTGCTGTTTGTATTCGTGGCGGTTAAAATTGGATAAAAGTTTCCTACAGTAGAATAGGTGTGGTCCACATACCCATTCTTTGTAGAGGTAGTGCTTGTCCCGTCACCAAAATTCAGTGTTACATTCGTGGCATTGGTTGTTGCTATAGTGAATCGTACGTCCAAAGGTGCTGTCCCTGAGGTCGGCGTCACGGTAAATTTGGTGATAGCGGGAAGAATTTTTCCTTCTGCTTCTGTTTTAGTACATGTATAGGTGATCGTTGCCGATGTTCGGTCATCATTCAGGGACACGAGCGCAGTTTTATCGTTTAACGTAGCCGTTAATCCTGAAGTGAATCTATATCCATTTTTAGCATCTACGGTGATCACTGCCTTATAGACGGTTTCATACTTAAATACTGTTCCACCAGTGGATCCGTCAGAATCGTCCTTCCAGGAAATATTGGAAATGGAAGCAATACCTCCGCTTGGTGTTGAACTTACGGCGGGTTTGGTGGTATTTTTCGTTGCTCCTCCAACTGGCAGAGTTACGCCGGTTATAGATACCGAAGAAATATCTATTAGTCCTGTATCAGTCGCGGGATATATGCAGGTGACGTTCACGATTCGGTTATTTGATTCAAGAACGCGGGATATGGATGTGGCGTCATCCACATCAAATCCAGTGGAGGTAGTAAAATTGTAATCGTTTGTTGCCTCGATCGTGACGATTGCTTTATAGATAGTGCCATTTGCAAACGTACCGGAAACCACTGTTCCATTCGAAGCAAACTGCCAGGATACAACAGGTGTTAAATTAACATTTCCAATAGGGGTACTTGATACAAATGCGGATATATCGGGACTTTGGCCAGATACTGGGGCATCGAGACCAAATATGTCAACATCAGTTATTACGCGGGGTGTAACCGTTATCCTTTGTGGTGTACTCACACTATATGCTGTATCGGTACTCACATTCAGGACTACATCATATTCCCCGGGAGTAGTGAATGTATATGTAGGATCCTTTTCGGTGGACGTACCAGCGGAACCAAAGGTCCAATTATACTCGCTTGGAGAACCCGTGGATGTATCCGTAAATTGAACGGTCAGCGGAGCGACTCCTGAGCTAATATTTGTAGTAAATGAGGCTTCAATAATGGGTTCTACGGTGAAAGTACTTGATTTTAGGGTAGTTCCATTTGCGTTTGTCGCATTAAGCGTCGCAGTATAACTCCTGGATTCGGTGTAAAGATGAATCTGAGAATCGCTCGTAATGGAGATTGGGTGTTCGGTGTCACCCTCAAAATATTTGATTGTGAGGGAGGTGGCATCTCCAATATTATAAGTAAAACTCACAGATAATGTTCCAGATTCCTGAGTGGCAACAAAAGACGTTATCGTCGGTTCGCCTTCCGCGCTCACTGCCCCCGCGCATCCCATTACCAGGAACATCGCGAGAAGCACCAGTATCAATCGTTTCAGAATCATTTTTGTACCTCCTCTACATCGACCCTGCTGCAAACAGCAGCACATACACAATGATCAGGCCAAGAAACGCGGAAACCGCCGCCTGGCCCGTCCGCATATCCTGACCGGCGACAAGACCCTTCCAGGTCACCGCCGCCGACCAGATACCGGCCGCAAACATACCCAGGATCGGGATCCAGCCAATCACCGCATATGAAAGTGTGCTCCGCATCACGATCGCCGTTATCTCTGAAAACCGGACATCCGGCTCACAGACCCGCGCCGTGATCCCGGTCACCACTGCCCGGATCATCACCGCTGCCAGCCATATCAGATACAGCACCAGAATAAACAGCACCAGAAGCATCAGATCGGTCTGCAGAGCCGAAAAAATCGGGAAATTTTCAGGCGAGATCCGCAAAACCGCCGGCGCCGCATACGCGATCATCAAAACCGACACAACCGCCCACAACGCTCCCGACAACAAAAACATCCAAAGAGCATCCTGCGGCCGCTCATGCAGATAAAACGAATACGCATCAGACGGCCGGGTCAGAAATCCGATCAGCCCGCCGTTATACGGCGGTTTTTCCCGCCGCTCCCGCTTCGCCGGCCGATCTGTGTTCGCCCGTCTCTCCCGGCGCGGGGAAATATCCGAAGATTCTGACGGCGCCGCATTTCGATGAAGAAGCGTCCCGCACAAAGCGCACACCTCATCATCCACATGATTTCTGGCCCCGCATGCCGGACAGTACATATCCTGCGAATTCCTCCGGGAAGGCGGCGCCACCGTCGTTACCGTATACTGCCGTGACTCCGGGGCATACATCGGCTCCTCCTCCGGGAGAAGCTCGGAAAGCTTCTGGATCCACTGCTCCCGGTCCGGCATCCCGGAAAACAGCAGATGCATCTCCTTCTCCCCCTCACGTCCCGCGATCTGCAGAGCGATACCCGGCTCTCCCACCTCGCCTGCAAGACGGATCGCGCGGCAAAGCGTATTCAGCGCAAACTCTCCCATAATCGAGGTCTTCCCCTCGATCACCAGCCGCGTGTTCGTCAGATGCAGCGTAACAAAATTCCGCTTGATCCTAACGCCGCCCGTCGAAAGAACCACACGCTCACCCGCTTCAGGTGAAAATATCCCCGTACAGGTCACCACCGCCGGCTCAGGCGCGGCCGAGATCAGCACCTGGTGAGAAGGCAGCCGCTCTTTCAGCTCCCTCATCCAGGCGGTCCGTGCCGAATCGGTTGGAAACGACAGAACCATCTGCTTTGCCCCGGTCTGGGATCCGACGGAAAGAGCGATCGCCGGTTCTCCCTCCTCCGTCTCGAACGCCGCGGCATCCATCAGCTCGGCGATCGCAAACTCCCGCCCGATTTTCCCTGCCGTATTCTGGAGGATCAGCCGGATATTGGTCAGATATATCGTATAAAAAGTCCGCTTCACCCGCACGCCGGCCGTTTCGATCACGACCGACTCACCGGAGACGAACTCCGGGCGGACGGTGTTCACCGGAATGTCCGGTGCCGGAACAACCGGTTTGATCTTCAGTTCCGGGGCAGGACTTCGCGGCGGAGCCGCAGTTTTGGGCTGTGCAGACTCGCCTGCACCCCCTTCGGCAAACGGTTTTTCGCCGCCCGCTTCGGTGATCTGATCCAGCCAGGCCTGCTGCTCGCCCGCCTTGAAGACATTCCCTACGGGAAACGCCCAGATCATCTCCTTTTGTCCTTCCGGGGTGGAAACGACAAGTTTCAGACCCGGTTCGCCGGATTCCAGTCTGCAGGGCTCCGCGGAAAGGATGCTGCTGACCTTGAATTCCCTGGGCGAAGGACCTCCCTCAACGATAAGGCGTTCGCTTGTCAGCGTCGCAAAAAACTGCCGGTTCTTGACAAGGATCGGTGATGCGTAATGCTGAACTTCGTTTGCGTGCATCTCTACGGGAGACATAGACTAATAGGTTAACTGTTTCTCCTCCTAACTATTTATACATGTCAACACGGTATACGATGTTTTAATACGTTTGCGGATGTATTTTCATTATATGACTGAAAATTCCTGCCCTATGTGCGCAAGCACCTTCGGGTCGCTTTTGGCAAAAGGGATACTGATGATCATTCTCGGTATCCTGATGATGGTTTTCACCCTGGCATCTCTGTTTGCGAGTGAGATCCTTCTTGCGATCCTGCTGATCTTTGTGGGTATCACTCTTCTGACCGCCGGAACGACCTTCTTTGGCGAGGCGAAACGCACCTGGTGGGTCGTCGTTCTCGGTGTCCTGGTGATCCTGTTCGGTATCCTTACGCTGATTTTCCCGGGGATCATGCTCGTGTATGCGATGTATGTTCTTGCGGCCGCAGCCTTGATCGGCGGAGTGACGGATCTTGCCGTTGCGTTGATGGGAAAATCCGCTCAGTTCAACCGCGGTCTTCTCGCCGTTTCCGGTATCCTGGGGATTATCCTCGGTGTTTTGTTCCTGATCAACCCGGTCATTTCGGCATTTACGATCATCGAGATCGCGGGCATCTTCTTCTTTGCATTCGGTATCGTGGCGATCATCGAAGCATTCATGGCAAAATCCGCATCCGCATAACTGCTGGGGAAACTTAGCCTTTTTTTGCCTTGCGGCCAAATCTCTGATTTGCGACTGCGGATTTGTGAACAAGCGAGGGTCAAAGACCCGAGTCGGAGAGCAAAACCGAAGGTCTGCGACTGCGGATTTGTGAACAAGCGAGGGTCAAAGACCCGAGTCGGAGAGCAAAACCGAAGGTCTGCGACTGCGGATTTGTGAACAAGCGAGGGTCAAAGACCCGAGTCGGAGAGCAAAACCGAAGGTCTGCGACTGCGGATTTGTGAACAAGCGAGGGTCAAAGACCCGAGTCGGAGAGCAAAACCGAAGGTCTGCGACTGCGGATTTGTGAACAAGCGAGGGTCAAAGACCCGAG